>CAMZEU010000049.1 GCA_947305865.1 uncultured Clostridia bacterium
ATTATTAATTTGATCTTGAAATAGCGAAAAAATCATCTATTACAAGATTTGGTTTAATTTCATTTTCCACATACCATTTCTTTGCATTTTCTACGCCATATCCGAATTGTTCTTCGCTATCCGAATAACTTAAATAAATATCTTGTTCTGGTACAAATCCTTGTTCCATAAGTTCTTCTGCTGCTCTCATGGTAATATATACAGAGTTCTTGTCATCTCCAGTACCACGTCCCCAAATTTTACCATCTTTAATAACACCACTAAATGGAGGGTCTGTCCATTCACCGCCAACGGCTGGAACCACATCCTGATGTCCCATTAATACCAATGGTTTATCTGAAGATTTGCCTTTCCACTTTAGGATTACGACATCTTCTTCTAAAAGTGTGAATTCGCAATTTTGCCAAACCAAAGGACAGAGTTCTTTATATTTCTCTCTCATTTTGGCAAAGTTTTCGCTACCAGATCTAGTTACTGTTGGGAATTTAATTAATTCAGAAAACTGCTTAGCATAAAACATGTCTTCTTTACTTAAGTTATAATCTAACATTATTAAAACCTCGGAAATAGTTATATCTTGATATAAAAGTTTATCATAATAATTAGGAATTAGTCAATATTCACCCTATTAAAACACTAAATAATTCTTGCAAAAGACAAATAATTATGCTAGTATATTTTCACGTGCCGGCGTGGTGAAATTGGCAGACGCGCTGGACTCAAAATCCTGTGGGCTCAAAACCCGTGTCGGTTCGAGTCCGACCGCCGGCACCAACACTTTTAAAACTTCCCCTTATCTTATAAAACTAATGGGGGATTTTTTATTATAAATTTATATTTATAGCTATTGGGAAATGATCGCTTGGATAGATGCCGTCAAAAGTCTTATCTATGACTTTATAGCTGTTAATATGAACTGTATCTTTAACAAAGAAATAGTCTATTCTCTTATGGTCTAAATCTTTTCCAAATTCTTGATATGTTGCACCACTTCCAACATAAGATGTGTCTGCAATCTTTAATGCATCTAGATAACCACTATCCATAGCCTTTGCATACATCAAAGATTCTTCCCAATCATTCATGTCTCCAAATAAAATTGGGTTTTGTAATCCACGAGCTTCAACTTGTTCAATAATAACTCTAATTCCCTCTCTTCTAGCTTCTTCACTGGCATTATCTAAATGCGTATCCAATGCTGTAACTGTCTTGCCTGTTTTATTATCTTTTAGTTGAGAATATACAGCAACCCTATAAATAGAACTGCCCCAGTCCTTACTCTTAACCTCTGGCGTATCAGAAAGCCAGAACATACCTTCTTTCTCAGAAGTGAACCTATCTTTTCTATATGCCAACATTGCACCTTCTCTAAAAGCACCACCTGTTCTATATGCAACTATAAACTCATAACCTTCCAAATGCTCTTTTATAAACTTTTCATGAATTGGTTGAACTTCTTGGAATCCAATAATATCTGGTTGTTGCTCGGCAATAACTGCTAAAACAAGATTTGCTCTGTAAAACCAGGATTTCTTAAATAAATCATTATATGCAAAGTATCTAATGTTATAACTCATAATTGTTATATCATCGTTTATTTCTTTTTGTGAAATATCAAAAGTTTCTTTATTCAAAGAATAAGGACCAGCATATGGGCAATATAATATTATTGCAACTATTCCAATAACTACTAAAACAATAATAATAGAAAACAAGATTTTAAATAGCTTTTTCATAATTAATCCCCTAAATTAAAACTTATGATATTCTTTAATCTCTCCAAGACTATTTGTAAACATTAATTCTATATCACCGTCTTTTATCTCAATAGCTGTTCCTGTGAATTGATAACCAAATAGAGTTTCGTATCTCATATTCTCATCATTTCTTATTGAACCAAGAATTACTGGGAAATCGGCTTCATTTGTATCCTTCTCTTTTCCATCTAAACTATATGTACTATGTGGTTCAAAAACAACAGTTGCATGGGAATGTCCTGCCATCATAAAATCAATATTCATAAGTTCAAGATATTCCATCATCTTCCTTGCAGCCTCGCCACCATATTTCTTTATATTTAGTGGAAATGCAACATGGCATACTGCTATTCTATACTTAATACTTGGATCATTCATCACACCACTTTCATAGATTCCTCTTAACCATTCTGCCTCTTCTTCTCTGTAATGATTAAAGTCTCCAACATACTTCTGGGTCTTTCTCGCATCCTTTTCTAGATTGCCCATATCTAACACTATGAATGCAATATCTCCCACTCTAACAGTGTAATAGAATGTGTTATCACGAGAAGCATACCATTGTGGTAATTCAACTAATTGAGAACCTGCTGCTTCATGATTTCCTCTGCTTAAAATAACTGGCACGGAACCATTAGTGATATTGCCAACAAGTCTATACATATTCTTAATCTGCCAATCCTCAGAAACATCATTTACATGGTCTCCATTTGCAATGAGTAAATCTAACTTATCTCCGAAGTAAGATGCTGCTCTTTGTGGGCCAGTTCTATATAGGTGATTATCACTTATATTGTATATTTGAATACCATCATCATAGTTAATTGGTCTAAATGTGTAATCCTTTGAAATTGTGGATGTACGTATAGGGTAATACGCTCTATTATGAGATACACCATAGGATACAATTTTATAGTTTTTGTTGGTATCCAATATCTCTTTTGGAATAGTAACTTTATGTAATGTTGAACAATTTAAAGCTCCTGCATATGAATCATAATATTGCTCACCTGCTATCTCTATATACCCTGCTGTTGTGGTAGATGTACTCCAACAAATTTGGTATTCATCCTCTACCATATACACTGCTGCTTTTGTGTCGTAGAAAACAGGTTGGAAATTAAATACTCCAAATACAAATGCACATATAATAACAAAAGATATTACACCAGCAAGGATTAGTTTCGTTCTTTTATCAAATGCTTCCCTTCTAATAAATACAATAATGGCAATAATAATAAGGATAATCAAAATGTATGGGAATGCCTCAATTGTAAAATACACCAATTTAGACAAGTATGCTGCAAGTAACATAAATATTAGAATTGTAAATATAATACCTATTACAGCACTTAATATTTCAACAATTGAATTCTTAAAAAATATCCTATTAATTACAAACATCAAGAATGGGATAAAAACCACTACAGAAAATAATGTTGGGATATAATATTTTGTATAAAACAAAGGATAATAAAAAATATTCCAAAGACTAAAATAGAACACAATTGGAACTAAGGTTAAAACCATACATAAAATCCACAACCTGTGTTTGTTTATAAATCCGTAAATATCTTTAATCTTCTGTTTTATTATTTCTTTCATTACTAAAAATATATATTTTTAAATATGGGATGTCAATAATCAAAATTAAATAAGATACTTTCTTAATTTAATTTAACTTGATAATATTTTCGCCATTAGTTATAATTTTAGAGGTTAATTTTATTAAATTAAAATCAAAGGAGATATTTTTATGGCAAAAATTACTAATGTTCATGGTCGTGAAGTACTAGATTCTCGTGGTAATCCAACAGTTGAAGTTGAAATCACATTATGCAACGGAATTAAAGCAAGTGCTATCGTTCCTTCTGGCGCATCCACAGGTGAAAGCGAAGCTCTCGAATTAAGAGACGGAGACAAAAAGAGATACGGTGGAAAAGGTGTCTTAAAAGCAGTTGAAAACGTAAATACAAAAATTGCTCCAGCTATCATCGGTATGGAAGTAACAGATCAAGTTAAGATTGATAAGACAATGCTCGCATTAGATGGTACTCCATTCAAGAAGAACCTCGGTGCAAACGCAATCTTAGGTGCATCTCTTGCTGTAGCAAGAGCAGCTGCTCAATCTTTAGGTATGCCACTCTATCGTTACATCGGTGGAACAAATGGAAAGACAATTCCAACACCATGTATGAACGTTATCAATGGTGGTGCACATGCACAAAGCACAGTAGACTTCCAAGAATTCTTCATTATCCCAGCTGGATTTGATACATTCAAAGAAGCATTAAGAGCAGGAACAGAAATCTTCCATGCACTTCAAAAAGTTGTAAAGGCAAAAGGATATGAAACAGGTGTTGGTGATGAAGGTGGTTTCGCACCAAGCTGTAAAGATGGTAATGCAGAACCTCTCGCATTAATCGCAGAAGCAGTAAAGAATGCTGGTTATGTACTTGGAACACAAATCTTCTTAGGTATGGACGTTGCATCATCTGAATTCTATGAAGGAAATCAAATGTATAACCTCGCAAAATCTGGCGAAGGCAAAAAGACAACAGAAGAAATGATTTGCTACCTTGAAAAACTCGTTAAGGACTACCCTGCAATCGTAACCATCGAAGATGGTTTAGCAGAGTCAGACTGGGAAGGTTGGAAAGAATTAACAAAGAGACTTGGAAAGAAAGTTCAATTAGTTGGTGATGACCTCTTCGTAACAAACCCAGAATTCTTAAAGAAAGGAATTATCAACAATGTTGGTAACTCAATCTTAATCAAAGTTAACCAAATCGGTACACTAACAGAAACATTAGATGCTATTAGATTAGCTCAAACAAACGGATATACATGTATGGTAAGCCATCGTTCAGGTGAAACTGAAGATACAACAATCGCAGACCTTGCAGTTGCAGTTAACGCTGGACAAATCAAGACTGGTTCTGCTTCCAGAACAGACCGTATGGCAAAATACAATCAATTATTAAGAATTGAAGAAGAACTCGGAGACGAAGCACAATTCATCGGTGTTAAGGCATTCGCAAATCGTAAATTCTAATAATTAGACTTTTAAATGAACTTCCCTTGTCTACAATTAGGCAAGGGATTTTTATTTATATTTAGAAATAAATATTATATAATAAATACAATATAAATTAAGGAGGCATACATATGGACTTCACTACACTTTGCAAAGATAGATATTCTGTTAGAGCATATTCAGACAAACCAATAGAAGAAGAAAAACTAAATAAGATATTACAAACAGCTCTTTCTGCACCAACAGCAAAGAACAACAGACCAGTTAGGTTTATAGTTTGCAAATCTCAAGAAGCACTAGCAAAAGCCGCATCATGCTCTCCATGCACATTTAATGCACCTGCTGTAATAATTGTTTGCACAGATACAGATGTTTGCTGGAATGCAACGGATGGTTCTAGAACAAGTGCAGATATAGATGCAACATTGGTTGGATCACAACTAATGCTCTCCGCAACAGAAAATGGACTAGGAACATGCTTTGTTCTTCTCTTTGACCCACAAAAGACAAAAGAGGTATTTGAACTGCCAAACAATATAAAACCGATATTCTATATGCCTATAGGATACAAAGCTGAGACAGCTGAACCTAATCCAAGACACTTCCAAAGAGACAATTTGGAAGATGTTACAAAAATACTATAAGATGTGTTAAGCCAAAAGAATCATCACAACATATAGAAAAATTTTTATAAAAAATAGTAAAAACCTATTGCAACAAAACATAGTTATATGATAATATAACCTTTAAGTAAATTATAGTACAACAAAAGAAAGAAAAATCTATTGCAAAAGCAATTTTTGGAGACTATGAAAGGACTAAAGGTATTATACATCGAGATATTCGATAATAGATAACCATGAACGAGTACTTAGCGTATTTGACCGTTAAAGTACTCATTTTTTTTTATAGATAAAAATACTTGCGGAAAAACCGCATTGGGAGGATTATATGAAACTAATTTATGATGTAGGAGACAAGCCTAAGTTTAACAAATTATTGGTTTTCTCATTGCAACAATTATTAGCAATTATTACAGCAACAATCGTTGTTCCAGTAATTGTTAATGGCGCATTAGCAGGTTCAGGTTTAGACCCAGTATTAGATTCAGCTGCTGCATTGGTCGGTGCTGGTTTCGGTACTCTTACCTACTTATTATTCACAAAATTTAAGAGCCCAGTATTCCTTGGAAGTTCATTCGCTTTCATTTCTCCATTAATTGGTGCTTGTGCATTTGGTTACTTTGGTGTTCTCGTTGGTGCAGCATTTGCAGCATCAGTATACGTACTCATCGCAGTAGCTGTTAAGTTTGCAGGAACAAAATGGATTAATAAGTTAATGCCTCCAGTAGTTATTGGACCAACAGTTGCTTTAATCGGATTATCCTTAGCAGGAAACGCAGTTGGAGATCTCTCAGTTCAAAGTGGTGGTCCTCTTGCAGGAACATACAACCTTGTAGCTATCTTCATCGGTATCTTTACATTCTTTGTAATCGTATTCTGTTCTGTAAAAGGAAACAAGACAATGAAGTTAATCCCATTCGTTATTGGTATCCTCTGCGGATATGCACTCGCAGGATTCTTCTCAATCTTTGGATATGCATGCAATGTAGATTATCTTAAGATAATCAACTTCCAATCCTTAATAGACAACTTCAAGCCAATCGGTATTACAAGTTTCTTAAATTACCCAGACTTCACATTCTTACATGCAAATACAAACAACGCATTAACAGGTGCTGGTGTTGCAAACATCGCATTACTCTACATCCCTGTATCATTCGTAGTATTTGCTGAACACATCGCAGACCACAAGAACATTTCTTCAATTATCGAAAGAGATCTTCTCACAGACCCAGGCTTACACCGTACATTACTCGGTGATGGTATCGGTTCATTAGTGGGTTCAGTATTCGGTGGTGTACCAAATACAACATATGGCGAATCCATTGGTTGCGTAGCTATCACAAAGAATGCTTCTGTAGTATCAATTATGGGTGCTGCATGTATGGCAATCGTTCTCGCATTCATTTCACCAGTTATTGCATTCATCAATACAATTCCAAGTTGTGTAATGGGTGGCGTTTGCTTATCACTCTATGGCTTCATCGCAGTATCAGGTCTCAACATGATCAAGAACGTAGACCTTGGCGAAAGCAAGAACCTCTTCACAGTATCTTCAATCCTTATTGCTGGTGTTGGTGGATTATCTCTCCAATTCGGTCTCGCAACAAAGGGACAAGCAATTGTTACAATCACATCTATCGCTACAGCATTAATTATTGGTATCCTTGTTAACCTCCTCTTCTCAAAGAAAGAAGAAAAGAAAGACGATGATACAGTAGGAGACAGCGCTGCAAGTGGAAACGCTGCTGCTGCAAGAGACGTTGCAGATGCAGAAGCTGCTGAACAAGCTGAAGAAGAAAAAGCTGAGGAAGCTGCAACAGAAGAAGTTGCTGAAGAACCAGCAGAAGAAGAAAAGAAAGACGAAGAATAATTACTCGTCATAACTTCTAAAATAAAAAGGATACCTCGTTTGAGATATCCTTTTTTATTACTTTGTAATAAACAATTATAAAACGTATGGTGTTACTTGGTATACGTAGTAGTTCAACCAATTATAGAAAAGTAGGTTTGCTGTAGACTTCCATTTCATATCTACATCTTCCAAGTCTTCTCCACATTTATCTGTGAAATAGTTAATTGGTTTTTCAATTGGTAATCCTTTATTCAAATCTCTTAAATACTCATTTCTTAATGTGTATCTATCATACTCTGTATGCCCTGTAAAGAAGAATGATTTATTATCGTGTGTCTTTGCAATAACTATTCCAGCCTCATCTGAGCTTGCAAGGACTTTGAGATTTGGATTGTTATATACATCTCCTTCTGCAATACATGTATGTCTTGAATTTGGAATATAGAATGTATCATCCATACCCTTTAAGAGCATATCGTTTTGAACCAGTGCATGACATGGATAAATACCAAATAACTTCTTTGGTAATAATTGTTTTTGTACGCCAAAGAAATGGTAAAGTGCTGCCTGCGCTCCCCAGCAAATGTATATTGTACTGGTTACATTCTCTCTTGCATAATCCATAATAACTTCTAGTTCTTTCCAATATTGAACTTCCTCAAATGGAATTTGTTCAACTGGTGCACCTGTTATTATCATACCATCAAACTTTCTGTCCTTGATTTTATCAAAGGTTGTGTAAAATCTTTCCATATGGTCATCAGAAGTGTGTGTGGCCTTATATGTGGCTGTTTGAAGGAATGTAACATTAACTTGCAAAGGTGAATTACCTAAGAGTCTTAATAGTTGTGTTTCTGTTTCGACTTTTGTAGGCATTAGATTAAGAATTAAGATTTCAATTTGACGAATATCCTGTGTGTAAGCACGAACTTCATCCATTACGAAAATCTTTTCAGATCTCAATCTTTCATATGCTGGTAAGTCTTTTGGTATAATGATTGGCATAATGCCTCCTATTACATATTATCTAATGCGTTTTGTACGTCTGCAATTAAGTCATCTATGTGTTCAATACCACAAGAAAGTCTAATAAGCTCTGGAGATATTCCACATTCTCTTAATTGTTGGTCTGTTAATTGTCTATGTGTTGCTGTTGCTGGGTTTAAGCAACAAGATTTTGCATCTGCTACGTGTGTTTCGATTTGGATTATCTTGAGTTGTTTCATAAATGCTTCTGCTTCCTTTCTGCCGCCCTTAATTCCAAAGCTTAATACACCACATGTTCCCTTTGGCATATATTTTTGTGCGAGTTCATAGTCTTTGTCTCCCTTTAATCCAGGATACTTAACCCATGCAACTTTATCATTCTTAGAAAGATATTCTGCCATTGCAAGAGCATTAGCTGCGTGTCTTTCCATTCTAACTGCTAAGGATTCTAAACCAAGGTTTAGATAGTATGCATTTTGTGGGGATTGGATTGAACCAAAGTCCCTCATTAATTGTGCTGTACACTTTGTAATGAATGCACCTGCGTTTCCAAACTTCTCTGCATATGTGATTCCATGATAACTGTCATCTGGTGTGCAGAGTCCTGGGAACTTATCTTTGTGTGCCATCCAGTCAAACTTTCCACTATCTACAATACATCCACCTACGCC
>CAMZEU010000050.1 GCA_947305865.1 uncultured Clostridia bacterium
CCATCATTATATACAACTGTATTATCATGATTACACACAAATAGACCGTCACTTGTTTGTTTTATATCGGTTTCTATGCCATAAAATGGCATCTCAGCTGCTTTTGTAAAGCTTAAAGCGGTATTTCCAGGATATTTACTAGAATATCCTTGGTGAGCCACATATTGAGGATTTGACTTGCTAATATTGTTTATAATAAGAAAAATAGTAACGGCTAATACAATTATCAATATTATCCAAACAACTATTTTCTTAGCCATACAGAACCTCTAAATTATAATGTATTAAAGATATTATAAGGAACTCTGCCATCGAAATTAGCAGGCTGCTTAATTCCTAAAGCATATAACACAATTGACGCTATATCATGTGTTACAGCCTTGCCTGGCGTGCCTTTAATAATATTGCCCAAATCGCCATTGACTGCTAGCGTACATAGCTTTTCTGCCTCTGATTCGCCACCATGTCCACCTACTGGATACTTATGGCCATGATCTGAAACACAGATAAATAATGTGGAATGAACTAATCCTTTTTCATCTAGGAAATCATACATTTCTCCAATTAATTCGTCGCAATATTTGAGTGCATTATTGTATTCATCTCCATATCCATACTTATGTGCGTTTTCGTCTACATTATCTAAATGAACAAATGTGATTTTTGGATTAACTTCAACAAATAATTCCTTGAATTTTTCTACACATTTTCTATCTGCCTCATAATGTATGTCATCTGTTCCATCTTTTGGCAAATCAAACTTTATAATTTTATCATCATATTCAACTATGCCTTTATTAATAGGAGACCAACTGCAAATAGATAAATACTTTGCATCTGGATATTTTTTCTCAGCTAATTTGAATATAGATGGATATTTCTTATTAGTAAACTTAAAGGTATAAGCTATTTCATTAGTAATTCCATGACTTTGTGCATTAACGCCATGCAACATAGATGTCCAGTTTTGAGCACTAATTGTTGGCAATTGAGATATCATATTATATGAAATGGAACCTGAAGCAAATATTCTATCAAAGTTTGGTGAATCCATATCTTTATACATTGCACCCATTCCATCTATACCAAATATAACAACTCTGTCATATACAACAGCATTTTCCAATGCATCCGAATTTGGAATTAATCCTTCCGATACTCTTTCAGCTGTACCAGCTTGATAATAACATCCAAGCCCAATGGATAAACATACTGTTGCAGCAACAATTGCTAATACCACATAAAAGATAATACTGGATTTTTCTACCTTACTCATAAGTTTTGATAATAATAATGCCAGTAAAAATACTGGCATTAATTAAGTGTTTTCTTTAAATTATTCTCTTCCTTTGCGAAGCTTTTGCAAGAATGCAGGAAGTTTCTTTTCTTGTCCAACTTGGATTCTTGAACTCTCAACTGTTGTCTCTGGTTCTTGTACTGGTTGTTGAACTGGAGCTTGTGGTGGAACATATCCTTGTTGAACTTGTGGTTGTTGTGGTCTAGGTTGTTGTGCTGCTAAACCTTCTGGTGTATTTGCTGCAAAGTTATTGCTTAACTTTGGTTGCTTTGGTGCAAATAAATTACCATTATATTGACCATTGTCAGCATTTTCTTCATTTCCTAATCCTAAAGCTGTCTTAATAGATAATGGTTGTTGAAGTGGTACTGTGCCTGGTGTTGTTTGTGGTTTCTTAGATGCATCTTCAAAACCTGTTGCAATAATTGTAATTTCGATATCTGTCTTTTCTGGAACAAATCCTGTACCAAAGATGATATTTGCATTTGGATCAATAACTTGTTTGATGATGTCACATGCGTTGCTTACTTCACCAAGTAACATATCTTCGCCACCAGTAATGTTAACAATAACACCTGTAGCACCTTGAATATCTGTTTCAAGCAATGGAGATGATACTGCACCTCTAACTGCATCAACAACTCTATTTTCACCTTTACCATAACCAATACCCATATGTGCAAGTCCTTTACTTGAAAGAATTGTACGAATATCAGCAAAGTCAAGGTTAATTAACTCTGGATGTGTGATAACATCGGATACACTTTGAATACCTTGACGTAATACGTCATCAGCAATTTCAAATGCACGTTTGAATGAAATAGATCTATCTAATGCATCAATAAGCTTTTGGTTAGGAATAATAAGAATTGTATCTACGAAGTTCTTTAATGCCTTAATACCAGCTTCTGCATTTCTCATACGGTTTTGACCTTCGAAATTGAATGGCTTTGTAACAACAGCAATTGTTAAAATTCCCATTGACTTAGCTATTTCAGCAACGATTGGTGCAGCACCTGTTCCTGTGCCACCGCCCATACCAGCTGTTATGAATAAAAGGTCTACGCCTTGTAATGCTGCTTTAATTTTATCTCTAGATTCTTCAGCTGCTTGCTTACCAATTTCTGGATCTGCACCAGCACCTAATCCGTTAGTTTTCTTTGCACCAAGTTGAATTCTGCACTTTGGATCTACAACTAATGACATATTGAGAGCTTGCATATCTGTATTCATTACTACAAATGTTGCACTCTTAATACCTGCTCTTATCATGGTGTTAACAGCATTGTTTCCACCACCACCAATACCGCAAACAACAATGTTTGCAAGTCCTGGTTTCTTCTCAGATACTGGAGGTTGATAATCTGGGTCTACTGGAGCCTCTGGTGCTTCATCTTCTATAATTTCATCAATACTTGGTTGTACTACTTCCTTTTCAACGATTGGTGTTTCGTCTACTTGTGGTTGATATACTTCCTCTGGATCAACCTTTGGTTGTTCAACAGGTGCATAATATGCTGGCTGTTGAACAGGTTGTGTATATTGTGGTGCAACTGGTTGTTGATAAGTTGGTTGAGATGGTTGCTCTGTTGGTTGTTGATATTGTGGGTATGTTGGTTGAACTGGAGCACCATATTGTTGCTCGTTATTGTTTTGACCATTATTGCCATTATATCCACCAAAGCCATATCCTGAATTGTCGTACATTATTTTTTGCCTCCATTAAATAAACGTTTTATGAAATCCTTAAACGAGAACTTTGCAAGGGTCTCTGCAACCATTAAGATAGATGTCTTAGATGATTGAGCAGCCTTTACATATCCTGGAAGTTTAGGAGATACTATTTCTATATTTCTACCAAGTTGCTCACTGAGATATTTCTTTGCACCTCTAATATGTGAAATGCCTTCTCCAGTTAAGTAAATTGGTGCGTATGCAGGTGTTTCATATTTTACTTGAGATAAAACTTGTTTAATAACATCTGCAAACATGTCTAATCTTGCTTTTACTATATCACATGCTTCTGTTGCAACAATTGAGAACTCACCGTCTTCAATTAATACTGCACCTTCTGCATAATTTAAGTTCAGATCTACTAAGTCTTTTGCTCTTTCTGCAACTTCGTATGATACGTCTAAGTATTCAAGCATATCAGCTGCAATGTGAGCACCACCCATTGAGAATGAAGCAAGAGATAAGATTCCTTCGCCTCTTCCAATTGCGATGTGTGATGAAATGTATCCAATGTCTACCATGATGAATGGATTGTCTCTTTCCTCTTTTTCAAAGAGAGTTATGCATTCTGCCCAAGGAGCACAGATATAATGAACTTCATCAAATCCACAAGACTTTGTTATTTCGTCAAAGAATTTAATAAACTTTCTTTCACATAAACAGTAGCTAACAAATGCATCTGCCTTTTGTGCTGTTAATCCTCTGACGTCAAAATATAATTTGTCATCATCATTGAGTGAATAATAAATTGCTGAATGATTTATTGTTTGGTATTTAGGGTCATTAGCAAATACATCTCCCTTCTTAAATAAGAAGTCTATATCTGCATCAATTATCTTACGTTCTCTATCTAGTGTGATTCCAATATTCTTTGTTACAACTGCACAAAATTCTGCTGGAACACCAACATAAATCTTTGTTGTATTGGATTGTGCACCTTCTATTGCTTCTCTTAATACTTCGCAACAAACTGCACGTGTCTCGTCTTTGTCTAGCCAATCTCCATCTGAATAACCGGAATATTGTTGTTCAACGTCTGACTTAATGCCAAAAACAGATTGTGCCTTCTTTACTCCAACGATGGCACTAATCAACCTTGAACCAATATCCAACACGGCTATATCCTTGGTGAATAATGAACCCATATTTCCCTAAAATCCCTTTCTTTATTATTTATATAATTATTATATTAATATTTGTATTTTTATGCAAGAATATAATAAAAGTTATGCTTCGGAATTTTATTCCAAAGCATTACTCGGTATTATTTCTCTATTGTCATCTCAATCTGGTTGCCGGTTGGGACTAACGCACTACCTGTGTTAATCTTCTTGGCATTTACACCAATTAAAATTACAACTGCGACAATTACAGCAACATATACTCCAATTAAAATTTTGCCTTTTAATCCTAATTTACGTTGCTTTTGTTCTTTCTCTGCTTTTATTTGTGCGAACTTTTGAGCAAGTCTGCTTTGTTTCTTTTCTCTTCTGATAATTGGTTGAGAAACTATTGGAGCAACTTCACCATTGAATGCCATTGTTAATTGGCTGCTGGATGAATATCCTAACTTAGCATCTAACTCACCATTTGAGAGTCTGTCATTATCTCTTTGTGTGAACTCGAATAAAGATAATGGTTTGTATTCCTCTTTGCCATATCTTGGTGAGAATTCATTATCTAATGAAACATCTGGTTCATCTAATTTCTCATTTTGTTGATTTGCAACATATTGATCTATGATATCATTAATGTTTCTTTGTGCAGGAGCATACTCTCTTTGTTGTGGTACAGAATATACTTGAGAAGCTGTATAGTTTCTAACTTGTTCTGTATTCATAGGTTGAGTATATGGTCTTTGTGCAAAGTAATCATAATCATTTACTGGAGAAGTTTGCACTGTTGGTTGTGCATTATAAGAACGGCTAGAAAACTCCGCATAAGATGGGAATTCACTAATCCTATTGTTTACTTGTTGTACATTCTTTCCTAATACATCATCAATTGTCATTGCCATAGTTGTTTTCTCCTTTGTTTTATACCCTTTCTATGATTCTGAGCTTTGCACTAGCTGCTCTTTTATTGTTTTCTAGTTCCTCATCAGATGCGATGATTGGTTTTTTATTGACCAACTTTACTTGTTCTACTCTTCCACATACACACTTTGGGAAAGATGGTGGGCAAGTACATCCAGTTGCTAAATCTCTGAATGTCTCTTTCACTATTCTGTCTTCCAAAGAATGAAAGGAAATTACACACATTCTTCCTTCTTTCTTAAGTCTCAAAGCCATCTCTTTTAATGTCTCATGAAGTCTGTCTAATTCTCCATTAACCTCTATTCTAATGGCCTGGAATGTCTTTTTTGAAGGATTTCCGTTTCTGTATCTGATCTTGGCTGGATAACATCTTTCTACAATCTTGCTCAATTGTGATGTTGTCTCTATTGCACCCTTTGCTCTTTCTTTTACGATTTCTCTTGCAATCTGTCTTGCAAAACTTTCTTCACCGTATTCGAAAAGGATTCTACTTAGTTCACTCTCACTGTATTCGTTGATAACGACCTTTGCATTTAGATATTGACTTTGATCCATCCTCATATCTAAAGGTGCATCTTGTATATAACTAAATCCCCTTTCTCCGTTATCTACTTGATAAGAACTAATTCCAAGATCCACAAGTATTCCATCTAGTTTGTCAATGTTCAGTTTGTCTAGCTCTTCGCTAAAGTTTTTATAATCATTATGGATAAATGTTACTTTATCTATATAATTATTTAATCTTTTATTAGCTGCTTGGAGTGCTTCTGCGTCTTTGTCTATTGCTATTAGTCTTCCAGTTGTTAGTCTCTTGACTATCTCGATTGAATGACCAGCACCTCCAACAGTTGCATCCATGTAAATGCCATCTTGCTTTATGTTTAGACCTTCAATACATTGGTCTAACAAAACTGGCACATGAACGAATTCCATCTTATACTCCACGCTTATTGAGTGAATTTAACATGGACTTTAGTTTGTCTGGATCAAGAACGGAATATCTTGCATCCCATACTTCTTTACCCCAAACTTCTAAATATGTTCCTTTACCTATGACTACAACTTCTTTTCTAATCTTGAATGTCTTTGCAAGTTGCTTTGGGAATACAAATCTTCCTTGTGTATCCTCTTCAATTTCTGCCATTTGAGAAATGATTGCATTACCAATAAGGCTTTGGTCTTCTGTCTCTTCATATGGTGAGGATGAAAGGAATGGCTTTAATATGTCTTCTGCTCTTTCATTGCTAACAATGTAGACACATTCTTGCTTGCCAGGCAAAATTGTAAAAGAACTGCCAATGGAATCCCTGAACTTTGCAGGTATTCTCATACGCCCTTTTTCATCTAATTGGTGGTCAATTCTCCCTAGCATTATTTTTGCCATAGTAATCCCCTTTGTTCATAGTTACCTATATATTACTATGTATTTTAACCACTGTCAACCCCCTAAAATAAGTTTTTTTTGATTTTTTTTAGTTTACTTGTGAACTATATACAATTTTGAATATCGCTTTTTATGCATAAAGATTGTTTTTATTTTCGTTTGTGAAATTCAGTCTCTTGTGTTAAAGTATTGGTATGAAGGTATTTGCGATTTCAGATTTACATCTCTCAACCACTACCAACAAGCCAATGGAAGTATTTGGTGATGAATGGAAAGGTTATGTAGAGACGATAAAAAAAGACTGGCTAGAAAAAGTTGGTGAAAATGATTTAGTTCTTCTCTCTGGAGACATCAGTTGGGCTATGACAATTGATGAAGCTAAAGAAGACTATGCACTACTTGAATCTCTTCCAGGCATCAAGGTTGTTGGCAAAGGCAACCATGACTTTTATTGGTCTTCTTCATTAAAAATGAAAAATGCATTCCCTTCATTCAATTTCTTATACAATAATGCATTCAAATTTGGAGATGTTGTTATTTGTGGTACAAGAGGATGGAATATTCCAGATGAAAAAACTGAAGAATATGAGGCAGACAAAAAGATCTACGAACACGAGATTCTTCGTTTAGGATTTTCTTTAGATGAAATGAAAAAATTAAGGAAGGATGGAGACAAAGTGATTTGTATGTTCCACTTCCCACCTTTTGATGCAACTTATAACGAAACTGCTTTTACACAGATTGTAAAAGAAAATAACATTGATATGGTCATATACGGACATTTACATGGCAAAAACTCTAGAGTTAATCCAGAGGTAAATAAAGACGGTATTCCATATTATTTGACTTCAGCTGATTTAGTAAACTTCAAACTAATTCAATTGCTCTAAAAATTAATTTTCTAAAATTTGGTCTATTCTGGTAAGGATTTCTTCCTTGCCTATTTTTTTGCTTGCAGATGTCATATAAACATTTTCTTCACCAACAGCTAAACCATTAGCAATTTTCTTTCTCATAATGTTTCTTTGCATCTTGCTTAGTTTGTCGCATTTTGTAGCAACAATTGTACAACCTATATTTATTGAATATAGGAATTGTATTAAAAGCCTGTCATTGTCTGTTGGTTCTAGTCTACAATCCACAAGCAAGAAAACGTTTTTAAGCATAGGAGATGTTTGGATATAATTCTCAATTAATTGTGCCCATTTTTCTTTTTCAGCATCATTAACTTTGGCATATCCATATCCAGGAAGATCTACCAAATAAAACTCCCCTTTGTTAATTGAGAAGAAATTAACTAGTCTTGTTCTTCCTGGTGTAGATGATGTCTTTGCTAAACTTTTTTGGTTAACTAAGAAGTTAATAAATGAGGACTTCCCAACATTGGATTTCCCTGCAATAGCAATCTCTGGTGCTACACTATTTGGAAGCATAGAACCTAGTGCTACTGATGTTAAAAATTCTGCATTCTTAATAACCATAATCCCTATACAAAAAGGCTCACGTTTTTGCGTGAACCTTATCTTTTACAATAGTTCTATTCCTGAATCTCCAACCTTTAACTCGGTTACTTCTTTACGAATGATTTTTGGTTGGACGTCTTTGTTCTCAATACACTCTCTTGTTACAATGATTTTCTCAATTGTATCATCAGATGGTACTTCATACATTAACTCTGTTAATCTTCCTTCAAGAATAGATCTTAATCCTCTTGCACCTGTTCCAAGTGCTATTGCTTTTTGTGCAACTGCAAGAACTGCATCATCTTCAAATTCTAATTCAACATTATCTAACTTGAATTGTGCAATGTATTGCTTTGTTAAAGCATTCTTTGGTTCTTTGAGAATATTAACAAGTGCGTTCTCATCTAATCCGTTTAATCCAACAATAATTGGTATACGGCCAACAAACTCAGGAATTAAGCCGAACTTAATTAAATCTCCTGGTTGGAGTTTCTTGATGAGGTCTTCATACTTTCCACTTGTGGATTTGCCTATATCTGAACCAAATCCTAACTTCTTCTCTGTTACACGCTTTTCAACAATCTTTTCAAGATTTACGAAAGCACCACCACAAATAAATAAGATATTTGTTGTATCTATTGAATAGCATTCTTGGTTTGGATGTTTTCTTCCACCTTTAGGTGGTACAGATGCTAAAGTACCTTCGATAATCTTTAATAATCCTTGTTGTACACCTTCACCTGAGACGTCTCTTGTTATTGAAACATTTTCGGATGCTCTTGCAATCTTATCTATTTCATCGATATAGATAATACCTCTCTCTGCTCTTGCAATATCTTCATTAGCATTAATGATAAGTTTTAGAAGAACGTTTTCTACGTCTTCACCAACATATC
>CAMZEU010000051.1 GCA_947305865.1 uncultured Clostridia bacterium
AATACTTAATAAAAAAATTAGCACGAGTTATTCGTGCTTTTCTTTTGCCTCTTTAAGATTTGGGTTTACTTTCTCTTTTAAAGTTTCAACAATGAAATGACAAATTATGCCTGTTACTAATCCAGCAAGAGCACCTGCAATAATCATATATGGTAGGAATGTCATTACACCCTTTCCAACAATAATCCATGCAACAAGCATTTGTACAACGTTATGAATTACACCACCTGCAATAGATATAGCAGTGGTTGAGAAAATCTTACAATAATATAGGCCAACCATAACAGAATATGCCACCAATGCTGCTGGTAAAGACCACATTAAGCTTCCCATATTCGCAGCAAAAACAGATGCCAAAATACACTTAATTATAAGTACAATATATCCTTCCCAAATACCTACTAATAAGAAACACATTAATAGAATAATATTGCTTAATCCAATCTTTGCATAAGGCATAATTGGGACAAGTGGTGGCAACATATTTTCAAGGACAGATACTATCAATGCCAACGCAAGGAATAAGGCACTAAATGTTAATTTTCTTATAGCTGTTTTTCTATCTACTTTCTTCATGATATCGCATCTATGTCCCTATTCTCTACTCGTATTACAACTCTGTTTGGAAGACAGACAATAGAACCACCATCTTTAGTTATTGGTGTTTGGTGTACACATAGTTGTTCCTTGCAATCACTATGTGCCACATATACTTTCCCATTTGAAATAACTATTTGCATGTCTATGCCATCATTGCTCAAATCTACAGTAATATCTGAATTAATACTGTATGTATATTTCAAAGAACCATTGATATAAATACATACATCATTGGCATTGTTTGTATGAGATAAATAAACGGTTAAAGCAACAGCCAAAATTAGGATGAATACTAAAAGCAAATCACCCTTCTTAAATAATGTTTTGAATATGTTCTTCACCTTTTCGTTTTTCATAGTCTAATGAAATCTAAATCTCCACAAACATCATATGATAAGTCTGAATATATAATTACTGCTTTAACACCTATGGTGTTAATAAGTTCAATTCCTTTTTCTTTCCCAAGTACAAATACAGAGGTTGAAATAGCATCTACATATGCTGCACTATTTGTATTCTCCACACCATTAATTGAGCCTGCAATTATGGACACAGATATAATTCCCTTGTCTGCTGGCTTTCCAGTGCTTGGATCTATAATATGGTGGTATCTAACGCCATCAAATTCATAATATCTCTGATAATCTCCACTTGTTGAAATGCTTTCTCCACTATGCAAAGTAAACTTTCCAAATACAGATGAACCACTATTTCTTGGACTTCTTATTCCCACTGTATAATCTTTATTAAATCCAATAATATTTCCACCGAGATCTACAATACTCTTCTTATCTCCAACAATGTCTGTAAGTTGTCCTAAAGAATAACCTTTGGCAACAGCTCCAAAATCTAACATTGCATTTGAATCTTTCTTGGTTATGGTCTTGTTTGTATAATCTACAACAAACATATTTTCTAAATCTGCAAGATAAAGCAGAGCATCTATATCTGCTTGCTGTGGTGGTTGTTTACTTTGTCCAGCAACAACAAAAGTATTGGCATCAAAGCCCCATAGTTTAACAACAGGATATATTGCTGGATTAAATGCATGTGAAGATAAGTTATACATCTCCAACGAAATCTTGTATAACTCAAGAGTTATATCTGAAACAGAAACTGCGACATCCTTCTCTGCCTTATTGAGTCTTTCCAAATCACTATTTGCTACAACTGGCGAGATAATACTCTCATATCCATCTAGCTTTTCATATATGCCTTTTGCAACCTTTTTAGATATATCATTCTCGGTTTTTACTTGTAGCGTAGTGCCAAAAACATAGAAATCGCTTGCCGAAGAACATCCGACAAGCAAAACTAATATCAATATAAGTATTAAAGATAGGAATGCAATCCTTTTCATTTATTTCTTTGTATAAATAACTCCGTATGTCTTTGGACCACAGTGAGCACCAATAACTGGTCCAATAGATAGATTAACGATGTTAGCCTTTGGACAATATGCCTTAATCTTTACCGTCAACTCCTCTACTACATCATCACAATCTGCGCCAAGAACATAAACTGGAGCATCATCTAAATCTTGATACTTGCTTGCAAATTGTTCAACAACATAGGACATAGCCTTCTTAGAACCATTTTGCTTTGCAACAACATTGAGTTCACCATCTTTTGTAGAAAGAATAGGTTTTACTTGCATGAAGTTACCAATTGCAGCCTTAGCTGGAGATAATCTTCCACCTCTTGCTAAATACTTAAGGTTCTCAACTACAAATAATATATCTGTGTGCTCTCTAACTTTAGTTAGATATTCAATTGTTGCATCTATATCATGATTGTGTGAATTAAAGAATCTTGCTCCTAATTCAACTTGGATACCACAACCTAAGCAAATACTCTCTGTATCAAATCTTTCAAATCTAACTCCAGGATATTTTGCTTTTAATGTTTCTATTGCTGAATCTAAGAAATTGAATGTTGAAGACATCTTTGTAGAGAAAGAAACATAAAGGATATCTTCTCCCTTTGCAAAGTATGGTTCAAATATATTTAAATAATATGCTTCATTTTGTGCAGATGTACTTGCAACAGAACCTGCTTCCATTTTTTTGAAGAAACCAACTAGGTCTGTTTTTTCACCAAAATCGTAAAGATACTCTTCTCCATCTATCGTGTATGGCATTTGAATTACACCAATTCCTAACTCCTTAACGGTTGTGTGCCATAATTCACAATCTGTATCACAAAAATATACTGCCATAAATGTATCTCCTATACATAAAGTTGATTTATGTATAAATCATAATAAAATTACTATTTTTTGTCAAACTTAAACTCTCGTTGTAAACTTGACACTTCACAATAATTCATATAATATTTTTATATGAACAAAAAATTGTTAGTGGTTTTAATATCTGTTTTTCTTATAGTTATGCTTTTAACTATGACTTCTTGTATTGGTTCTACACTAGTAGAAAAAAACGTTAAAAGTCGTTTAAAGGATGAAGGATATACTGTAAAAAATATTACAAACTGTGCAATAACAGATGGTTGGAATGAACCAGATGAAAATGGAAATCAAGTTGCTCACATTGGAACAATGTTATATGGTACTCTTAATCCAATAACAGATGACGAAGGCAATGTAACGTATGAGCATGAAATTTGGATTATCTATGCACAAGATAAAGATTCAGCTGCATGGGTTGAGAAAAATGGAAAGGCAAAAGCAAAAGAAACAGGTAAAACCCTATATAGACACGAAAAAATAATTATATATGGGGATTTAGAATCCGTAAGAATTGCAAGGGGATATTAATTCCCCTTTTTTAATCTTTCTAAAATCTTTTTAACAGCTTGAATTGTATTATCTATATCTTCAATAGTATTGTCTTTTCCAATACTAAATCTAACAGTTCTCTTTGAATCCTCTTCACTTAGTCCAATACCAAGTAAAGTTCTAGATGGTTTATCGGATGCTGCTGCACAAGCAGAACCAGCTGAAGCCTCAATGCCTGCAATATCTAGGTTATGTAATACTATTCCTGGGAGTGTATTTTTAAACAATACAGATATGGTTCCTGGCAAAACGTTTTCTGCATCTACGTTACCATTGAAGGATACATCTTCATCTTTAATTCCTTCTATTAATTTTTGCCTTAAACCTATAACGTACTTGTTGTTTTTCTCAATATCTTTTATGGCAATACCTAGTGCCTTTGCCATACCAACTGTAAGATAAACTGGAGTGGTTCCTCCTCTCTTTCCTCTTTCTTGTTCACCACCATTAACCAAAGGATCAATCTTGACTCCTTCCTTAATATAAAGAGCACCAATTCCTTTTGGTCCAAAGAACTTATGTGCAGATAATGAAAGAAGGTCTACACCTAATTCTTTTACATCGTATTTAATAGATCCAGTTGCTTGTACTGCATCTGTATGGAACAAAATATTATTCTCATGAGCAAGTTCACAAATTTCCTTAATTGGTTCAATAGTACCAATCTCATTATTGGCAAACATTACACTAATTAAAATGGTATCTTTACGTATAGCGTTCTTAACATCTTCAATAGATACAAGGCCTTTATTATTAACCTTAAGGTATGATATATCAAAGCCCTCTTTTTTAAGCCACTCACAAGCATTATATACTGCTGGATGTTCTATCTCTGTTGTAATAATATGTTTGCCTTTATTCTTGTTTGCAAAAGCAATTCCCTTAATTGCCCACGAATCTGCTTCAGAACCAGAAGAAGTAAAATAAACCTCACTAGATTTAGCACCGATACACTTTGCAATATTATCTCTTGAGGATAAAACAGCATTTCCACTTTCTTGTCCAAGGAAATGTGTTGAGTCTGCATTAGCAAAGTACTCTGTCATATATGGTTGCATTGCATCCAATGCTTCTTTACAGAGTGGTGTTGTAGCTGCGTGGTCTAAATATATTCTCTTCATATTACTTTCTTATTTGTCCGTTTCCGTATACAACATACTTTACACTTGTTAATTCTTTTAAAGCCACTGGACCTCTAACATGTAACTTTTGTGTACTTATTCCCATTTCAGCACCGAGGCCAAATTCAAAGCCGTCTGTGAATCTTGTGGATGCATTAACATATACTGCAGCTGCATCTACATATTTCGTAAAATATTCTTCCTTTTCTTGGTCCTTTGTGATGATAGCTTCAGAGTGTTTTGTGCTATATTTATTTATCATATCTACAGCTTCTTCTACTCCATTTACGATTGAAAAAGTGACTTTATATGACAAAAACTCGGTTTTAAAGTCCGTTTCTGTTGCTTGGGAAATATTTTTTATAATTTTGCAAACTTTTTCATCTCCCAAAATTTCAACATTATATTTGCTTAGTTCACTATATAAAACTGGCAAGTATTTTTCTGCAATAGCTTCATCAATAATGATGTGTTCTGCAGCATTACATACATGTGGTCTTTGTACCTTGGCGTTTACTATTATCTTAGTTGCCATATCTAAGTCTGCACTCTTCTCAACATACACATGACAGTTACCACCTGCGCTGGCAATAACTGGCATTACAGCATTATCTAGAACATAGTGCTTTAATCCTTCGCCACCTCTTGGTATAACTACATCAATATAGTCTCCTTGATGTAGCATGATTCCACCTGCTTCTCTATCTGGTGAATCTATAAAGCCAATGACATCTGGATTCTCTCCAAGGTTCTCTATTGCCTTAGCCATAAGAACATAAAGTGCTCTATTACTATTTAATGCTTCTCTGCTTCCTCTAAGCACTACACCATTACCAGACTTTAAGCAAAGTGCAGCTGCATCTATAGTTACATTTGGTCTTGCTTCATAAATAATACCAACAACGCCTAGAGGTGCTCTTACTCTTGTTAGTTTTAATCCGTTTTCTAAAGTTCTTTCTTCAACGACTTCACCAACTGGATCTGGAAGTGCAATTATTTGACGGACACCTTCTGCCATAAGTTCTATTCTGGCATCTGTGAGTGTTAATCTATCTAAGAATGTCTCGTCTCTTCCACTCTCTTTGGCAATTTGGATATCTTTTACATTTTCTTCTTTGAGTTTTGCAATGTAATCTTTGTTGCTTAAAAGAGATACTATCTCGGCTAAGATAGCATTTTTCTTCTCTGTGCTCATACCAGCTAGTGTGTATGATGCTTGTTTTGCTTTCTTACAAATTAATTCAACGTCTATCATATTTCACTTCCTTATTGCATATTATAATCTTTTTGAAGATTTAATTGCAATAAAAAAACTCCAATGCATTTCTACACTGGAGTTTAATAATAATTTTTCAGTTTCAATTATTCTTCTTCATCATCAAGAATCGTTATCTCTGCGTTGTGATATACGTTTTGTACGTCATCATTTTCCTCTAAGATATCTATCATCTTCAAAAGTGTTTCTTGTTGATGTTCATCTGGATGTGCCATTGAATCTGGTATCATTGTAACTTCTGCTGAAATCATCTTAATTCCTGCGTTCTCGAATGCTTCTCTTACATTTGCAAAATCGCCAGGAGCGGTATAGACGATATATACTTCATCGTCATCAGAATTCATGTCTTCTGCACCAGCATCCATAACTGCCATCATAAGGTCATCTTCTTCGATATCGCACTTTGCAATAACGATTTCACCTTTCTTATGGAACATATAAGATACACAACCTGAGTTTCCTAAAGAACCACCAAATTTATCGAATGCATGTCTTACATCACCAGCTGTTCTATTCTTGTTATCTGTCAATGTCTCAACGATACATGCAACTCCACCTACTCCGTATCCTTCGTAAGTGTTTTCTTCATAGTTAATTGAACCCAATTCACCAGATGCCTTCTTAATGCTACGATTGATATTGTCATTAGGCATATTGTTTGCTTTTGCTTTAGCAATAACATTACGAAGTTCACTATTTGATGCTGGATCTGCTCCACCATTCTTAACTGCAATTGCTATTTCACGACCAATTTTTGTGAATATGTTGGCACGTGCTGCGTCTGCTTTACCTTTCTTTTGTGCTATGTTATGCCATTTTGAATGTCCACTCATCTTAAACCTCTCTTACACTATACATTGCAATAGCTGCTGCTATAGAAACATTTAGTGATTCAATATTATTTTTCATTGGTATGGAAATTGTTTTTGATACGTTTTCTCTAATCTCTTTAGATATGCCGTGAGCCTCAGAACCCATTATAAGTGTTACTGGAGAAACTAACTTATTCTCTAAGATATTGTCTCCACTCATGTCTAAACAAACACTCTGACTCTTTTTAGCGACCTCTAATGCTTGTTCTAATGTTACATTGTATATCCTTAATCTAAATATTCCACCAAGTGTTGACCTAATGACTTTTGGAGAATATACATCTACACAGTTATATAAATATAAATCTTCAAAACCTGCGGCTGCTGCTGTTCTAATTATTGTTCCCAAATTTCCTGCATCCGATACCTTATCTAATATCAATGCATTGCCTTTTGGAAGAGTGAAATTAATTACTTTCTTTTCACATACAGCAACAATACCATATGGTGTTTTTGTATCTGAGATTTTTTCTAGGATTTGCTCTGTAACTTGATATTGCTTAATGTCGCTATATCTTTGAGCAATACTAGTGGCTTCTTCCTCTCTTTCTGGAGTAGCAAATATATACTTTACTACTACATCTAAAGGCATATCCTTTAGAAGATTAATGCCCTCTGCCAAAAACAATCCAGTCTCTTCTCTTCCTTTCTTATCTAAAAGGGATTGAGCGAGTTTTACGAATTGATTTTGACTAGAGGTAATTATTTCCATTTAATTATGCTTTTGCTTTTTCACAAAGACTTGTGAATGTTGCTGGGTCTGAAATTGCGATATCAGATAAAACTTTTCTGTTTAAATCGATTCCTGCAACCTTTAATCCGTGCATAAGTCTTGAATAGCTGAGACCATTCATTCTTGCTGCTGCATTGATACGAACGATCCACATTGAACGGAAGTCTCTCTTCTTATTCTTTCTTCCAACGTATGCATACATTCCTGAACGCATAACTTGTTCTTTAGCTAAACGATATTGATTGTGTTTTGCACCATAGTAGCCTTTTGCTACTCTCATTATCTTTCTACGCTTTTTAACTGCGTTAACGCCTCTTTTAATTCTCATTTTAGACCTCCATTATTTGTAAGGTAATAACCTTCTCATTTCCTTCTCTCTTGTCTTATCAACGTAGTCGATAGAATCGAGTCTGTTCTTTCTCTTTCTGGTCTTCTTTGTTAAAAGATGACTATGTGCTGAATGGCCTCTTGTAAAACGGCCTGTTGCTGTTTTGCCGAAGCGCTTTTTTGCTCCACTATGTGTCTTTACCTTAGGCATAGTTCTTTGCCTCCTATATAAAAATTTTTTTATTTCTTATTTCTTTGATGCAGGTGCAAGTGTTACTGCAATCATTCTTCCCTCTTGCTTTAATGGCTTCTCAATTGTATATGATGCACTAATTGCTTCGAGGTATTCTTCCATGATTTTCATAGCTATTTCAGGATGTGCTTGTTCTCTTCTTCTTAAGAGAATAGATGCTCTAACTTTATCTCCACCTTCAAGGAATTTTGCAGTTTGGTTAGCAAGTCTCTTTGCATCTCCAACGTCTATAACTGCTGATAAACGAATTTCCTTTGTTTGGATAACACGTTGGTTCTTCTTAGCATCCTTTTCTCTCTTTTGTTGTTCATAACGATACTTACCATAGTCCATTAACTTACATGTTGCTGGAGGTGGTGCATTATCTGATGAAACCTTTGCGAGATCTAATCCAGCTTCTTGAGCTATCTTCATTGCTTCTTGAATAGAAACAACACCTAACATAGTACCGTCTGCTCCGATAAGACGTACTTCTTTGTCTCTAATTTGTTGGTTAATAAGCAACTCTTTTATAGTAGTGCCCTCCTGAAATTAAAAATTGAGTTACGCAAAGTAACCCAATAATCCTATATAAAATATTCAAAATTTTATGTAGAAAACCATTTTGTCTAGGACTGATGGTGCAAGGTTATCTTTGCTTCACGTGTTATATATTATTTAAAATACTAAATAATGTCAACTAAAATAATACTAAATTTATTTCGCTTCTTG
>CAMZEU010000052.1 GCA_947305865.1 uncultured Clostridia bacterium
GTAAATGTGCAGCAACATCATTCAAGCATGTTTCTCCAACTTCAGCATCTATTGGAAAGATATTACCAGAAAAACTTAAGAAAGCTTGTTTTGTAGACGATATTGAAGGATTAGATGATTCTCCTTTAGCTTGTGCATATGCAAGAGCAAGAGGAACAGATAGAATGTCCTCCTTTGGAGATTGGATAGCACTTTCAGATGTTTGTGACCTTACTACAGCAAAGATAATTGCAAGAGAAGTGAGTGATGGCATTATTGCTCCAGGTTACACAGACGAGGCTTTAGAGGTCTTAAAACAAAAGAGAAAGGGAACATATAACATTGTTAAGATAGATCCAAATTATGTCCCACAAGAAAGAGAAAGAAAACAAGTATTTGGAATTACCTTTGAACAAGGTAGAAACAATTACAAGATCAATAAAGATATTCTCACAAACATTGTTACAGAAAATAAGAATTTAACACCAGATGTTATAGAGGATATGATAATTGCTTTAATCACATTAAAGTATACACAATCCAACTCAGTTTGTTTTGCAGAAGATGGCCAAGCAATTGGTGTAGGCGCTGGACAACAATCCAGAATTCATTGCACAAGACTTGCTGCTGGAAAGGCAGACTTATGGCACCTTAGACAAAATGAAAAAGTATTAGGATTACAATTTGCAGAAGGAATTGGAAGACCAGATAAAAACAACATCATAGATTTATATCTATCTGATTATGACAGCCAAGATGTATTAGCTGAAGGCAATTGGCAAAAGTTCTTTGCAGTAAAACCTGCTCCATTCACAAGAGAAGAAAAGGATGCATATTTAGCAACTATTAAAGGTGTAACACTTGCATCTGACGCTTTCTTCCCATTCAATGACAATATAGAAAAAGCTGCAAGAAGTGGTGTTTCTTATGTTGTTGAACCAGGTGGCTCTATAAGAGATGATTTAGTAATTGAATCTGCAAATAAATACGGAATGGTAATGTGCTTCACAGGCATGAGATTATTCCATCATTAATATTTATATTAAGGGGAAAGATATGGTTATATTAGTTGTAGGTGGTGGTGGAAGAGAACACGCCATAATAAAAGCCTTAAAAAAGAATAAAGAAGTTGAAACAATCTATGCACTTCCTGGCAATGGTGGTATTGAAGGAGATGCTATTTGTGTAAATATTGGAGCAAAGGACTTAAAAGCAATTGTTAAGTTTGCTGTTGAAAAGAAAGTAGACTATGTAGTTGTTGCTCCAGATGATCCATTAGTTCTAGGACTTGTAGACCTTCTAAACAAAAAGGGAATTCCATGTTTTGGACCATGTAAGAGGGCTGCAATTATAGAGGGTAGTAAGATATTCTCTAAGAACTTAATGAAAAAATACAATATTCCTACAGCAAAATATAAGACTTTCAAAGATGAAGACACAGCTATTGCATACTTAAAGAAACAAAAAATGCCAATAGTTGTTAAAGCAGATGGCTTAGCACTTGGTAAAGGTGTTTTAATCTGTAATACATTAGATGAGGCTATAAAAGCAGTCCAATCCATGATGGAAGACAAGATTTTTGGAGACAGTGGTTCTAGAATAGTAATTGAAGAGTTCCTAGAGGGTCCAGAAGTTTCCGTATTGTCTTTCACGGATGGTAATGTGGTTATACCTATGGTAAGCTCTATGGACCACAAGAGAGCTCTAGATGGAGACGAAGGTTTGAATACTGGTGGTATGGGAACTATTGCTCCAAATCCATATTATACAGAAGCTGTTGCTAAAGAATGTATGGATAAAATATTTATTCCTACAATTGAGGCAATGAAGAAAGAGAATAGAACATTCAAAGGATGCTTATATTTTGGTCTCATGATAACCAAAGATGGTCCAAAGGTTATAGAATATAATTGTCGTTTTGGAGACCCAGAAACACAGGTAGTATTACCACTTCTTGAATCAGATTTATTAACAATTATGCAAGCAACAACAAATGGCACACTTAAGGATACAGAAGTTAAGTTCAGTAAAGATTGTGCTTGTTGTGTAATTATGGCGTCTAAAGGATATCCAACACACTATGAAAAAGGATATGAGATTATAATGGAAGACAAAGATGGCATATATGTTGCTGGTGCAAAACTTGAAAATGGCAAACTCTTAACAAATGGTGGAAGAGTACTAGGTGTTACAGCTACAGCACCAACTTTGAAAGAAGCTATATGCAAAGCATATAAAAAGGTAGAAACAATTAGTTTTGGTAATGCATATTATAGAAAAGATATAGGACAAAGAGCATTAAAAGCGGAGGAAAAATAATGGTATATCGTGTTTATGTAGAAAAGAGAAAGGGTCTAGACAACGAGGCAAGATCATTATGTGATGAATTAAAATCTTTGCTTGGTATTAAAGTCTCAAGAGTGTAAGACTACTAAATAGATATGATGCAGAGAATATTACAGAAGAATTATTTAATAAAGGTATTTCTACTATATTTTCTGAACCACAATTAGATGTAACTTATGAACATGTACCAAAGGTAGATGGAAAAGTATTTGCTGTAGAGTATTTACCAGGTCAATTTGACCAACGTGCAGACTCAGCTGCTCAGTGTTTCCAAATTTTGTCCTGTGGAGATAGACCAACAATTAAGACAGCAAAGATATATCTTTTAGAGGGAGATATAACAGACAAAGAGTTAGAAACAATTAAGAAATATGTTATTAACCCAGTAGAAGCAAGGGAAGCAAAATTAGATAGATTTGAAACACTTGCACTAGCTGTTACAGAACCAGAAAGAGTAAAGACTTTAACAGGCTTCATTAATTATAATGAAGAAGAGCTCAAAAAGTTCTTAGATGAGAACGGTCTTGCAATGGATTTGGATGACTTAAAGTTCTGCCAAAATTATTTTGCATCTGAAAAAAGAGATCCAACTATTACAGAAATTAAGGTTATAGATACATATTGGTCTGACCACTGTCGTCATACCACATTCTTAACAACAATAGATTCTATTACTTTTGAAGATGAATTGCTCCAAAAGACATATGAAGAATATCTTGCTGGAAGAAAAGAAATAAACAGAACAAAGCCAATTAATCTTATGGATATTGGTACTCTTGCTGCAAAAGTATTAAAGAAGAGAGGTCTATTAAACAAACTAGATGAATCTGAAGAAATTAATGCTTGTACAGTTAAGATAGACATAGAAGTAGATGGAAAACCAGAGAAGTGGTTATTGTTATTTAAGAATGAAACACACAACCATCCAACAGAAATTGAACCATTTGGTGGTGCTGCAACATGTATTGGTGGTGCAATTAGAGACCCATTATCTGGAAGAAGTTATGTATATGCTGCAATGAGAGTAACAGGTGCTTGGGATCCAACAGTTCCAGTATCTGAAACAATTCAAGGTAAATTACCACAAAGAAAGTTAGTTAAGACTGCAGCTGCTGGTTATTCATCATATGGTAACCAAATCGGACTTGCAACTGGTATGGTAGATGAAATCTATCACCCAGGATATCTTGCAAAACGTATGGAAATTGGTGCAGTTATTGCAGCAACACCACAAGAAAATGTAAGAAGAGAACGTCCAGAAGAAGGAGATGTTGTAATTCTCATTGGTGGTAGAACAGGAAGAGATGGTATTGGTGGTGCAACAGGTTCATCCAAAGCACACAATATTAAATCTGTAGAAAAGAGTGGTGCTGAAGTTCAAAAAGGTAATGCTCCAGAAGAAAGAAAATTACAAAGACTATTCAGAAATGAAACAGCTTGTAAGATGATTAAGAGATGTAATGACTTCGGTGCTGGTGGTGTATCTGTAGCAATTGGAGAACTTGCAGATGGATTAGATATTACACTTAATGCTGTTCCAAAGAAATATGAAGGATTAGATGCAACAGAATTAGCCATTTCAGAATCTCAAGAAAGAATGGCTGTTGTAGTAGAAGGAAAGGATGCTGAAAAGTTTATGGAAATAGCAAACAGTGAAAACCTTGAGTCTACAATAGTTGCAAAAGTAACAGCAAAACCATATCTCACAATGAAGTATAATGGAGAGGTTGTTGTTAACATTTCTAGAGAATTCCTTAATTCTAACGGTGCGGAAAAGCATATAGATATAAAAGTTGAGAAGGCTCAAGACTATTCTAAAGAACTTCCAAAGTGTTTTAAGTGTGGATTATTAAATATGGCAGAAGACCTCAATGTATGTTCAAAGAGAGGACTATCTGAAATGTTTGATAGCACCATAGGTGCTGGTACAGTTTTAATGCCATTTGGTGGTAAGAACCAATTAACACCAATACAAGCAATGGTACACAAGATTTCTGTAGAGAAGAAGCATACAACAAATTGTTCATATATGTCTTGGGGTTACAATCCATACATTTCTTCTAAGAGTCCATATCATGGAGCATATTTAGCTGTTGTAGAAAGTATATGTAAACTCGTTGCAACAGGTGCTTCTTTAGAAGATACATATTTAACATTCCAAGAATACTTTGAAAAGCCAGGTAGAAATCCAGCAAGATGGGGACAACCTGCAGCTGCTTTGTTAGGTGCATATAAAGCACAGCAAGACTTTGGTATTGCTGCAATTGGTGGAAAGGATTCCATGAGTGGTTCATTTGAAAAATTAGATGTACCACCAACACTTGTATCATTCGCTGTAACAACTGGAAAGATTAGTGAAGTTATAACAAATGAATTCAAGAAAACAGGAAACAAAGTTGTTCTTCTTGCTCCAAAATATAATGAAAACAAATTACCAGACATAGATTCTTTGAAAGATATTATTAACAAAGTTAATAAGTTATGCAGAGAAGGCAAAGTATATTCAGCATATACTCCAACTTATGGTGGTATTGCAGAAGCTGTTACAAAGATGGCAATTGGTAATGGATATGGATTCAAATTCGATGATGCTTTAACAATAGAAGATATCTTTGGATATAAATATGGTTCATTCATTTTAGAAACAAATGAAGACATTGGAATTAAGTTAGGTGAGATAACAGATGATGGTGCATTTACATACCAAGACAAAGTTGTAACACTAGCTGAATTCAATGATAAATATGAGAACAAGATGGAATCTGTATATCCTTGTTTAGAAGGAAAAGATTACAAGAAATATGAAAACTTCTCATATGAAAGAAAAGAGATTCTTAAGTGTAATTTCCAAAATGCAAAACCAAAGGTTTTAATCCCTGTATTCCCAGGAACCAACTGTGAATTTGATACAGCAAAAGCATTAAGAGATGCAGGAGCTGAAGCAAATATATTCGTTATTAACAACCTTACTGCAGATAGTATTGCAAGAAGTGTAGACGAATTTGCTAAAGAGATCACAAAATCTCAAATGATCTTTATTCCAGGCGGATTCAGCGGTGGTGATGAACCAGATGGATCTGGAAAGTTTATTATGGCATTCTTTAGAAACGAAGCAATTAAGAATGAAGTTGAGAACTTATTATATAAGAAAGATGGTTTAATGGCTGGTATTTGTAATGGTTTCCAAGCTCTAATTAAGTTAGGACTAGTTCCATATGGAAAGATTATAGATACAGATGTAAACTGTCCAACACTTACATTCAACACAATTTCTAGACACCAATCTAAAATTGTAAGATTAAGAGTTGCATCTAATAAATCTCCATGGTTAAAAGCAACTGAAGTTGGAGATATTTATACTGTAGCAATTTCTCATGGTGAAGGAAGATTTATGGCTTCTGACGAAGTTGTTAAAGAACTTGCTAAGAACGGACAAATTGCAACTCAATATGTAGATTTAAGTGGAAATGCAACAGAGGATATAAGATATAATCCAAATGGTTCAACATATGCTATAGAGGGTATCACATCTCCAGATGGAAGAGTATTTGGAAAGATGGGTCACAGTGAAAGAATTGGAGAAGGATTATATAAGAATGTTCCAGGCGAATTCGATATGAAGATGTTCAAGTCTGCAGTAGAATACTTTAAATAAGAGGAATAACAAATGAGAAATAAAATTTTTATCACAATATTACTTATAATATTAGCGTTAATGCTTTTTGGTTGTTCTGAAAAAGAAGATAACACAGAGTACATCGGAATTGTTTCTGCAATGGATAATGAAATAGCATTATTGTTAAGTGAAACAACAGTCGAGAGAGTAGATACCATAGGTGGTGTAGAATTCAATATTGGCAAACTCCGTGGTAAAGATGTAATTATAACAAGAGCTGGAATTGGGAAAATAAGATCATCATCTGTTGTGGCAACTATGCTTAACAAATTTAACATTTCAAAAGTAATATTTACAGGAATTGCTGGTGGAATAAAGGATGAACCAGATGTATTAGATGTTATTGTTGGAACTAGAGTAGTAGAACATGATTATGGCATATTAACTAATGATGGTTTTGAATGGACATCCGGAGATCCAGGAATGGGTCCGGCGCCAGGAGAATACTATGAATGTGATGCAGATTTAATTAATTTAGCATATGAATGTGCTAAGGATGTACTTGGACAAGCTCATGTATTTAAGGGAACAATAGCAACAGGAGACCAATTTATTGCATCTGAAGATTATGTAAAGAAACTAGATGAGGACTTTGATGCCTATGCATGTGAAATGGAAGGTGCAGCTGCTGCTGTAAATTGTATAAGATTCAATAAACCTTTTGTAGTAATTAGAGCATTGTCTGATAAAGCAGATGGTGCAGCTCATGAAAGTTATGTAGATTTTGGAGATGTTGCAGCTGAACAATCTAATGCAATAGTCTTGAAGATGTTAGAGTCTTTATAAATATTTACAAAAGTTACGTTTATGTAGTTTGGGTTGGTATAAAAAAATACTGACCCATTTTTTTTGGTTGGACAATTATATCTAATAGAAAAACAATCAAAAAAAATATAATAACTATAGACAATGTATATACAAATGATATACAATACTAATAAACGGAGGTAATTATGGCACAAACATTAATGAGCATAAGAATTGATGAAGATTTAAAGAAAGATTTTGAAGAGGTTTGTACTCGAATGGGATTAAGTATGTCTTCTGCTATAAATGTATTTGCTAAAACTGTTGTTAGAGAAAAACGTATACCTTTTGAGATTTGCTTGATGGATTCATCTAGAGAAGAAGCAAAGGCCGCACTATCACAAATAAGAGATTATGCAAAAAAGAACGGCACATCAGAAATGACAATGGAAGAAATTGATGAAGAAATTAAATCGTACAGAAAGGAAAAAAACTTGTAAGAGGTATAATTTTTTAATTATCTAAGACTGGAGAAAACAAAAATTCCAGTCTTTTTTTATTTATAATAAAGATTTTAAAAATTTTTTTGTTTTTTGTTGACTTTTGGCAATTAAGGGTTTATTATATTAGCAATCCAACATAAAGAGTGCTAACAATTTAGAGAATAATTTGCTAGCAAGAAAAGGGAAAAGTATGAGCAAAGAATTAAGTGAAAGAAAAAAGAGAATATTAAATGCCTTGGTTGAAATATATATTCAAACAGGTGAGCCAGTATCATCCGGAGATATTCAATCTAAATACCTTCCAGATGTTTCATCAGCTACAGTAAGATCTGAACTTAGCGCACTTGAATCAATGGGATATATTGAACAACCTCATACATCTGCTGGTAGAATTCCTCTTGCAGCTGCATATAAGGTATATGTACAAAACATTGAAAAGGCTCCAAATGCTTTAACAGATGCTGAAACACTATATCTTAAGAACGAATTTGAAAATAGAATTAACCAAGTTGAGGATATTTCCAAACAAGCTGCAAAGGTTATCTCAGACATGACAAACTACACATCCATCTTTGTTTCCAAGTCTCTTCCAGATGTTTTAATAGAGGAGATTAAACTTGTTAAGTTAATTGGTAATAAGGTTGTAGTTATTATTGCAACAGATGGCGGAGTAATCGCAGATAAGACTATTTCAATCCCAGCAAGTACTCAAGATGCATATATTAATTCTGCTTCTCAAGTATTAAATAAAGTATTTGCAGGAAAACATATCTATGAATTCGAAAACATAGATGAAAAGATTGAAGGTGAAATCGGTGAATTTAGAGAATTGTTCGATGCAGTATTAAGCATTATCCAAAACTACCTTGCAAACCAACAAGATAAAGTTGTTGTTGAAGGTGCTTTGAAGATGCTAGATTACCCAGATTATGATTCATCTTCTGCAAAGACATATCTTTCAGTTCTTTCAGATGAAGATAAGGTACAAGAATTAGTATCCATCGAAGATGATATTGAAACTAATGTATCTGTTAAAGTTGGTAAAGAAGAAAGTGGTATGGATAACTGCTCAGTTATTTCAGCATCTTATACAGTTAATGGTAAGGTTGTTGGACAAGCTGGTGTTGTTGGTCCAAACAGAATGGATTATAGAAAGGTATTTGATGTTCTTGAATATATGAAACATGCTCTAACAAGTATGTTGGGAAACAAAAATGGAGGCGAGGATAATGACTAAAAAAGACAATAGTTCAAAAGCCAAGGTCTCAGAAAAGAAAGAACAAGAAGCAAAAGAAGAAGTTAAACAAGAAAAAGACTTCGAGGACATGACAGTTGAAGAACAAGTTGAATTCTTAGAAGAATCACTTGGAAAGAGTATTGCTGAAGCCGAAGAAAACAAGAAACAGGCACAAAGACTTCAAGCTGAATTCG
>CAMZEU010000053.1 GCA_947305865.1 uncultured Clostridia bacterium
TATACTGGTGAAGTATTACCAACATTTGCTGCAAATGATAAATATGCAGAAAGAATTGCTGTTCCAGGATTAAGTGGTTACTACTACTATGAAAGTGCAGCAACAAACCAAATCTTATTCTTCAACAGATATAATGCAACAACTGCTGTTTCTGTATTAAATTTAGACTTCGGTCTTTCTATAGTTACAAACAAGGTTATTGCAAATGGTAAAGTTTTCTTATTAACAGAAGGTGCTGTACCAAATGATTCAACAGACTATGACTATGTTGAAGCAATTGGGCCATTAGAAAACAAACTCCAAAATAGATTCTATGTGTTCGACATCCCTACTGGCGCTATGACAAGATTATTTGCTGGTTATATTGTAGATGGCAACTTCAAAGTATTTACAGCAAACAACAATAAACCATATGTATCAGTTAAATTAAAGGGAATTCAAAATTACTTTGTATGTAGATCATATATGTACTATGTTGCAGATGCCGATGGCAATTTATTAGTAAGCACACCAAATCTCTTCGATATTGAAGATGTTATGATTGCATTCATTAGCAATAACCAAAAGTATTATGCTTACGATATTGGAGCACAAACATATTTATTAGACCAAAATTTAAATACATTATCTACAATTAATAATGTAGATACAGCTGGAAACAACTTCTTAGTTGCTCATGATGATGCTGCAAAACAATACTATGTATTTGATTTAAATAAGAACATAAAGATTGCTTCTATCACAGATGATACAATTAATGACATAGAAGTATATGGTGACTTCGTATTATGTGAAGAAAAGAATGGCGATTGTGTTGTTTATAATATGCGTGATGAAAATACTTTCTCAAACCCAATTGTTATATATGAATACAATAACGTAACAACTTGTGGATATATTGGTAATGGTATCTTCAGAATCGACACTCTAAATACCAATGGCTATTATAAATATCAATTCATAAATGCAAAGAACACAGAAATACTCACTGTTGATAATGTTTATCAAAATTATGGTCAAGATTCTTATGATGGAAGAACCGTTGTTTCACTACAAGTTTACGATGAAGCAACAACCAATTTCATAGACAAACTTTATATCTTATAATATCTATTAATTAAATAACTTAAACACCATCCTTATAGGGTGGTGTTTTTGTTTCCATCTTGACTATTTTTTTTAATAATCTTATTATTAACTTATGAGTTTTTTTGATGGCAAAATATTAATAGAATCAGCTTCAGCAAGTGGTATTGAGGCAGTTACTAAGAGAGAATTATTAAAATTAGGATATAACCCTAGTGGTGCCGAGTACGGAAGAATAACCTATGAAGGCACTTTTTTAGATGTTGTTCGTTCTAATATTTTTCTAAGAACAAGCAACCGAATCCGTATAGTTATCTCCACCTTCACTGCTACCTCCTTTGATGAACTCTATGATTCCATATACTCTATCCCATGGCAAGAAATAATAACCAAGGATGGCACTATTGTTGTAGATGCTAAGAGTATTAAAAGCACATTATTTGCCCTCTCCTCAATTCAAAGTATTTCTAAAAAAGCAATCGTCTCAAAATTATGTTCATATCATTCTCTAAACTCATTATCTGAGTCTGGTTCTATATTTAATATAGAAGTATCTCTAATTAATGATGTTTGTAGGGTTACGCTAGACACTTCTGGAGATGGATTACACAAACGTGGATACAGAACGCTTGTAGGCCACGCTCCAATGCGTGAGACGATGGCTGCTGCAATTATTAAGTTATCTATTTGGAACCCAGATAGAGTACTTATAGACCCTTTCTGTGGCTCTGGAACATTTCCAATAGAAGCCGCATTAATTGCTCTTAATATTGCACCAGGACAACACCGCTCTTTCTCTTTTGAAAAATGGGCCAATGCACCTCAATTAAGAGAGCAAGTAAATGAAGAAGCAAAAGATTTAGAAACACTAGATAAAGAACTTAGAATCTCTGGTTTTGATATAGATCCAGCACAAGTTAAACTCGCACTTAAGCATGCAGAAAATGCTGGAGTTAAAGACAAGATACATATACAAGCACAAGATATGAGAAAACTTAGTTCACGTTTCTCTCATGGCGTAATTATAACCAATCCACCATATGGAGAAAGATTATTACAAGAAGCTGAATTAAAAGAATTATATAGAGACTTTGGCAAGGTATTTTCATCTTTAGATGAATGGTGTGCATATGTCATCACAAGTTATAAAGGATTTGAAAAGTACTTTGGCAAGAAAGCAGACAAAACAAGAAAGTTATACAATTCTGAATTAGAGTGCAATTTATATCAATACCTTGGAAAACCTCCAAGAAAGGAAGAAAAATGAGAGCTGTTATTCAACGTTGTGGTCCAACAACATTAAGTGTAGATGGAAAAGTTGTAAGTCATATAGAATCTGGTCTTACTGTATTTTTAGCTATAGCTAAAGGAGACACAGAAGAACAAGCAGATTATCTTGCAAGAAAACTTACCCTACTCAGAATCTTTGCAGATGAAAATGACAAAATGAATTTATCTGTTAAGGATGTAGGCAAAGAAATATTACTAGTTTCTCAATTTTGCTTAGCGGGCACATTGGGTAAAAGATCTGGAAATAGACCAGACTTTAAGGATGCTGAATTGCCAGATAGAGCCAAGTATTTATATGAGAGAGTTAGAGATGATATAATAAAGGAAGGAGTTCCTTGCCAAACAGGTATGTTCGGAGAACATATGGTTATAGACCAAAAACAATTAGGACCTTTGACATTCGTTTTTGAATGCTAAAGTTTTAGGGAGAATTATTATGGCAAATGAAATAGCAACTGAAGGAAGATTATCCAAGCGTAACCTATGGGGTTACAGTATGGGTGGTGTTGGACGTGACATGGTCTATGCACTTGTTAATGCACAACTATTCACTTGTGCCCTTTTAACAAAAGGATTAAGTGCGGCAAACATGTTAACAATGAGTTTAATCATTATTGTTTGTAGAATATTTGATGCATGTAACGATCCTCTTATGGGTGCAATCATTGAAATAACAAGAACAAAATGGGGCAAGTTCAAGCCATGGATCATGATTGGTTGTGTAACAAACGTGGCAGTAGTTCTTGCTATGTTCCTAGCACCATTATCTGGAGATAATTACGTAATATTCTTTATTTTTGCATACTTACTCTGGGGTATTACATTCACAATGAATGATATTAGTTACTGGGGTATGATGCCTTCTCTAACATCCAATGAGAAAGACAGAAATAATATCTCCACACTTTCCAACATAACAGCTGGTATTGGTAATGTATCTGTTACACTTCTATTCCCTATCCTTGCATATGGTGATTTAGCAATTGGTAATAGTGCACAAACTGGTTCAATTGTTATGTCTATATTCTTCTGTGTAATGTTTGTTGCTTGCCAATTAATGACCTGTTTTGTTGTTAAAGAAAATCCTCTCCCAACTAAAGCTATTAATGCTCCTAAGCCATCTCTAAAGAAGATGATTAAGGTATTATTCAAAAATGACCAACTTCTTTGGACAGCCCTTACAATGCTTTTGTATAATCCTGGTGGTGCTATTCTAACATCTTCGATGTTATCCATCTTCTTATACATCAGATTTGGATACCAAGGAATGCTTGTTACTATATTCGTAGTGTTATCTGGATTATCTGCTGGAGCAATGGTCTTCTACCCTCTAATTGCAAAGAAATACACAAGAAAACAAATAAGTACCGTTTCTGTTATCTTGGTTGTAGTTTCATATACCATTATGTTGTTCATAGGCCTATTTGCAAAGACTAATGTAACATTATTTGGATACAATATTGTCTTCTATATTATGGCAATATCTGGTCTAGGTGCTTCCTTAGGACAAACAATGTTCTATATGGTACAAACCGTTTCAATGCAAAACTGTGTTGAGTATAACGAATGGAAGACTGGAGAAAGAGCTGAAGGTTCCATCTTCTCTTTAAGACCATTCATGGCAAAGATGAGTAGCGCTATTGTACAAGGTATAGTTTCTTTAACATTCTTTGCTTTAGCAATTACAGATGTAACACAAAAGATTTCAGATATAGAAAACGAGGCAACTCTTGGCACAATTACTGCAGAAGAAAAATCTTTTGAAATTGCAAACATTCTTTCTACAGTTCCAGAATCTACATCCAAGTGGTTAATTGTTGTTTTAACAGTTGCTCCTATGTTATTCGTTGTTTCTGGTCTTATTGTTTATCTTACAAAATTCAAACTAACAGAAAAAACCTATGCACAAATCTGTAAAGAGATAGAAGAAAGAAAGGTCCAAGAGAACACAGAAGAAGAAACAACAAGTGATGATATAGTTACTGAAGATAATCCTACAAAAGAAAATATAGATTAATATCTATATCAAAAACTTAAACTTCCCTAATAAAAACGCCTACCCGAAGGTAAGCGTTTTATTTTTTAAGGAGATTCAAACTAATTATTCTTCTCAGAAAACACAATTAAAAAGGATTTAACATCTATTTATCAAAAGTTAGATGTTCATGACAAATCTGAGTTAATAGTAAAATACAAGGATTTATTTTAATTGTTTATCAAATATCTAATTATCTCTCCAGCAATAGTTAAACCAGCAATGCCTGGGATAAATGATATACTTCCTGGGATATGTCTACCACCTTCTTCAAGTGTTTCACTTCCCTCCATTGCTCCATCTGGAGACCAAACAACTTTTAATTTCTTAATTCCAATCTCTTTTAATTTCTTTCTCATTACCTTTGCCATAGGACAATTTTCAGTTTTATATATGTCTTTGACATAATATGTCCCTTCTATCCTATTTCCAGTAGATAACGAAGAAATAATTCTTACACCCTTTTCATCTGCTTCTTTTACAAGAGCAATTTTGGATGTAATTGTGTCTATAGCATCTGCAATATAATCATATTTTGAAATATCTATTTCATTAGATGGATAAGTACATGCATAGGTATCGATTTTACAGTTTGTGTTAATGGATAATATTCTATCCTTTGCTGCATCCGTTTTGAGCATTCCAATTGTGGATGTCGTTGCAAGTATTTGTCTATTTAGGTTACTCTCTTTAATGGTATCATTATCTACAAGGCCAATACACCCTACACCTGCTCTTGCAAGTGCTTCAACTATATAACCACCAACACCTCCAAGTCCTACAACTAGCACCTTAGATCCCTTTAGCTTTTCTATTCCTTCATCTTTTATTAACATTCTTGTTCTTGTGTAGATATCATCCATTGTTTTCACTCTCTAATTTCTTTTTGGTTTCTTCTGCCTTTTTATCCATATAAACTATTTTATCACATTTCAAAACTTTTTCTGCACATTCATTTGCCCAGCTTTCAGTATAGAAATCATAATAACTTGCACCCATTTCTCTTTTCTTTATGCCTTTCTTTCCGTTACACCATACCATAGATGGTATGCCAATAATAAACATATATAAAGGTCCTAACAACAAAGACTGAATCGTATGACCATATTCATGTGGTATTGCATCCTTTGTCCAATCTTCATCTCTATGTCCATTTACAAATGTAAAATAACCCAAAGACACACCACCCCAATCTCCATCATGATATGTCATAATTGCACCATGATAGAACTCACTTTTGCACTTTCTTGTTTTGTATTTACAAAACAAACAAAAGCCAATTAGGGATTGTATGAAACCCCATGTCCATTGTACAAATGCATATAGAAAATACTTAATAAATTTCATAATTCAATAATATAACAATTCTCTGTTTTCAGCAATATTATTTACACGTGTTAAATATTGACATCTTCTATTTCATAAAATAAAATAGAAATCTACAACAAGGGGAAATAAATATGCTTAAGCTGCACGACATCTCGAAGGACTACATATTACCATCAAATACAGTTCATGCTTTGAAAGGAGTTAATATTAACTTTAGAAAGAGTGAATTGGTATCTATTCTTGGGCCTTCTGGTTGTGGCAAAACTACCCTTTTGAATATTATTGGCGGTCTAGATGAATACACATCTGGCGAATTAATTGTTAATGATGTTTCCACAAAAGAATATAAAGCACGAGACTGGGATACATATAGAAATCACTATATTGGTTTTGTATTCCAAAGTTATAACCTTATACCACACTTAAATGTTCTTCAAAATGTTGAAATTGCATTATCTATTTCGGGAATTAGTAGAAATAAAAGAAAAACAATGGCTATTGCTGCACTAGAAAAAGTTGGTTTAGGTGAACAACTGAAAAAGAAACCATCTCAAATGTCTGGTGGACAATGTCAGAGAGTTGCTATAGCAAGAGCATTAGTAACCAACCCTAAAATCATCCTTGCAGACGAACCAACTGGTGCTCTAGATACAGAAACATCTAAGCAAATTATGGATTTATTACAAGAAGTTTCTAAAGAAAGACTTGTAATAATGGTTACTCATAATCCTCAACTTGCTCAAACTTATTCTACAAGAATAATTGAACTTTTAGATGGTTCTATAACTTCAGATAGCAACCCATATGAAGGAGAAGTTCCTGTTGATTCTATCCAAGAAACCGTTATAGAGGATGAAGAAGAAAAAACTCATACAAAACGCAAATTAGAAGTACCAACAGAAGAAACAGAAGGAACCAATAAAACAGTTGAAAAGCCTAAGAAGAGAAAATCTTCTATGTCCTTCTTCACTGCACTTGCATTATCTGCAAAGAATCTATGGACAAAGAAATTTAGAACTAGTCTTATTGCTTTTGCTGCATCCATTGGTATTATTGGAATTGCATTAGTATTAGCTTTAACTAATGGTTTTAATATTTATATTAAAGACCTACAAACTAGTGCTTTAGTTAATATGCCAGTTACTATTTCAAGCTTAGCAATTAGTGTAGATACTTCATCTATTATAAAATCTGTAGATAACCCTGGAGAAGAATATCCAAATAAGGATGCTGTTGTACCATATTCTGTTGAATACAATACTGGTATTAAGATTTCGGCCAATATTCTTAGCCCAGAATATATCGAATATGTTAAAAAGGTAGATATGAATTATCTCAATTCCATAAGGTATGTGTATTCATTCCAACCAACAATGGCAACACATAACTATAGAGGTGAATTAACATCTATTAATATTACTTCCAGATCTTCCCAATTATATTGGAATGAACTTTTGGATTCAGAATTTGTAAAGACTCAATATGATGTTTTATATGGTAAATATCCAGAAAACTACGATGAAATAGTTCTTGTTGTAGACCAATACAACTATATCTATGCAGACGTTTTGGAATTATTGGGATATCAACTCAACTATGAGGATGATAGCACAAGGTTTAGAGATATTCCATTCTCTAAGTTCATTTATGATCCAGTAACGAATCCAAATACATATACAATTATCACAAACAATAATAAGTATTATAAGACCATAGAAGATGGCAAAGAACTATATGCAAGATACTCTCTTGCAGATGCATATGCCGAACCAAGTGGACAAGACAATATAGACCTTAAGATAGTTGGTGTAATTAGACCAAATAAGAATGTGGTAATACCATTTATTCCAGCTGGTCTTGCATATACAAGAGAATTGTCTGAAATGTATCTTGAAAACTGCTTGTCATCAGATGTTGCACAAGCACAACTTGCACAAGATGAATTCAATGTTTTGAATGGCAATGATTTCTCATCAGACTACTCTTCTCTTGTTACAGTACTAACCGCATATGGCATCAATGAGAAAACTCTTGTATCCACATTAAAGTCAATGATGACTTTAGACAGATTAAAAGAGTATTTGGGCAACTCTTATTCAGATGAACAATTGAATACACTCATTCAAGATATAGCACCAGAAGATACACTAAATGGTTTAATGGCCATTATATCTAATGATTTAGGTATACCTTCCAGTACTCTTAAAGGATTAATAGCCATGATGGTAGGTTTAATCCCTGAATTAGGATTAGACCCAGATAATGTTCTAACAATTCTTAATTCAGCATATCAATCACAACTCCAAAGATTAGGAGCGACAAAAATGCCATCTTCAATATATCTATATCCAAAATCATTTGATGATAAAGATAAAGTTTTAGCATATTTGGATGAATGGAATAATGAATGTGAGGCCGAAGGAAACTTTGTATTAAAGGTTGCATATACAGATGCTGCTGGAACAGTAAGTACTATAGTTAACTGGATAGTTAAAATTGTTTCAGGTATCTTCATTGCTTTTGCTGCAATATCTCTAGTTGTATCAAGTATTATGATAGCAATTGTTACATATATCTCTGTTTTGGAAAGAACAACAGAAATTGGCGTACTACGATCTATCGGTGCTAGAAAGTTGGATATTGCAAATGTATTTAATGCAGAAACAACCATTATCGGTGCTGCTTCTGGTATCCTAGGTATTTTTATAGCTTGGTTGTTAAACTTCCCTCTAAACTTAATTCTTCACAAAATATCTTCACAAGTCCCACCTAACTTCTCACAAACTGCTTGGTGGCATGTACTTGGTTTAATTGGATTAAGCATTGTATTAAATGTTATAGCTGGATTTATACCATCTATTATTGCGTCTAAGAAAGACCCTGC
>CAMZEU010000054.1 GCA_947305865.1 uncultured Clostridia bacterium
TGCAAGTGAAATTGCAAATGCAATGGGAATAACTGAAGCAAGAGTTGCAGAAATCAGAGCACAACTTGAAACAACAACATCAGATTACGAGAAAGAAAAGCTTAAAGAAAGAGTTGCAAAACTTGCTGGTGGCGTAGCAGTTATCGGTGTTGGTGCAGCAACAGAAGTTGAAATGAAAGATAAGAAACTACGTATGGAAGATGCTCTTAACTCAACACGTGCAGCCGTTGAAGAAGGTATCGTTCCTGGTGGTGGTGTAGCACTCCTCAGCATTATTAATACATTGAAGAAAGAATGCGAAGGACTTGAAGGAGATGTTAAGACTGGTGCTTATATCGTTATCAAAGCACTTGAGGCTCCAATTAGACAAATTGCAGAGAACGCTGGTATTGATGGCGGTGTTGTTAAGGCAACAATTCTTGAATCAAAGAAGAAATATTTCGGTTATGATGCAGCAAAAGATGAGTATGTTGATATGATCGCAGCTGGTATCATCGACCCAACAAAGGTTACAAGAAGCGCACTTCAAAATGCATCTTCTGTAGCTGCTCAACTCTTAACAACAGAAGCATTAGTAACAGATATTCCAACACCTCCAGCTCCAATAGCAGCTGCTCCACAAGGTGGCATGGACGGTATGTATTAATACCAAAACAATCTTAATTAAAAAATTAGTCCCATTTCGTAATGATTTGGGACTTTTTTTATTTATTTAATTTTTTATATATTTTTGAAATATTTGATTGACACGTATATATACAATATATATAATTCATTTAAGTTTATTTTTACTAAACAAAAAAATTACTTTAACAAAACTGAAGAGGTGCACATGGAAATTGGTGAAAAAATAAGAAATTTACGCCTTCAAAATGGTCTCACTCAAGAGGAACTTGCAGACAGATGTGAACTCACAAAAGGTTTTATTTCACAAGTAGAAAATGATAATAATTCATTATCTATTACTTCCCTTTTAGACATACTTAATGCATTGGGTACAACACCTGCACAATTCTTTTCAGAGACAAATCCAGACAAGATAGTTTTTGGTGAACAAGACTTCATTGAAAAAGAAACCGACGACTATGTTATTAACTGGTTAATTCCAAACGCACAAAAAAACGAAATGGAACCTATTCGTGTTGATTTAAAACCACATTCAAAGATGGAAGAAGACATCCCTCATGATGGCGAAGAATTTGGATACGTTTTAAAAGGCACAATAGTTTTAGTAATTGGCAAAAACAAGAACAAAGTTGAGGCTGGTCAATCCTTTTATTTCACATCAGACAAACCTCACAACATCGAGAACAATTCAGATGAAATGGCTACATTCATTTGGGTTGCCTCACCACCAACATTTTAATTCAATATAAATAAAGGAGAGGAAATGAGAAACGAAGAGAAAAAAGATTATATCATTGAATTAAAAAATGTAACAAAAACTTACGATGGTAAGGATGCTGTAAAGAACGCCAGTTTTAATATTAAACGTGGCGAGTTCGTTACTTTCTTAGGGCCTTCTGGCTGTGGAAAGACAACTACTTTAAGAATGATTGCTGGATTCGAAAATCCAACATCAGGAACAATTCTTTTTGAAGGTAAAGATATTACTAATATCCCACCTTATCAAAGAAAGATTAATACTGTTTTCCAAAAGTATGCATTATTCCCACACCTTAACGTCTTCAAGAACATTGCTTTCGGTTTAAAACTTAAAGCAGTTCCAAGTGGAATGAAGTTCAATAAGAAAGGCGAAAGAGTTCAAACATTCAGAAAATACACAAAAGCTGAAATCAAGGAAAAAGTTAATGCTGCACTTAAGATGGTAGACCTTGAAGACTATGGTCATAGAAGTGTTACTTCCCTATCTGGTGGACAACAACAAAGAGTTGCTATTGCAAGAGCTATTGTTAATGAACCAGAAGTATTACTTTTAGACGAACCACTCGGAGCATTGGACCTTAAAATGAGAAAAGACATGCAACTCGAATTAATGAATATGCATGAGACTCTCGGTATTACATTTATTTATGTAACACACGACCAAGAAGAAGCTTTAACAATGTCAGATAAGATCATCGTTATGAGAGATGGCTTAATTCAACAAATTGCTACACCAAAGACAATTTATGACGAACCAGCAAACGCATTCGTTGCAGACTTCATTGGTGAAAGTAATATTCTCTCTGGCATTATGATTGATGACTATAAAGTAGATATAGATGGAAATGTCTTCGAATGTGTTGATAAAGGATTCAAGAAGAATGAACCTATCGACGTTATCATTCGTCCAGAAGATATAAAGATTAAGAAAACATCAGAAAATTGCGTAAGTGCAAAAGTTATTTCTTGTGTATTCAAAGGAGACCACTACCTCATTACTGTTCAAACAAATGAAAATGAGTTGGTTGTACACAATACACAATACTATGAACCAGAAAGTGAAATATCTTTATATATTAAACCTTTCGATTTCCATATTATGCACAAAGCAAGAATTATTAACACTGTTGAAACATATATGATTTCTGAAGGTGTTGTTGATATTTGTGGTGGACACTTCGATTGTAACTCAACATTAGATGCTGGAACATTAGTAACAGCAACAATAGACTTTGATGATGTAGAAATCACAGACGACCCAGATGATGGCATCATCCAAGGAACAGTTGTTAGTGCAATCTATAAAGGAAGTTACTATCAATGCATAGTAAAGACCGATGACAACTATGACTTCTTTGTAGACACAGATTATGAATGGCTCAAGGGAGACAGAGTTGGTATTAACATAGCAAAAGATAAGATAATCATTGAAGAACGCTTCGAAGAAAAGAAAGAGGAAGAAGAAATCCCTGTTGTTGTAGAAGAATCTACACCAGTAGAAGATGATCCAGATGCTGGCGAATTTGAAGCACCAGTTAAGAGATCTCTAGAAGAAGCTGCTGAAATGATGGAACAAGAAAGATATGCTCCTATTGAAGAAACTACAGAAGAACCAGTTGTAGAAGAAGCCCCTGTTGTTGAAACTCCTGTTGAAGAACCTGTACAAGAGGTCGTTGAAGTTAAAGAAGAACCTAAGGCAGAAGTAAAGGCAGAACCTAAAAAGGCTCCAGCTAAGAAAACAACTAAAAAGGCCGAGAACGTAGCAACTGAAGAGCCTAAAAAAGAAGAAGAAAAGGTAGCAAAAAAACCAGCTAAAAAGCCAGTTACATTCGAAAGAGATCCTGGCAAACCAAGAAATCCTCAAAACAAAACAACAAAGAAATAGTAGGTAAGAAAAATGGCAAAATCTTTGACTAAAAAATTCAAGATGACAAAGAGAGTATTTAGTTACCCTTACATTCTCTTTATGCTACTCTTTGTTGTCGTACCACTGGTTATGATTCTTGTCTATGCTTTCTTAGACAACGATCACCAGTTCACATTGAGCAATTTCCAAACATTCTTCACTTCTAGAAGCTCATTGTATGTTCTTGGAAACTCATTGTTTGTAGGTGTTATTACAACAGTAATTTGCTTACTCATTGGATACCCTGCTGCTTACTTCCTCTCCAAATCAAAGAGTGGTGGCAAGGTTATGGTACTTCTCTTCATCCTTCCAATGTGGGTTAACTTCTTGATTAGAACACTTGCAACAAAAGAAATTTTCATGGCAATGAACGTAGAACTCGGAATGGGAACAGTTTTATTTGGTATGGTATATAACTATCTTCCATTTATGATACTACCTCTCCACACAGTTATCTCTGGTATAGATAAGAGCTATACAGAAGCTGCAAGAGACTTAGGTGCAGACGATATGACAACATTCTTCAAAGTCATTCTTCCAATGTCTGTTAGTGGTATCTTAAGTGGCATAACGATGGTATTCATTCCTACCATTTCAACATTCGCAATCTCACAATTATTATCCAACGGAAAGATATTCCTCTTCGGTGATTCCATCGAACTCAAATTCTCACAAGATATGTACGGCGTTGGATCTGTTATGAGTTTAGTAATGTTAGTATTTGTACTTGTATCTTCATTCATTATGAATAGATATAACAAAAATAAGAACGTTGGGAGGACATTATGGTAAAGAAAATATTCGAAAAGACTTATCTCTTAATACTCCTTGCGATTTTATACGCACCTATAGTATTCATTATCGTGTACTCATTCTCAGGAAGTTCAAACTTCAACTTTGATAATGGCTTCACATTTGAATCATATAGACAAATAGTAACATCAGACAAAGCACCAGCCTTAGGCATGGCAGTTGCTAACACATTCTTAATCGCTATTGTTAGCTCCGTAGTTGCAACAATTATGGGAACATGTGCAGCAATTGGTATTCATGCTCTTGGCAAGAGAACAAGAAATGCTGTTGAAGCAGTTAACCAATTCCCTATCATTAACTCAGAAATTGTTATGGCTGTTTCATTCATGATATTCTTTGTAACTTGTAAGTTTGCTGAAGGTTATTTAAGACTATTCATTGCACACATTGCATTCTGTACTCCATATGTAGTTTTATCTGTTCTTCCTAAGTTAGAAGGTATGGATCAAAACGTATATGAAGCTGCACTAGACTTAGGTGCAACACCAGCCTACGCTATGGTTAAAGTAATTATTCCAATGATTACTCCTGGTATTGTTTCCGGTTTTGCAATGGCATTTACATTGTCTCTAGATGACTTCATCATTACACAAATCAACAAGGGTGCTGGAACAGGCATAGACACATTATCTACATACATTTACTCAGATGCAAGAGTACAAGGCCTAGAACCATTCTGGTATGCAATATTCTCAATAATCATTGTTGTGGTACTTGCTGCAGTATTAATTGTTAACCTTGTAAATGCAACAAAAGCAAAAAAGGCAAAAACCTTAAGCTTTAAAGGAGGTAAATAATGAAGAAGTTTAAATATTTAGCATTAATATTAGTTCTTTGTTTACTCCTCCCTGTATTTGCTGCTTGCAACAAAACAGATGACGAAGGTAATGCTGTAGATACACTAGTTGTTTATAACTGGGAAGACTACATTGACGAGAGCCAAGAAACAAGTAGACTAGAAGCATTTAAAGCATACTATAAAGAAACAACTGGCAATTCAATTAATATCGTCTACTCTACATTTGACACTAATGAAACAATGCTTGCCAAAGTATTAAATAATGATGCTCAAAGTGTAGACCTTATTTGCCCAAGTGATTATGCTGTTCAAAAATTAATGATGAACCATAAACTTGCAAGCATTACAGACTTAATTGCTGAATACAACGGATCTACCCTTCCAAACGGACAAGTATTAGCATTAGACAATCTTAATACAACATTCCAAAACACAGATGCAGATTTTGCAAATGCTATTCGTGCTGAGTTCAGTTCTTTAAATACTGGTGACAAAGTAGAGTCTATGGAAGACTACATTGTACCTTATATGATGGGAACATTAGGAATTCTCTATAACAAGAACTATGTATCAGAAGAAGAATTGGAAGAATATGGTTGGGGAATCTTATGGAATGAAGGCAATAACGAAGATATTGAAAACAAAATCTTAGTTAAAGATAGTGTTAGAGATACATATTGTGCAGCTGTTATGTACATGAAGCAATATGACCTCCTCCCAGAAGGATATGAAAGCAAGAGTGTTCAAGAATTAATTAACTGCACAGACCAAGTTATGCTTGATGCTGCTGAAGAAGTATTAACAGCACAACGTGAACATATCTCTGGATACGAAGTAGACTTTGGTAAGGATGATATGCTTAACGAAATCGTATACGTTGATTTAGCATGGTCTGGAGATGCATTATGGGCCATTGAAGAAAGCTATAATGAAGACGAAGATGATTACTATCTTGGATACTATGTGCCACAAGACGAATTAGGAAGACAAACTGGAAACATTTGGTTTGATGGTTGGGTTATTCCTGAAACATCTTCACACAAGAGAGCTGCTTTAATGTTCATAGACTTTATGAATAATCCTGCCAACGCTATATATAATTCAATCTATATTGGATACACTTCTGCTGTTTCTAGAGACAGAATGATGTATGAGTGCGATGTAGATGGAAACATCCTATATGAAGATGGTCATGATGGCGAAGATGGCTACGAACTTATTAACGAAGATGTATATGAAGCATTAGTTGATAGTGAGTATGCTTTAGCAGTTGAAGACAATGATGGAGACTATGACTTCTCTTACTTCGAAGACGAAGGAAGATATCCAACTATCTTAGATACAACTCAATTAGGAGTTATGAGAGACTTTGGAGATAGAAGCGAAGCAGCTATTAAGATGTGGGAAAATGCAAAGACTGGTAAAGATGTACCATGGGTATTAATCTGGTGTACAGTTGCAATTATTGGATTTGCATTAGTAGTATTAATTATCTGGGTTGTTAAAGAAAAGAATAGACTTAGACCAAGAAAGATAAACTAAACATTATAAAAATTGCACCCTCAATTGGGTGCTTTTTTTATTTGTTATATCCTGGCCAAACAAACGAGGAATTCAATTTATATTCCCCATTGTCTATCAATAGGTCTTCACCACTCATAGACATATTAATAACTGTTAGGAAATAAACCCATTCTGCTACTTCTTCTACACTCATCCATTTCTTAAGTGGTGTGGCATCCATAATTTGTTTCCACATATTTTCATCTTCCATAACACACTTATTTAAGTCTGTCTTTACTCCACCAAGAGAGATAGCATTGGCTGTGGCACCATATTTGGCAATACGTGTTGCAACGTTTTTCATATAGCCAACAACGCCTGCTTTACTTGCTACGTACTCTGGAAATTCAAAACCACTTTGTGCACTTGCAGAAGCATTAAATAATATGGACTTTATATCTTCTTGGATACCATATTTCTCTGTTACATTAATTGTGCCTTTTAGGTTGTTTGAAATATCATCCTTGGAGTTTTGTAAGCCTGCATTATTAAAAATAATATTTACTTTGTCTATTGTAGGAAGTTTGTCTCCATCCTTAATATCTACAACGTAATGATGATAATTCTTGTTCTCTATTTTGCTTGGCTTTAAGTCTAGACCAAATACTTCATGTCCAGTTGCTAAAAACTTCTTTGCACATTCTAAACCTATACCACTACTTGAACCTGTAATTAATACTCTCATCTTTCCACTCCTCCTACATATTCAAAATACTCTTTACCTATATTATTCTTTTGCCAATTCCTACACACATAATATCCAATTGGTGAAAATACTATCTCACATACTAATTCAACTGCAGCACCTATTATAGAACAGGTTACACATTGTACAAATGTCCAACTGAATCCGTCCCAGAAGATAGGAGCAAACAACATAAATGTGAATAATGAGAAAATAAGATTATCAAAGAACTGTCCAATAAATGTTGAAACATATGCTCTAACAAAGAAAGCAAGTTTTCCATCTGGGTTCTTCTTAAATGACTTTCCAATTAAATAGTTCATGAAGTTATTAAGTAAAGCAGATGCAATAAATGCAATTGTAGAACTTAATAAGATGAACCATGTCCCACCAATAATTGTGTTAAAGGCCGTATAATCGTCGCTGTTAGATGGAATCTTCGCTACTGCAAAGAATATCAAGCAAGTAAGTAAATTAACTAGAATAGCGAATATAGACATTCTAGTGGATGCTTTTGGACCAAAGTGTTTGGTTACAATATCCATACACAAAAATGACAACCACGATATAAGTATTCCACCGTCCAATGCCAAATACTCTGTTTGCACCAATGTCTTATTAGCTAAAATATTCATAGCAATAACAGACATTACAAATAATGCTACAACAGGAGATGGTATGGATCTTAACAATACTCTGGTTTCTTTGAAAAAGAGTAAAAATTTAGACTCTTTCTTTGATTCTAATGAATCCATAAATGTTTCTCCTTGGTTTTATTTTATTAAGCGAAGGATTTAGAGGCCGAACTCCGCTTGGTGTTATTATTATATTACTTTTTATAATAATGTCTAATATTTTTTAAGGGCTTCCTTTAGATATAAATATCTTTCGTATTTCTCAACTCTTGCGAAATGTTCTTCTCTAGATTGGATTACGCCCTTTGTATAATCTAGAGGCTTTCCATGGAATTGTTCACTTGTTAAATCAAATAAACAACCATCTACAATATTGAAGCAATGACATGCACCGTCCTCAAGGATTATACCATATACGTCCCCACCAAATATGTCTTGAACTAGGAATGCTGTAATGGAACATTGACCTGCTGTTTTATTGCTTTCACTCCATTCTTTTCTAAAAGCTGGACCACAAGTATATTCGCACCAAATATTAGATAAAGCATCATATAAATCTCTTGGATTATTTATGCCTTTATACTCATTATTAATTGGTGTAACATTGGCATCCTTTGCGCCATAAAACTTATATTCCATAT
>CAMZEU010000055.1 GCA_947305865.1 uncultured Clostridia bacterium
AGCAATTTTAGATGCATTAAAAGCTGTTCAAATTCCAACAGTTGAAGTTCATCTTTCAGACATTAACAATAGAGATGAGTTTAGAAAATTATCATATATCGGTCTTTATGCAGAAAAGCAAATAGTTGGCAAAGGATTTGCAGGATATAAAGAAGCTTTAGAATATTTTAAAAATAAATAACATAGTTATTTAATATACTAAATTTTACGTTTAATTCTCTCAAGGGGAAACAACTCTTGGGAGTTTTATTTTATATGGCAAAAACAATGTATATTGTAAAATATAACATTCAATGTTATACTTATTGCATATAAAGAGAGTTGATATTATTCAAGATTTTGCGACTTTTTAAATAACTCAACTTTGTTCATAGAGCAAATTCAACTCATACATCAACATTTTGGAGAGAGGTTATGAAGGCAAAAAAACTTTTTTTAGTTAGTTTATTGGCAAGTATGTTTGTTTTCTTTTTAGTGCTTGGCCTTACATTAGGATTTAATATCGGTGGGTTAGATAAAGATGATAATGCTTACGCAATATCAAATTCAGTTTTGGATTATTCTAACTCAAATTATCCAACAGTCTATGTTAATAACGATGAAGAATTGAGGGCTGCTCTTACAAACGAAGCAGATAAATTAGTTGTTGTTAATAAAGACATTACTTGTGAAAGTGTAATAGAAGATGGTCGTTATACTTCTATAGAACCAATAGAAGTAGTTGGGAATAAGATTTTGCATTTAAATGGTAATCACGTTTATTACTCTGATAAAACACAATTTGGAATTAGACAAGGTGGCACTGAATTTTATTACACAGGTTTTGAATCAAGCAAATATGATGAACCGCATACCAAAAATTTAATTATCGTTAATGATGGGGTAACCTTTACAATTACAGATAATGATGATAATAAAGGTATTTTACAATTTGATTCTAAATTTGGTGATATTAGTGAATCCCAATATGATACGGTTAGAAATGTTCTCTATGTTAAGCAAGGCGGAAAATTGAATATTCATGGTGGCACTATTGTTGCCGGAAGAAATAAATTAATATATGATGCACAAAAAGTAAAGAATGTTACTGCATATATTATGGGTTCAGCAATTGTTTGTGATGGTGGAAATGTTGTAATAACTGGTGGCATTTTAAAAGGACGTGGAAGTGAATATAGAAATTCAACAATCTATTTATCAAGCAAAAAAAATAAATCAACACTTTATATAGAAAATGCAAAAATATTCGGATATGCGGGTGTTTGCACAATTTATTCATACAATTATATGTTACATAACGATATCAAAATAGTAAGTGGTTATTTTGAATCATATTGTGAAACTAATAGTGCATCTAATATTTATGATCCAATGCCAGTTTGGAATAATCACATTCATGTAGCAAATTCACCAAGCGTACATGCTTTTGGATATAGCGAGAACGACAATGGTCATGAACGTGTTTATTTTACTATGCCATCAGGTTGGCTTGCAGATTCAGAACATACAACAAAAAATATAACATCGGATCATTCAGGAGATGGTGACAGTTCTAGCGATTGGGCAAAGGAAGTTTGTGTTATAACTCCACAGAATAAAGAGCTATCTGATGTTTTACTAAATTCAGAGGGAACACAAGATAATATTACAATTTACCAACATCAAGCACTCAATGTTCAATTAGATTATTGGGATGCATCTTATTGGAAATGCCATAGCCAATTTAATTGCACCAACTTGATGAAATCGTTCAATGGAGTCGTTTCAGATGCAAATAAACTCAAAGAATATATTAAAAATAACGGCATCACTTCTGATTTTACAGTTTCGAAGAAAATCGGTCTCGAATATCAAGACATTTCCACAGTTTCATTCTTTAATGGCATGAATGATCAATTCCCATTAAATCTTTGTATCAAACCAGGTAGTGAGAAATGGGATGTAGGTGAATATAGAATAACTTGTAATATAACTGAAAGATCAGCAGGCAAGAATGCAACAAATGCATGTAACACATTAACAGTTAATGTAGTTAGTTCTGTTGATATGCTTGAATTTGAAGATATTCAACCAGCCGAATACCAAGCAAATCTTGGAAATATTAACATAGGAACAGAATTAAAACTAAAGTTTAATGCCAAGTCTAAAGTTGAATTAGATAATAATTTATCTCTTGCAAAATCTGTTATGGTTAAATATCCAAATGCCGATAAATATGTAAATGCCAACTATAATAGTACACTCGGTACATATACCATTCCTATTGACAATTTGGGTTACTATTCAATTTATGAAATTATTCAACTTAAAAATGGCAATAGTGTTGTTGTGCAAAAAACTAGAGAGATGCACGCAAGCGGCATAGATACAACAAAAACAGCAACAGTAACGCAAAATCCAAATGGAACTATTTTACTTGCTAATGTATTTGGAAAGGTTTTAACGAAGTTTAAACCTGGTGAGACAGTTTATGTTAATACAACTCCAAATAATAGTACTTATGCTGTAAGGAGCATAAATGTTGCAAAATCTAAAGGCGGCACGGTTGATGTTTCTAATAATTCATTTGTAATGCCAGATGACGATGTTACGGTTACAGTAGTTTTTGAAAGAGTTTATAATCTAAATTATAGAGAAAGTGCAAATGCTCCAATAGATGAAACTGTTGTATTTAATAGTGATGGTATAACTTTAAAAGGCAAAACATACAACAAGTTTGGATACAAACAAGTTGGATGGAAAATTGGTAATGAGACTTATTCCTTAGGTGCAAAATTTACACAAACTGTAAATGTTAGTGCAATTCCAGTATTTGAGTCGTATCAATATAATTCCATGCGTTTCTGGTTAGATGGATATAGTATTTATACTGATATAAACTATGATTCTTCGGTAAATCTTTATTATACACTTCCTGGAGATGAGAGTTTTGATCCTCAGTATTTAGAGGGTAACCATATTGTTTCTTATACATTGAGATATGACTACATCAGCGAAATTGAAGGGATTTCTTATTACGAAGGAGATGTTTTCTATCCTGGGCAAAAAATTATCCCAATGGCCAATAACCTTTACTTTACAGCTGTATTGGAAGAATCAGAAATAGTTAATCCAGTTGAGATAGAAATAGATTCAACTCTTGAAATAGGATCGAATGACATATTTAAAGTATCAGGACCTGCTTGTGTTTTGCAAGAATTGGTAGATAAATCAAATCAAAGTGTGTCATTAAAAGATTCAGGTTCCATGACAATATCGGCAAACACTAATATCACATTTATAATGTATATTGGTACAAACACTGGTTATAAATTTCCTAGTGATATAGACTCAATTGAAATAGATTGGTGGAATATAGAAAATAATACAAATGAAATAGCATTTAAACAAGAGCCATTAGTTAAAGTAACAAATTTGGGCGTAGGTTATAATACTCTTGCCATAGAGATAACTTTATATCCAGCTTGTGGAAATTCAGATGGAGATCATACTTGGGGAAAGACAGATGATCCTCATTGGTGTATTGGAGATAATCATGAACATTATACTTGTTCAGTATGCCAAAAAGAAAAACTCGTAGAAGTAGCAGATCCAGGCAATCTTACTGTTCAACAATATCACCATTTAGAGTGGGCATCACCAACACCAAGCGATTGCGAACATGGTGTCCATGGAGTGTACGGACACTATAAGTGTCAAGATTGTGGCAAATATTTTAACAATCAATATGAAGAGATTAGTTACGATGACATTATAGACCCAGAATTACATGCTTGGGGCTTTACTCATGGATTATATACAATTTATGGAAGACAATTTGATGTCCATTATTATCAATGTGCAACATGTGGTGCTATAGATGAAAGCTCAATAGGATTTCATAATAATCCAGAAGGATATGGCCCATGTACAGAATTGTGCGGATATGAAATTCCATGTGAACATCAATGGTCTTATGTAGAAGATTTGTCAACATGCAATCATAAAGGGAAAATGACAAAGACTTGTGAAATTTGTGGAGATGTCGAAGAAGAGATATATAACTATACGGATCATATTCTTGTCTATGTTGAAGCAATAGAGTCAACATGTACTGTGCAAGGTAAAGCAGCATACTATGTGTGCTCTCATTGTGGATTGAAATTTGATGAAGATATCTATGTTCATATAAAAGAGATTGATACAAATGGTGTTAGATTAGAAAATCTAGATGTTAAATATCCAAATTCTGAATTTGATCATGCTGGCGAATATGCAAGTAATCCTGCTTATGCAGCAGATTATGATTTACAACAAGAAATATTAGCATACATTGATTTACATACCATTACAAATCCAACTTCATTACCTCTAGATAATACAAAACATATGCATATCCATATACAAGATGATGTAGCTGTTTCTGCAAGCGCAAATGGATATTCAGGAGATGTATATTGTATTGATTGTGGTGCAAAACTTGAAGATGGTCATGTAATTGAAAAACATACACATGGTTATGTTGGTTCCGAATGGGAAAGCAATGGTACACACCATTGGCATATTTGTAATGTTTATGATGGTTGTGAAGAAGAATTAGATAAAGCAGCTCATACATATGGAGATTGGCATTATGTAAAATATGCAGATAAGGTTGGAAAGAAGTGGCAAGAATGTTCAGTATGTGGGTATATTCATGTTGAAGATTATACGCCAGACCCTATTGTTACAGAAGGAGAAAAGAGTTATATTATCACAGAAGATCTTGGAGACATACAAAGTGAAGATGGTAAAGTTGTTAAATACATCTTTGATTTAGCAAGTGCAAATGATGGTTCTGTAACATTTGAAACAGAAAAATTAACAATTATCTTTGACAAAGATGCTGTTAAAGATATCGCTGGTCATGATGTTAAACTAAAAGCTATAGTCTCAAAAGACAGTTTAGATTTAGCAGGGCTCAACATTCCAAATGCTCAAATAGTAATAGAATTATCTCTTAATGGCGTAACATTTGCTAATGGTAAGGCAAGGGTTGTTGTTCCTGTAGATGTTCAAATTCCAGAGAATGGTGAAATAAAAGTCTTCTATGTCATTGGCAATAATAAAGAAGATATGAATGCAACCTATGCGGATAGTAAGATTGCATTTGAAACAACACATTTCTCTAAATATGTAGTTGTATTTGAACAACCTCAACCAACACCTGATACACCAGGAATAATAGAACCAACACCAGACACACCAGAAGTACAACCAAATGACAAAAAACCATTAAACAGCGGAGCAATAGCAGGAATTGTAATAGCAATTGTTGTAGTACTTGGCGCAGCTGGATTCTGTGTATATTGGTTTGTATTTAGAAAGAAAAAGGAAAACAAGCCAGAAACACAAGAAGTAAAAGAGGATGATGCAAAAGAATCCGAAAGTGTAGAGGAAGAAACTCCAGAAACAAAAGAGGAAGAAGTTGCACAAGAAGAAACTGTAGAAGAAGAAAAGGTAGAATCTACAGATGAAGATAAGGAATAATATCACTATGTGATAAAATGAGGAGGAGTCACTTGATTATGACTCTTTGTGATTTTTTGTCCTTCAAATAATACAGGAACTCCTGGCGGATATGATCCAACATCTGTTGCTGAAATATACCCCAGAGAGTCTTCAATGTTTATAAATACTATCTCTGTTTCTGGCTTAAGTTTTTTTGGCAATTTTCTTGGTGCTTTTGGAATAGAAACAGAATGGATTTTTTTGATTGGTTTTGCCTTTTTTAGAACATGTTCTAATAATGGCAATTTATCCATATTGAATGGGGTAATAATAAAGTTTGTCCATCTTCCGAATGAAGTCTCTGGAATAATACCATTAGCAACAAAAATATCTTCGCTAACATTTATTGTTAACTTGGTTGGATCATCGCTCTCTAGATAACTAAATTTTGGATTGTTTTTCTTTAAAGCTTCAACATTTTCGGCAATATTATCATAATCAACATCTTTCATTAAAGATAAGGATTCATCAAAGGAAGATAGTGTAACATAAGATGGAGAAGTGGTATGAAGTTTTGCCCTTAACATTGTACAAACATTTATAATGTTTCCTAACTTGTCATTGCATATTTGCAACACGGAGCCACCAGTGTACACAGGAAGCGTTTTGTGCCAACTTTCACATACTATATCTGCAACTTCCGTTAATGCTTGCGGAAGGGCTTCAGAGAACTTAAAATGGGCACCATGTGCTGAATCTACAAATACTAAAACGTCCTTATCCCTTATTTTTTTTATTTCTTCTGAATTTATACAAATTCCGAGGTAATCTGGAGACGTTAAAGATATAATCTTTATGTCTGGATGATTAGCTATGAAATTATCTAGAGAAGTTAGAGGTTTGGCCATACCTTCTTTATCATATTCTCTTGGTATAATTGTGACATCATAATCCCATAGTCTAGCACCTTCAAAAACAGACTTGTGAGAGAACTGATCTATAGCTATTTTTTTAGAATATTTTCTTAGTGCACCAAGTCCAACAAATATAGATGTTGTTGTGCCAGAAGTGAATAAAAGTGAGGCATATGTTTTGGATACTTTAGATATATTTTCTTCAAGTTCTTTAAGTGTTCCATTTGGACAATTTAGGTTATCATTGAAACCTAATTCTGTAACATCATATGGGGCAGATGAATAGACATCAGACAAAGTTATGCCACTATGACCAGGCATATGAAAACGTGCTTTTGTATTAGCATTATTCTTGTTTAAATCATCTACTAATTTGCCCATGAAAACCTCAATCATTATTCTATGATAAAAGGGCAAAAATGGCAACAATCCTATCTTTTTTATACAAAATAGTGTATTTTAAGCCCATTTTGTGATTTTATTAATAATCAAACATTGACTATTTAATTATATAATCTTAAAATGTTTTATATTTTTATAAATCTCGCACATATATGCGAATAGAGGAATTTCAATATGGATATGAAAGAAATTGAAGCAAAATGGCAGAAGAAATGGGAAGAGACAGGACTCTATAAATTCAACAAAGCAAAAGTTGACAACAAGAAGTATGTTTTGGAAATGTTCTCTTATCCATCTGGAGCACGTTTGCACGCTGGTCACTGGTTCAACTATGGACCATCTGATACTTATGCAAGATTTAAGAGAATGCAAGGCTACGAAGTATTCCAACCAATGGGATTCGATGCTTTTGGTTTGCCAGCAGAAAACTATGCAATTAAAACAGGTATTCATCCACAAGATAGTACACTTAAAAATATCGCAACAATGGAAGGCCAATTAAAGAGAATTGGTGCTACATATGATTGGGACTATGAAATTAAGACTTGTGTTCCAGAATATTATAAGTGGACACAATGGATGTTCCTCCAACTCTATAAACATGGATTAGCATATCGTAAGAATGCTCCAGTAAACTGGTGTCCATCATGTGAGACTGTTCTTGCAAATGAACAAGTTATACAAGGTGTATGTGAACGTTGTGGAACTCAAGTTCTTAGAAAGGACATGACACAATGGTTCTTTAAGATTACAGATTATGCAGAAGAATTGCTTCAAGACTTAGATAAATTAGATTGGCCAGAAAAGACCAAGATGATGCAAAAGAACTGGATTGGAAAATCTATTGGTGGAGAAGTTGAATTCGAAACAACTATCGGAGAATCCTTTAGAGTATTCACAACAAGAGCAGACACTCTCTTTGGTGTAAGCTATGTTGTTATTGCTCCAGAACATCCATTAGTAGATAAATTAACAACTCCAGAACAAAAGGCAGCTGTTAAGAAATATATTGAAGATGCAGCAAAGATAGATGAAATTGAAAGACTTTCTACAAACCGTGAAAAGACAGGTTGCTTCACAGGTTCATATGCAACAAACCCAGTAAACGGAAGACAAGTACCAATTTATGTTGCAGACTATGTTCTTGCTTCTTATGGTACAGGCGTTGTTATGGGTGTTGCTGCTCATGATGATAGAGACTATATCTTCGCACAAAAGCATAACCTTTCTATTGAAAGAGTTATTAAGAGTGCAGATGGTTCTCCAGATGAACTTCCATTCACAGATGATGGCGTATTAGTTAACTCTGGTGAATTCACAGGTATGACATCTGCTCAAGCAAGAGATGCTATCTTAACAAAACTTCAAGAAATGAATAAAGGTGGATTCAA
>CAMZEU010000056.1 GCA_947305865.1 uncultured Clostridia bacterium
TCTAATTTTGCATCTGTCTTAGCAATAACAAGATCTACCATTTCACATGCATACTTGGTCTTTCTTGGGCTAGAGAACTTGAACTTATATGGTACGTTTTCGTATGCCTTGGAGTTTTCAACCTTTTCTACACGATATTTTGTTCCTTCTAAGTCTTTTTCATCTAATGCGAAGAATGCAGTGATACTCTTTCCACGTACTTGGAACTTAGCAATGAATTCTCTTCCATAGTAGAATGTTTCCCATCTGAAACTAATCTTGCTTCTTAATCCCTTGTAAGACAAGATCTTGTTCTTAACTTGTGAATAGAATTGCTTTTGTGTATCGTCTAGTCCAGCAACCTTTACAATGTAACTACGTTGAATCATGTATGCAATACCATTTTCAACGATGTAGTCATCTTGTAATTCTTCTGGGATAACGATTTGCTTTGGTTCTTCGACTGGTTCTTCTTCAACAGGAGCAGCAACTGGTTCTTCCTTAACTGGCTCTTCTTCTGGAGGTGTAACCTCAGCAATCTTATATGCATATGCGAAGGAGTCATCAATAATCTTCTTGACTTGGTCTTCTGTATATGTGTCATCCATAATGAGCTTGTAGTATGGAATCTTGGATTTTGGTACCTTACTTACAGAAACATTTGGATGGTCTTTCTTAAGTTCGTTTGCATATTCTTCAGAGTTCCAAATGATGAGTACGGTAGGATTCTTTGTCTCATAAACCATAATGAAGCATTGCTTTGATAAACCGATTGCATAGTGTGCATCTGCGATAGGCCAGTTAGCAGAGTTGTAGTTTGGTCTATTGTTAAGTTCAACCTTATCTGCATAATCTTGGCTTGCAATATAGTCATAAACAAATTTCTTATTAATGATTGTATTTGATGTCTTTACTGCACCAGCTTCAGCAAGAATATCTTCAACATTTGCTTCTTCTTCATCTAAAGAATTAAGGTGGGCAATGATACTATCTGAAGCAGCAGCAAGTCTCTTCAAAGCTTTAATCTCATCTTCAGTGAATGGACTCTTTGCAGGCTTCTCTTGTTCTTGCTTTGTTTCTTCCTTTGCAGGTTCTTCATCTACAACCTCAGCTTCTACAAAATCTTCATCCTTCTTATCTTCTTTCTCTTTCTTTTCTGCTTTCTTTTCAGATTTGAGTTGAGCACCGATAATTATCAAAACTAGGACGAAAACAAAAGCTATAACTGCAATACCAATAATAGTTGTTAACTTGTCTAAGTTGAGATCTTCTCTTGCTGCCATCAAAAGTGCATAGAACGCTACAAGTAATGCAACACTAATAAGCAACACAACTAAAAGGATAATAGTTTTACTTGGTTTCTTCATTTTTTTATACTCCTGTTCAGTTTTTGGTATCTATTTTAATATAAACTATAATTATTTCTTTGTAAATATTAATTACAAAAAAAGCGCTAAAAATTACATCGTAGGTGGCATTTTTGCAAAAAATGGCCTATTGTGGTAAGATTATTAACGAAATTAAGGGGTATGCATATGGAGAAAAAACTGGTTGATATTGAATTTCTAAACAAAGAAGCAAGAAAAGACTTGCATGGGTTTGTTGAATCTTGTGAAAGAAATTATCATTCACAAATAGATGGTATAGCAAAAATAATCGTAGATAACTTTGATAAGATAAAAGTGGTTTTACTTTCCGGTCCATCTTCAAGTGGCAAAACAACTACAAGTGAAATTTTAATTGAGAAACTTGCTAACCGTGGTATTAATTCTATTACTGTTTCCACGGATGATTTCTTCATTGATAGAGACAAGGTAAAGTTGCTTAGAGATGGTACAAAAGACTACGAAAATATTGAGGCAACAGATATCCCTCTTTTGAAGGAATGTGTGGGTACGCTATTAAAGAAAGGCAAGGCATTTTTCCCAAGATATGACTTCTTAACTGGAGAAAGTATCAAGAGAGGAAGGATTGTTAATATGGGTAAAGATGACATCATTATCATTGAAGGCATACATGCTCTTAACCCTGTTCTTACAAAAGATCCATTGTTTAAAGATTCATTAAAAATATATGTTTGTGTATACTCCAATTTCTCATATAAAGGAAGAGTTTATTTAACACCTAAGGAATTGAGATTAACTAGAAGAATCCTTAGAGACTGTATGACAAGAGGTAGCACAGCTGCACAATCCTTAAAGATGTGGAAGCATGTACTTGAAGGAGAGGACTTATACATTAAGCCATACATTGATGATGCAGACTATGTTTTAGACACAACACATGGATATGAACCTCTATTATATAAGGATTTAATTCTTCCAAAATTAATGAAGATAAAAGATAATCCTATTGTTGAAAATATGATCAGAGATTACGGATTATTTGATGGAATAAACCAAGATGTTATCCCAAGTGATTCCTTATTAAACGAATTTGTTATTCTATGAAATTTGATTTGTTTATATGTCCTAAATGCAAACAAAAACTCGCACAACGGGGTAGTTCTTTGTATTGTTTGAATAATCATTGTTTTGATATTGCGAAGGAAGGATATGTGAACTTAATGCTTGCTAATGACAAGCACTCTCTAAACCCCGGAGACAATGATGATATGGTTGTTTCAAGGGATTTATTTCTTAATAAAGGATATTATTCTAAAATGGCCCAAGCAGTGTCTAGTATAGTTTCTAAAAAAGAGATTATTCTAGATGCTGGATGTGGAACTGGATATTATACAAAACAGATTAATGCAAAAGAAATTTATGGTATAGATATTTCAAAGAAGGCTGTAAAGATTGCTGCCAAAAAAGATAGTAGCATATCTTTTGCTGTTTCTTCTGTATTTAATACTCCATTTAAGGATAATACATTTGATGCCATAGTAAGCATTTTTTCGCCACTAGCTTTTGAAGAATTCTCTAGAATCTTAAAAGATGATGGAATAGTGGTTTGTGTATATCCTGGAGAAATGCATTTAATTGAGCTCAAAAAGGCTATATATGGAGATGAAACAATATTAAATGATAAGGCTGTTTCAAGTAATATCTTTACATCCATAGAGAAACGAAATGTCAAGGGACGTATGTTGTTAAACAAAGAGGATATTTCAAATCTTATTAGAATGACTCCATATTTTTATACCACACCAAAAGAAAAACTGGACAATCTCAATGGTGTTGAATCACTAGAGGTCCAGTATGATTTTATAATTGAAGTTCTTAAAAGAAATTAACTGTGTCTTCTGAAGAAACCAATAGTATCATTTACAGGAACAATGTAAGCAAATGTTTCTGGATATTGTTTTAATATCTTTTCCATATCTACAATTTGCTTCTTGTTAACAACACAAGTAAGAATTTGTTTTTCTTCATGTGAATACATTCCTGTCCCTGTGCTTAATGTTGCTGTATGATGTAATTTCTCAATAATATCTCTTGAGATTTCTTCTGGGTGTTTTGTAACGATTTCAAACTTAATGGCTTTTCTAGAACCAACAACGATTCTATCTGATAATTCCATAACAACGAATGAGTGTGTTATACAGAGAAGAATTGCAGACATATCATGATAAACAAAAAAGGACGCTATAGCTACAACAACGTTTAAACCAAAGATAAACCATGTAATTGAGATATCTGGTCTTGTTTTTCCAACTAATGCTGCAACAAAGTCCATACCGCCTGTGGATGCATCTGCTTTTAATACTATTCCATATACAAAACCAACAATTGCACCAGATGCTAATCCAGCAAGCATTGTTTCTCCTGCATCTTGAGCGATATATCTATAGATATTGGTTTTATCAAATAAAATCATTAAAACAGAGAAGGTAATAACAAAGAATGAGGATCTAATAGCAAATCTCTTGCTTATTACAAAGAAAGAAATGATTGCTAGAGGAACGTTAACTATAATTGTGAAATAACCAACAGAGAAGCCAGTAACTTTTTGTACCATTGTTGCAATACCACTTATTCCAGATGGTGCGAAGTTGTTTGGGAAAACGAATATGACATATGTGAGTGCCATTAAAGCTCCTAAAAAGAGAATAAATACATATTGAACAAGTATCTTTAAGACTTCTTGTTTTGTTGGTCTTCTGAAGTTAAATTTCTTTTTTTCTGTTCCCATTGTTATTTGCCTTCTTTTATCGTGCTAGCATTTTATAACTTTATATATAAAATGTCTAACTAAAAACAAAAAAAATAAAAAATATTTTGAAAAATTTTAATAATATTATATTATTATATTAACAACCACGTAAGGAACCCTAATGAAGAAACTTAATCCTACATTTAAGAATATTCTTAAAAAGAATTGGGAGGCTATTATAGCAGTACTTCCAATTACCATTATTACTATAATTTTAGGTGTTGCTTTGAAGGTTATTACACCACTTCAGATTGGTATGCTTTTTGTTGGTGTGGTATTCTTAGTTGTTGGTATGTCTTTATATAATATGGGCACAGATTCTGCAATATCTCCAGCAGGATCGCACATTGGTGGTAAAATTACCGAGTATGGAAAATTGTGGCTTGTTATTTTGGTCTGTTTCATAGTTGGTATTATTGTTACGGTTGCAGAACCAGACTTATCTGTATTAGCTGGACAAGTTGCTTCTATAAATAAATTTATATTAATAGCAGTGGTTGGTTTAGGTGTTGGCATATTTATGATACTTGCAGTTCTTAAAATTGCATTGAAGATACCACTCAACATTATTTTAATAATATCTTATGGCTTAGTATTTTTACTTGCATTATTAGTTCATATATTCGTTGGGGAACAGTTTATTCCTTTATCATTTGATAGTGGTGGTGTTACTACTGGACCAATGACAGTTCCTTTTATACTTACATTATGTGTTGGTGTCTCAGCTGTTGCTGGTGGCGCTAAATCTAATGAGTCATCCTTCGGTATGGTTGGTATTTGTTCTGTTGGCCCAATTATTGCCGTATTAGTCTTAGGACTTATATATCGTTCAGATGTAACAGCTACATCAATAGAGGTACCAGCCATTAATAATTTTGGAGATGTAATAATGTTATATCTCAAATCACTACCTACGTACCTAAAGGATGTGGCAATTGCTCTTGCTCCAATTCTTATATTCTTCCTATTATTTGATGCAATTTCTTTAAGATTGCCAAAGAGAGCATTTGGAAGAATTTTAATTGGATTCTTATATACATATATTGGCTTATCATTATTTTTAACTGGTGCCAATATTGGGTTTATGATGGTAGGTTTTGAACTTGGTGGGGCACTTGCAAATGTGAATAAATGGGTAATAGTTCCAATAGGTGTTGTAATTGGTGCATGTATTGTTTTAGCAGAACCTGCAGTACATGTATTGAATAAACAAGTAGAGCAAATAACTGGTGGTGTTATTAACCACAAGACAATGCTTATTGTATTATCTATTTCTATAGCTGGAGCTGTTGGCTTGGCTATGATTAGAGTTGCAACTGCTATATCAATTTGGTATTTCATTTTGCCTGGATATGTTATAGCATTGGCATTATCTTTCTTTGTTCCAAAGACATTTACAGCCATTGCTTTTGATAGTGGCGGTGTTGCTTCTGGACCAATGACAGCAACATTCCTAATACCTTTCTCTATGGGCGCTTGTACAATGCTAGGAGGCAATATATTAACAGATGCCTTCGGTTGTGTTGCAATGGTTGCTATGACACCTTTGGTGGCATTACAGGTATTAGGATTAGTATTTAGAATTAAGAGCAGCAAGACATATCAAGTTGCATCCAAAGAATTTGCGAATATGCTTGCTAGCGAAGGTGAAATTATTGAACTTATGTAAGAGGAGGGAAGCATGTCTACATCTAAGTTGAAAACATTGTTCATAATTATAGATAGAAAGAATACAGATAAACTTACACAGTCTCTTGCAACATGTGGAGTTAATTATCAACATGAAGTCTTTGCACTTGGTACAGCTAGAACGGGGTTTTTAGAGGTTATTGGTATTGGTGAGACAGATAAGATGTTGGTAGTTGGAACCATTAAGTCAGAGCAAGTAGATATGGTAAGACATTTATTAGAAACTGAATTTGGTTTTTCTAAAGCAGGAAGTGGAATTGCTTTCACTGTGCCAATTAGTGCAGTTGGAGGGCAAGCGAGTTTATATATATTGGCAGGTAGCCCAATGAATTTAGGAGGAAAAGAATAATGAGTAATTTTGAATTAATAGTATCTATAGTAAATAAAGGATTCACATCTATTGTAATGGATGCAGCTAGATCTGTTGGTGCAAAGGGTGGAACAATTATTAACGCAAAAGGTAGTGGAGCGCATGAGGCAGAAAAGATGTTTGGTATAACTGTTCAACCTGAAAAAGAAATGGTTTTCATTATTGCTCCTAAGGATGAAAGAAATGATATTATGAAGGCTATTATTGATAAGGCTGGACTTAACTCACTTGGAAAAGGAATATGTTTTGCAATGCCAATAGATGATATTATGGGTGTTGCATTAGGAATTAATAATCCAGAAACAGAAGAAAAGAAAGAAGAAAATACTGAAGAAGAAAAATAAGATGCAAGAAAAATTATTTAAGATAGCAAGGGTGGGTTTGCATTACTTTGAAGAGCCATGTATATCTGGCGAAAGTGGTTCAGGCACCATCTTTTTTTCTGGCTGTACACTGAAATGTAAGTTTTGTCAGAACTATAGTATTTCTGCATTGAATGAAGGCATTCTTGTGGATAGAGAAACACTTAAAAAATGTATGCTGTATTTGCAAGATTTAGGTGCCAATAATATTAATTTGGTTACTCCAGCTTTGTATGTAAATTTATTAAAAAATTCACTTTACGAAACCAAATCGGCACTTAAAATCCCGATTGTGTGGAATTCTTCGGGTTTTGAATCAGAAAAAAGCCTTGAGGGGTTAGAAGGTCTTGTCGACATATTTTTGCCAGATTATAAGTACTCTGATGACGACCTGGCATGGGAATATTCTAATGCTAAAGGTTATAATGAAATTGCATTTAAAGCTATATCAAAAATGAGAAAAATGTGCCCTGTTGATGAGTTCGATGATAATGGTCTAATGAAGAAAGGAGTTATTGTTCGTCACCTTGTTTTGCCGGGTACTGTGGATAATAGTTTAGGTGTATTAGATAGAATTGCTGAGATAGACAAAGATATGTATGTTTCTGTAATGAGTCAGTATTTTCCAACTGAGCAAGTTAAAGACCATCCAGTACTTGGTAGGAGAATAACAGAGGAAGAATATGATAAGGTTATAAACCATTTCTTTGAGGTTGGACTTCACAATGGATTTAGCCAAGACCCTTCTTCAGCAATAGAAGAATATGTTCCAGATTTTAATTTGGGAAATCTGAATAAAATCTTGTCAAATTTATAGACAAAAAAACAAATAATATAGTATTATTTTAAAAACAAAAATATAGAGGAGAAATAACAATGAAAGGATTAGAAAATGTAACAATATTTGATCATCCACTAATTCGTCATAAGGTAGCTATCCTTAGAGATGAAAAAACAAGTATGAAAGAGTTTAGAGAACTCGTAGAAGAAATTACCACACTTATGGTTTATGAAGCATTCAAAGATGTACCAACCAAGAAGGTTATGGTTAAGACTCCTCTTGAAGAGACAGAGCAAGAAATGGTTGCAGACAATGCTATCACAATCGTTCCAATTTTAAGAGCAGGATTAGGAATGGTTAATGGCGTACATACACTTTTCCCAACAGCAAGAGTAGGTCATATCGGTTTATATAGAGATGAAGAAACACTCGAACCACATGAATATTATTGCAAACTTCCACAAGGAATTGAAAACAGTGTAGTACTAGTATTAGACCCAATGCTTGCAACTGGTGGTTCTTCAATAGATGCAGTTACAATGTTAAAGAGACGTGGATGCAAAGATATTCGTATTATGAACATCATTGGCGCACCAGAAGGTATTAATGCACTTCATGCAGCACATCCAGATGTAAAAGTTTATGTCTCCACAGTAGATAGACAATTAAATGAAAACTGATATATTCTCAT
>CAMZEU010000057.1 GCA_947305865.1 uncultured Clostridia bacterium
TTAATTAGAGGTTTACGCCACATTATCTTTTGACGTGTTTCATCTGTGTATCTAATTTCTACATTTGTCCTCTTAGATGGGCTTACAAATACACAATCTCCTCTGTATCTCCAAACTTCCTTTGGAAGTTCATCCTTCTCTATAATCTTTAAGAGCAAGTCAAAAGTGAACCTGTCTTCCCAATCGTGTCCAAGTTCTTCTTTTTGCTTTTTCTCATATACTGTTACATCATATCCAAACTTTGCCAATTTGGATGCTGCAACTAATCCACCATGTCCTGCTCCTGCAACTATAACCTTCATACTAACCTCTAATAAAATCTAGAATATCTTTTGTGGTTTTCTCGCCTTCATCAAATAAGAATATGTGCCCTGAGTTTTCATAAGTAATTAATTTCACATTTGGACAAACTTCTTTTAGTCTCTCACTTTGGTAATATGGCATTGTTTTGTCTATGGTCCCCCAAATAACTAACAAAGGAAGATTATCTCTTGTCACAGCTTCATATCCTTGCATAGCAAGATCCGTTCTAAGTATTGTATTTCTTAAAGAAGAAAGTGTTGCTTTTAAGAAACCTTTATATACCATTGCTTTAGCAAAATTTCTTTGGTAATAATCTTTTTCTTTTTCGCTAACATTATAAAGTTCCGAATTGCTCTTCTTTAAAAGCATTGGACCGGCAATATTATAGAAAATAAATTCTCCAAGTCCTTTTACATTTGCAATCTTCATATATCCTGGTGCCTTAAATGTATCCATTCCGGCTGGAGCAAGAAGTACTAACTTCTTAACTGTGTCCGGATGATTCTTATAATATGTGGTTGTTATGGTTCCTCCCATAGAGGTTCCAACTAAATAAAATTTTTCTCCAGAGAATAATGCTGATGTTAATTCATATAATTGTGTTGCAAATAATTCTGCATTGTATTCTGCATCCACTCTCTCTGAATATCCTCTTCCAAGAAGGTCATATCTTAAAACTCTATATCCAGCATTTACTAAACCTTCAAAGACTTTATCATAGATATAATAAGGCGTTGCATATCCATGACATAATACAACCAATTCTCCTTCACCTTTAACCTCAAAATGTGTAAAACCACAATTGAGTTTTATAAAAGAACCAGGAAGAGTTTTTGCTTCTTCCCAAGTTAATATCTTCTTTTCTGCTTCTTTCAATGCTTGCTTAACTTCTTTTTTATCCATTATAACCCCTTGTAATCCTTTACAATCTCTTCTAGCAAGTTCTTCGCAACAATACTTGCATATGTTTTTGCATTAAGTATAGAGTCTTCTGTGCTCTTTGCAATCTCACTCAATGTTTTAATATCTTTAATGCCTTCTGCACTATTTATTTTCTTATACCCAGCCATTACATATACTGGAATATTCTTCTTAATACATCTTTTGGATATACCACAAATAACTTTGCCTTGCAAAGATTGTTCATCTATACATCCTTCTCCTGTAATAACTGCATCTACATTATTTAAAAGAGTATCAAAATCTAATAAATATAACACAGTTTCTATACCACTTTGTACATCTGCCCCTAAGAAAGCCATTAATCCTGAAGCAAGACCACCAGCTGCGCCACCATGATCCAATGTGCTCATGTCTATGCCTAGTGCCTTTAGAACAACAGAATTGTAGTTCTTCATTCCTTCTTCAAGTTGCTCTTTAATTTCTCCTACAGCACCTTTCTGTGGTCCATATACATATGTGGCACCTTTTTCTCCAAGAAGTTTATTCTCTACATCTGCAACAACTGTGAACTTAATACCACTAAAGTCTATTGCATCACTTGTGTCTATCTTCTTAATCTTAATTAAGTTTTCTCCAGTTAATGCTAATGCATTATTTCTATCATCTAAGAATATAAAGCCTAGAGCACCTAATGCACCTATACCTCCATCATTGGTAGCACTTCCTCCAACGGTTATGTATATATGCTTAACTCCATTTTTTATCGCATCTAGGATTAATTCACCTGTCCCAAAAGTTGTAGTCTTTGCAGCATTACCATCTTTATATGGAATTAATGTAATTCCAGATGCTTGTGCCATTTCAATTATGGCAACATCTTTAGATAAAAGATATTTGGCTTTAATCTTCTCAAATAAAGGATTAGTACATTCTATTTCCTTCCACTCATACTTTCCAACCTTAGATATTGCATCTAGCGTTCCTTCTCCACCATCTGCCATCTCAACACCAATAATATTTACATCCTTAGCTTCTTTTTTATAAATATCTATAATATCCTTTGAAGATAAGGATCCTTTGAATGAGTCTGAACATACTAATATATTTAATTTTTTCATAATAAAATAATACCATTTTATACTTAAATATGTCTATATAGAAAAACCCTGAGACTATTAATCCCAGGGCTTCACTACTTATTATATAAGTATTATTCTTTGTCTTCTGCTTTTTCTTCTTCAACTGCAGCTACTTCTGTTGATTCTTCATCTTTTAATACACCGTCTAATGCGTTTTCTGTATTAAGTGCGTCAATAGCCATCTCTGTATTTAAACGTCCTTCTGTTGCGACTTTCTTGCTCTCGAAGTATTTTGTTAAATACTTGATACCTAATATTGTTCCAACCATTAATACTACACCAATGATTAAACATACGTACCAAATTCTAATTACACCAGCAAGAATGAAGGATACAAATGAAACTGCTGCAACTGTTAATGCATATGGCAATTGTGTATTAACGTGATTTACATGGTTACAATCTGCACCTGCAGAAGCCATAATTGTTGTATCTGAAATTGGTGAACAGTGATCTCCACAAACAGCACCTGCCAAACATGCAGAGATACCAATTATTAATAATTCACTTCCTGTTCCAAATACTGCAACAACTATTGGTATTAAAATACCAAATGTTCCCCAAGATGTACCTGTTGCAAATGCAAGACCAAGTGCTACCAAGAATATAATAGCTGGTAACATCATCTTTAATCCTGCTGCTGCACCATTCATACCTGCACCTACATATCCAGCTGCACCTAAACCACTTGTCATAGAGTTTAGTGTCCAAGCAAATACTAGAATGAGAATTGCTGGAACCATTGCTATAAAGCCTTTTGGCACAGATTCCATTGTCTCTTTGAATGTGAGTCTACGTCTGCAAATAAAGTATATAATTGTGAAGATTAATGCAATAATTGAACCCCAAGTTAAACCGAAGGATGCATCTGCATCTCCAAATGCTTGAATTAACTTGCCATAATTGTCTCCACCCTTTGTGAATATACCACCGGAATAAATCATGCCGAAGATACAAGAGATAATTAAAACAACAACTGGAATAATGAGGTCTATAACTAATGGCTTGCTCTTCTTAACCTTTTCTTCAGCTTGCTTTTCTTCTTTCTTATCTTCTTCATCTTTGATGTCTTCCATCATTTCGGCTGCTTTTTCAAACTTCTTCATAGGACCATATTCAACTCTGAAGATGAGGATACAAAGTATCATAACAATTGTTAAGAGTGAGTAATAGTTGTATGGAATTGCCTTTAAGAATAATGAAATACCATTCTCTCCAACTTGAGATGCTGTAGAAGAAACTGCTGCTGCCCAACTTGAAACTGGAGCTATCATACAGATAGGTGCTGCTGTTGCATCAATTAAGTATGCAAACTTTTCTCTACTTACTTTCTTTCCATCTATAACTGGCTTCATAACAGATCCAACTGTTAAGCAGTTGAAGTAGTCATCTATGAATATCAAAATACCAAGAATAAATGTTGCCATTTGTGCACCAAACTTGGTTTTAATATGTTTCTTTGCCCATGTTCCGAATGCCTTAGCGCCACCTGCTTTATTAACAAGTGCAACCATAATTCCTAATATTACCAAGAATATTAAGATACCTGCATTCCAACTGTCTGCAATAGATGCAAAGAATCCGTCATTAATCATTGTATCTAAAGATGTAATAGGTTTGAATTCTCCTAAGAATAATGCACCACATACAATACCAACAAATAATGATGAATAAACTTCTTTTGTAACCAATGCTAAAACAATAGCAATAATTGGAGGTACAAGTGCTACGAATGTTCCATAGTACCTATTATCCACTTCAATGTGTCCTGTTCCTTCACAGGTCTCACATTCTGCATCGTTACCGAAGCAATCTGGACAAACTACGGTACCATCATTGTTAATAAGACTTGCAACCAATATTACTAGTAATAATGCCAAGCAGATTACAATAATATTGACAATCTTTTTACGAGATAATGTTAGCTTCCCAATCTTGATGTCTTTACTTTCTAACGATCCCATTTTCTTACTCCCTATAAAAATAAATAATTTAGGCAGGGCTTTCCCTACCTAGAAAAACAGATAATCTATCTAACAACTAGATATTATATACTATTCTCCCATTGGAAAAATTTTAATACTCATATACAAATTATGTCAAATTTTAATTTTTATACCCCACAACCAACTAAAGGCAATCACTTAAAACTGCATTGTACACTATTTGCAATTTTTAATGCAGTTTTCTTGACAAACATCTTCAAAAGTCCTATAATATAATTAATATAAAATCGCCAAGGAGGCACAAATGAAAAACTTTATTAACGAATCAAATATTCCAGAAGAAAAGGAAGAATATAGTGCAAATACAAGTTATGTGGTTAATATTTCAAAAGCAGATAGAGAAGCACTTCAAAGAATGCAAAGTCGTTATGCTTCCCTTCTTATCGACAAAAGGATGGACGAATTTTCTTCTTTTATTAAAGTCATTCTCTTAAATACATATTTGTATTTAACCAATATGGAAAGAGATATTTCAGAAGATATTGCAAAAATCGCAAAGAAATCATATTACAAGGATCTGAGTGATGATTTCAAGAAAATGATTTCTGAATCTAGCAAAGAACAAGACTTCATCAAAGAGCTTATTAGAACAAGAATGCTTAAAGCTGATGAGATGGACGATGAAGGAGATGAAAAAGAGCCTTATCAATTTAGACTTGCAAAAAAAGATGATGAGTTTTTAAAATACATTTTCTATGGAAGCACAATGCCTCTCACAGAATATCTTACATCTTTATTGGATTATTTTATTTCTGCAACTTACACCACCAAACAAACAATTCTGTATTACCAAATTCTTCTTTCTTGCAAACGCTGTGTAAAAGATGAAATATGCATAATGGTTAATGGCAGAAAGCTTATCCCTGTTCAAATTGCAAAAAGAGATAATCTTGCCTCATTCAGCGCAATTTGGGCATTTGATAGAGCAGCAAATAGATTGAGAAGAATCCATGTTACAGAAATCAGTGAGTTTAAAGTACTTTATGAATACTACTCTTTATCTGCAGACGAAAGAAAAGTTTTAAGTGCTATGCAAAAATGTGATAAAGTAACCATATCTTTTGACGTCGTAAACACAGAAAATCGATATGTTGGCCGTTACACAGACCAAAGAATGATGCGTCGCCTATTCTATGATGTAAAATATGATGAGGAAACAAAACACGTAGAATTAACTATTAACAGTGTTGCTAGAGCAATTGTTAAAATTACTCATCTCAAGCAATTAGAAAAAACAGATATTGCTAATTTAAATTGTTCAGATAATTTGAAAAACTTTTTACAGGTTATGGAAGAAACTGGGATTAACTTCCGTTTCCCTATGCCAATTCAACGTTAAATCCCTTTTTGATTTCTTTTTCTCTTTATGCAATTTGCCCCACGCAAGTTGCATTTTTCTTTATTTAGCTCTTTTTGCTGCTTTTGCTTCACACTTCTCTATGAGCTTATTATATTTCTTGCTCCACTTTCCCATATTCTTAAATGAATACTTTTTAGGAATATGAGTAGCAACACTTAATGCGTGTATTCCCTCTCCAGCCATTCGTAGAATGGTGCACATAAATGAAGGATAGAATATGAGTTTCCAAATAATTGCTGAGAACATACCAAATTTGTACTTTGGACGTCTTTCATCATCCTTCTTAAGCATAATAAATTTAAGTGTATCATCTGTTACAAACTTACCACTTAATGCCCAATTTATATACTTGGAATTAAATCTTAAGGCATGTCTACGGACAATATCTAAAAGTGCAAATCCTGCACCATAATCTTTAAAGTATTTAACATAGAATCCCCACATGTTCTCTGCAGTGAAATCTTGTACATCATTTTCTATTACATAATCTGCAAAAATAGAAGCACCATGCATTCCAGACTCTATACCACTTCCCATGATAGGAATAGTCATAAATGCAGAATCTCCTAATGCGACATATCCATCTGCAACCGGCGTAGCGATACCTGCTCTAACACTTAGTGGAACTTTTCTATCAAACAATTTTTCATCGCTAAGTATAGGATTCATAGCTCTTAAATCGGCTATTCTCTCTTCAATCTCTTCATCTGTTAGTGGTCTAGAAATATTACATAAAAGAACATCTACATTCCCTTCTTCGTTTAGGTTACACCAGCCAATTCCATCTGAATCCATATGTCTTAAAATCATAGTGTTGCTTACATCACTGAAGAATGTTTCTGCACCTTCATTCTTTTTAAAGAATGCACGATATGCAAACATAGTATCTAGATTGGATGGAGTTTTTTGTACACAATACTTTTCTGGGAGTTGTTCTCTTAACTTAGAATACATTCCTGTTGCATCTATAACGAGATCATAATTCTCTATACCATTCTTTGTTTCTATACCAACTACTCTTTCGTTTTCAATGACAAGCTTTTCTATATTCTCACCATATCTAATGTTGGCTCCTGCATCTTTTGCAAGATTAACAAAATATTCTGTGAGTTTTTGTCTATTTGGCGAAATTTCTACGAGTGGTGGGAATTGAGGGACTCTTAATGCTCCTTTTTCATCTGGTGAAACAAATAGCCAATTAGCCTTTTGGACATAAACATCCTCACTTGGGAAAGGCAAACCACAATCTTCAAAAACACTAGCCGTTATATCATCTCTCCAAGGATAACTAACCTTACCCTCAAGATATCTTTCAAAAACAGTAACTTGTGCACCTGCTCTTGCAAGTTTAATGGCAGCAACCATACCCCCTTGTCCCATTCCAACAACTGCTATTTTTTTATCCATTTTTCACCACCGATTATTTTATAATAATAGACTATTATATTTTCGTTCTTTTTGCAAAAATTTTCAAGATATAAAAAAGTGAGCACTTACTGCCCACTTGATCTATCCACTACCAACTTTGCTTCTAAACTTTTCTTTGCCATACTAATCTCCTTTATTTGTTTTCTTGTTCATCTATGTTAATCAAATCATCTATCTTGTTTCTAACTTCTTCTCGTGCTACTTGTCCATTGGAAGACAATTCTATTGACAACCACTTAAAGTAATCTATGAGAAATGACTTTAATTTAGCAATATCAAATTCTGGCACTTCATCTATTTCTTCTTTTGTTTTTATTTCATCTATATATGTAAACACTTGTTGGTCAAAGCAATCCACCCACCCCAACAATACTGACTCAATGTCTTTTATTGATAAGAAATTATTATTAGATTTACAACGATATGTTCTATTTATAAATGAATGTACTTCATCTTCCCAATGACTTTTCTCTTCGTTATCTCTAAAAAGATATATTAACATTAAATGACTTACTACATTTTCAAAACTATTAAAAAGTTTATTAAGTATTTGCTTTTTGCTATATGCCATCTCAAAAAGCATTTCATCTTCATCTCTTATCTTTTTAAGTTCTTCCCAAAAATCCATATTTTATTTTCCTTCCTTTTCTTCTACCTTTGCTACTGAATCTTCATTGAAATAGTATGTGTAATCACTGCTTTTATTGCTTACTTTTTCGTTTTACATACAAGATATCTCCATCTAAAATGAAGTCTTCATATT
>CAMZEU010000058.1 GCA_947305865.1 uncultured Clostridia bacterium
AATGCATCTGCCTTATTTCTAACATCATCAGATAGTCCGTTTGAACCACCAATTATAAAAGATATTTCTGAAATCCCTTCGTTTCTCTTACTTTGTAAGAGTTTTGCAAAATCGTTGGATGTGAACTTCTTTCCTTTTATATCTAGAGCGATTATATAGCCGTGTACTTTGCTTAATATGCTTTCACCTTCAATCTTACATTGTTCCTCTATGCTCTTGCCCTGTGGCGCTTCAGGAACTTCTATAACAGACATATTATCAAATCTAGATAAACGCTTGAGATATTCCTCACACGCTTCTACAAAATATGTCTCTTTTAGTTTCCCTACTGCAATAATGTTTATCTTCATCTCATTATACCCCATGCAAGTGTGAATGCTGTGGCAGCAACTCCCATTGCTATTATAGCACCTATTAATACTTTATCTGCAACAGTATACTTTCCATCCTCTATACTTTGTTCAAGCAATATGCCATCTTCCTTCGCATCTCTTCTCATGAATCTCAGCAATACAAATATAGCTGCTAAACAAAGTGTGAATAATGCTACAGCTACAATATATCCAAAGAATGTGCCTGTAAAGAAATCATATACTTTGTCATCAAGCCATGCGAACCAAGTAGTTTTTTGATATAAGAATTCTTCCAATACATTTATTCCGTTGTTCATAAAATGAACAAGCATACCACAAACTATGGAACCAGAATAATATGTAACTAAACCCATTATCATGCCATCAAAGAAGGTATAGACGGTTTGGTATATGTTTTGGTGCATCAATGCAAAGAATAAAGAGGTTAAGATAATAAGTATTATTCCCTTCTTCTTGCCTTCCTTTAATCCGGCAAATAATAAGCCTCTGTGTGTGAATTCTTCAAAGAATGCTGGGAGTAATGCTGTAAAAGCTAACTCTTTAAATAATATGCCTATATTGTAATAATCTGTACTTTGAGAAGATCTTGAATATCCCAACATACTTAAGAAGAAACTCCATATTACAACTATACATGTTGCACAGAACATCATACATAATGCTATGACAATGGATAATCCGATGTGCTTTCCTTTTGGCTTGGTAAATCCAAACTCGGTAAATATATTAGGAATTTCTGCAAATTTTGCCTTTTTATTTATAATAAAATATAGTGTAAATGGCATAACTCCAAATATTAATATTTGGACTATGAAAGTCCAGACATCTCCAGAGTCTATACCACCCCAATCTCCAAATCCCAAACTAAATGCAATCCTTAGCAAAAGAGTGCAAATAATAACTCCAAAATATATAAAGAGTACGGATGTGGTTTTTCTCATTGTACTATACCTAGAATTAATGTGAGTACCCATTCAAGAGATACAACTATTAAAGCAATCCAGAAACTAATCTCTTGCATAAATGGTCTCTTGCCAACATATTCAACCTTTGACAAATCAAAGAGTTTTAAATTTAACTTCTTCCATCCGTTCTTAGTGAATAAAGAACCAAAGAATATAAATGCATCCTTAATAGGATTAGACTTCTTTTCGTTCTCTGCATAAGCAGTAATTGTGAAGTCATCTGTAACAATCTTAAACTTGTCATTGCCTGCATCTTTTCCGGAGTGAGATAATCTGTAGAAGAAATAAAGCAAGAAAACAAGAACTATTGTGCCTCCAATTGAAATAAGGATGTCATATAAAGGCCACAAAGCACCAAAGTTAATAGCATCTATTTGTGGAATATAAGCCGTAACAAGAATGCTTATAAAGTTATTCAAGAAATGTAGTATTATGCTTGGCCAAATAGAATCTGAAATAATAAAGACTAAAACAAGCACGACACCAAAGAAGAATTGGAATAATGTTTGATATGGATTGCCATGCATAAGCATAAATAAAAGTGCTGTCATGGTAACACCAAACCAACTACCCCTTGTGGCTATTCCATTATATACTGTACCTCTCATAAAGAATTCTTCACCAAAAGCCGGAACTACTGCCATTATCACAATGGCAAGAATAAAGATTCCTGGTGTAAATTCAGTTGGAGCAGATACGCCACCTTTATAACCTATAACGGTTAAAAAACGTATGAACATTGCTGTTAAAGGATAGAATGCAACAACACAAGCTACAGCAATAACTGGTATTAGAATAAAGGATATTGCTCTAGGTTTAGTTTTAACTCTTGCAATATATAAGAAATCACACTTCCTAATCTTGGTATATAAGAAAGCTGTTAAAAAGAATCCTACCGAGCCAATTGGATAAGCAACCCATGTGCCTATACTCATTCCTGCAAAAGTACCTACATTTTGAAGTGCATATACTAAAATGGTTTGGAGTAAGGACGTAACCACTACTCCAATAACAAAAATAAAACCACTGTCATTTAAAGATAATTGTCTTCTCATAGTACTTCAAATAATTGTGTTGCACAGTCTTGGCTTGCCACAGATACACAAGTGTCTCCTAACAATCCTTTCTCGCATAACTTCTTATAAACAGTATTGTATGCTAAGTCTGGAGTATTGTTTTCTTGAGATATGTGCCCAAGTATTAGTTGTTGTAAGTTTCCATTAACACTCTTGATATTACAAGACACACTAGATGTAACATCATTGCATATATGTCCCTTTAATCCAAGTATTCTTTGCTTAAGCCAATATGGATATGTTCCTTTTTTAAGCATATCTATATCATGGTTAGCTTCTAGCAACAATATATTACTGTCTTTAATGTTATCAAACATCTCCTTTGTAACCCATCCAGAGTCTGTTGCTATACTTATTTTCTTATCGTCTTGTGTAATAGAATAACCTACTGGATCTACAGCATCATGGGAGATAGAAAACGGGTTTATGTGAAGGTCTCCGATATCAAAACCAAACATAAAATTAAAGACTTCTCCCACATTAAGTATTTTTTTTGACTTATCAACTATGCTTTTTATTGTTTTATCTGTGGAATATACATCCATCACCTCTGAATATTTGTCTACCCAGGCTATGTGGTCGCTATGCTCATGTGTAATTAATACACCTGATAAATCGCACATAGTTAAGCCTAGTTTTCCGAGCTCACACTTAAGTGTTCTTGGACTTAAACCTGCATCAATCAAAATAGCCGTATTATCCGACATAACAAGGGAACAATTTCCTTTGGAACCACTTTCAAAAGAGATGAATTTCAATGCCATATTAGATAACTGCAGAAGTTCTTTCTAATTCTTCCTCAGCATCATCTTCCTTCTTACGATTTACTGCAGCAAGGATAATGATGAACATAAGTTTTACAAATGTAAGTGCTGCTACAAATATCTTTATAGCATCTGCAGAGATGTTGAATGTATTCTTTGCAACATACATAACTATTGCAACTAATGTTGGAATAAATGCAAGTAATGCAAAGCAAACATGCAATCCACCTGAATATCTGCCGCTTAGTAATCCTATAAATGTACCTAGTGCGGTTAAGCCACAAGCAGCAAAAGATACCATGTATAATATAATATATATTATTTGGTCTATAGATGGAGAAATGTCTCCGCTTACCCAGCTTGCTAAATCTCCAATTGGATCTAGGGCATTTTCCCCTAAAGCAGCAAAGATATTTGGTACGAAGTGAGCAAGAATGAAGTATGCAACTCCCACAAGAGCAAATGCAAGAGTAAATAGAGATAATAAACGTTTTCTAACTTTAGCTTTTTGTTTTGCTTTAGCCATATTTTGTTGTTCAACCTTTCTAAACTCAGCTGAAGAACCTTCACCAGCATATCTAGCAGATTCATAACCAGAACCTTCTCCTGGTCTACCCTCTGTCTTAAGTACGTCTGAATCTGAAGACATATATGGAACTACTGCCAATGGTACAATGATAGGTTGTAATTGTACTGTAGTATGTTTTGGTGCAACAATTGGTACTGGGCCGCCACTTCCAACAACTTTCGTAAAGGTTGTTTCCATACCAGCATCCGGAGTTGCTTCACTATAAGCCTCTGTTTCTAGCTCTTTTTCTCGTCTTTGTTGTTCTTCGAGCTCCTGTAATCTCAATAACTCTTCTTTTTTCTTGCTCTTTTTTGCCATACGTTACCTCTCTATTTAGGTTATACCCCACGTTTTAGGTATCCAGATTTATCTGGATTTGCTATTCTAAGTATTATCGCTATTAGCAAATTAATTACTGCCAATGCTAATAATGTAAAGTATTCAGACTCCTGTATCTTAAAGATAAAATCTTGCATGAAGTCTATTCTTTGTACTCCAATTGCATCTACTCCTATTAATGCCATAATAAACACTATGATTACGGTTAATAGATGGAAGATTGCAGATGCCACATATCTTATAGGTCTTACTGCTCCAAATATTCCCATAAAGGATTTTATAAGGTTTGCAAGAAGACCAAACATTCCAAGTAATAATATTAAGTATGGAATCATACCGAACCATACAACCTTCATATCTTCCGTCTTATGTATTGTTGCCTCGATAGCATCTATTAATGCTCCAATTACGTTATATTGGCTATATGAATATATAATTGGATTGTTTAGTTTTACTCCAAATGCACCAAGCACAAATGGTATTGCAACAGCTGCAGTTACGAACAACATTATTACTCCAGAAAAAATGTTTCTGTTTCTCTTGGTTCTTCTAACTCTCTTACTCTGATCTCTCTTCTTAGGTTGGAAATCATCTATAGTAGAGCCAGAGGAAGTACCATCTGGACCAGACATAGGTTTAAGTCTAGGTTGGAATTCAAAAGGTTGCACTGCCTTAGGAAGAATGTTGGTATCACTCTTCTTTACTGGATTTGGTGCTAACCTTAATCCGTTTTCATCCACGGGGACTATAACAGATGGATCTTCACTTGGATCGTAATCGTCGTACATGCTTAAATCTCGCTATCGTCTGGTTTTACTTCTTTTGCCCCATTAGATTGTATGTTTTGTCCATTTTGCTCTAATGGTTTTACTGTTACTTTTTGCTTATTATAACTATCTGCAGGAGTGTACTGCATTAGTGGTTGTTCTTGTGTTACATAAGGAACAAATGCTACAGGTTGCAATATTGGAGGCATTTGATATGGGTCTCTTCCATAGTACATATATGGATTGCCTTGAGGATAATTGTTAAATCCAATATTTTGACCACCATTTTGCATTCCTGGTGCTCCATATGGCATATTCGTTTGTGGCATTTGAGCGCTTGGTGTTGGGACATCTGTATCCATATCTACAGGCTCAAACTTTCCTTGTGCAAATTCAGCAAATGTTGGATTAGGATCTGGAGACACATCTGCTTGAGGTGCCTTAATAATGTCTATCTTTCTCTTTACTGCTTTTGCTTGGGAAATCTTACCTTTATTTAAAAGAATAATGCTACGTGCTTTATTTCTGCCACAGTGTGTACATGCGGCTATGTCTTGTGGATTTATTGTTCCACATACAGGGCACACATATGTTTGACCTTCATAACTTTCATCTGATACCGCACTGCTTGGGTCTGAATAATATATTGCATATGATTTTAATGCTTGAGATAATTTCTTTAATTGAGCAACATCTTCTGGACCTAACTCATTAAGTTTCATTCTATATTCGTCTAATAGTTCTGCCTTCTTATTGAGTTCGTCATCTGCATTGTGAATTCTTTCTTGCATCTCGGAGACAAATGCTTCTTTAGTATTTTCGAATTCAGCTCTTTTCTTTGCTATCTCTTTATCTATTTCTTCTAGTCTTTCTTTCTCTAAAATATCTAGGCTACGCTTTACCTTTTGCATAGCTAGGAAGTCGTCAGTAGAGTGAGTATCTTCTTCCATAACAATAGGAGCACCACAGGAAACACAGTACTTGGCGCCAGGCATATTCTCGGCACCACATATAGCACACTTTGGCTTACGTAAACTTTCTAAGATAGTGCCGCAAGTAGCACAGAATCTACTGCCAGCAGGATTGATAGTGCCACACTTAGGACACTTCGCTTCATAACTTCTAATAACATCTGCACCACAGCTAGGACAATATGCCATACCTGGAGATACAGGGTTACCACAAACTTTGCATTTTAACATGTGTTTCCTCCGATAATTAACTCTACTAGTCTATTATTAATTATATATGCGCACGTGTAAAAAGACAATAAAAAAGCAAAAATTTGGATATTTCCTTGAGAAAATAACAAAATCGGCACTTTAAATGCCGATTATGTTAAATAAAGTTAATTTTTGATATTATTTTTACATCTTGAATGAGTCTTTCAAAGGCACAATTGAGTTATATGTATCCGCTTTCTTGGTCTTTATGAAATAGCCTTCTCTCATGAATTGGAATCTAGTACCAACAGGAGCAGTATCCAAATATTTTTCTGCCTTTGATGATAATACTTCTAGAGAGTTTGGATTTAATCTATCCATAAAGTCTCCTTCTCCATCTAAGATAAGGTAGTCGAACATATTAAGAGTAACATCGCTACAGTCATTAGCATTTACCCAATGTATTGTACCCTTAACTTTCATATTGGAGTTAGGCTCACCAGACTTGGTTCCTTCTAAGAATTTAGCGTGTACGCATGTTACCTTTCCGTCTGCGTCTACATCTGCGCCTGTGCATTCTACTATGTACGCACCCTTTAATCTTACTATTCCACCTACTTGCATTCTGAAGTACTTTGGTGGTGGGTTTAGCATAAAGTCATCTTCTTCGATATAGAGCTCTTTACCAAACTTACATACGTGTTTGCCCTCTTCTGGTTTTTGAGGATTATTATCTATAAATACATCTTCCTCTTTTCCGTCTGGGTAATTATCTATAACAAGCTTTATAGGTTTTGTAACAACCATAACTCTTGTTGCATTCTCGTTGAGGTTCTCTCTTACACAATGTTCAAGCATTGCAATATCTACCTCGCTAACAGCTTTGGCAACGCCTATTCTTGAACAGAAGTCTCTGATTGCTTCTGGTGGGTATCCTCTTTCTCTCATACCAGACAATGTACTAAGTCTTGGATCGTTCCACCCCCATACAATACCTTCGTCTACCAATCTCTTTAAGAAACGTTTAGACATAACCGTATGTGTAAGATTTAATCTTGCAAACTCAATTTGTCTTGGTAATGGCTTTGGGAAACCTGTATTTTCTACAACCCAGTTATAAAGTGGTCTGTGGTCTTCAAATTCAAGAGAACAGCATGAGTGAGTAATTCCTTCAATAGCATCCTCAATTGGATGTGCGAAGTCGTACATTGGATATATGCACCATTGGTCGCCTGTGTGTGGATGTGATGTATGGCTAATACGATAAATAACAGGGTCTCTCATATTAATGTTATTTGCAGCCATATCTATCTTTGCTCTTAATACTCTTGCACCGTTTTCAAACTCACCATTCTTCATTCTTTCGAATAAATCTAGGTTCTCTTCGATGCTACGATTTCTGTAAGGGCTTTCAATGCCTGGTTTATAAAGGTCTCCTCTAGAGTCCTTGATTTCGTCTGCCGTTAAATCGTCTACGTATGCTTTGCCGTCTTTAATAAGTTTTACAGCACATTCGTACATCTTTGGGAAATAATCTGATGCATATCTTAATTCATCCCATTGGAAGCCAAGCCATTTAATATCTTCTTGGATTGTATCCATATACTCTGTATCTTCTTTAACAGGGTTTGTGTCATCAAAACGCAAATTGCACTTGCCTTTGTATTCTTCTTTAAGACCAAAGTTAATGCATATTGCTTTAGCATGACCGATATGAAGATAACCGTTTGGTTCTGGTGGGAATCTAGTATGAATAGCAGAAACTTTGCCTTCAGCTAGTTCTTCATCAAT
>CAMZEU010000059.1 GCA_947305865.1 uncultured Clostridia bacterium
CTTCACGTGAGTAGTCTTCAACGCTTACTCTATATTGTTTTGTTTCAGAGATTGTTTTGTATGTAACAACAATGTAGTCTCCAAATGTTGCATCAGTTTTCTTTGTTGCATTATATGTTGGAGTTAATGCATCTGTATATGACAATTGATAATTGCTAGTGATTGCACCAGTATATACTGCCATAATGTTTCCATAAAGGTCTATTGAGTATGCACTGCAAGAAGAAGATGTATCATTCTTATGACCAACTCTAAAATAATAAACTCTATCATTATAGTTATTGCCATAACTCATATATGAGTCTGTATAATAATATGCGAATGGAATGTCTTGGTTAATAATTCTCTTGTTGTAGATATCATAGAGATAATAAACATTTCCGTTTGTATCTGTAGATGTTGAATCTTTAACAACGATGACTTTTAAACCATTTGGTGCAGATATTGATTCTCCCATACTAATATACTTTGTATCCATTGTAATATCTGTGTAAGATTCAGATAGTGTTGCAGAAGCTTGTACTGGCACATTGTCCAAATTAAGAACAGTTTGTCCTGTTACTGGATCTGTTGATGTATATGGGGCAGTGGAACCGCCTTTCTTTTTATTACATGCAACTAACATAAATGTTCCAATAACGAGAAGAGCAACTAACAAAACACATACTAAAATTTTTGATACGGATTTTGAATTACTTTTCATAAATTCCTCCTCAAGTTAAATAACCTTAAAAGATTAATGTTAATAAAATTATAAATATTTATTAAAATTTAGTCAATGTTGAAAAAACCAGAGGCGAACCTCTGGCTTATTTTTATTGTGCTAAGACCTTGGATAAGAAGTCTTTTAGTCTTGGGTTTTGAGGGTGGTTAAATACCTCATCTGGAGTACCTTGTTCTAGTATTCCACCTTGAGCCATAAATAGAATTCTTGTACCAACTTCTTTTGCGAATCCAATTTCGTGTGTAACGATAACCATTGTCATGCCAGTTTCTGCCAGTTTCTTCATGAGTTCCAAAACTTCGCCAACCATTTCTGGGTCTAGAGCAGAGGTTGGTTCGTCAAATAACATTACTCTTGGCTTCATTGCTAATGCTCTTGCAATAGCAGCACGTTGTTTTTGTCCACCTGAAAGTGAAGAAGGGAATGCCTCTGCCTTGTCTGAAAGTCCAACTTTTTTGAGAAGATCTAGGGCATCTGCCTTAGCATTGTCTATGATTTCTTTCTTAGAAGAGAATGGGAGTTCCATAACCTCTCTAGTTTTTATTTCTCCAATGCTAGACTTGTTACTTTCAAGCTTGTTTTTCTTTTGGTTTAACTTAATAACTTGCTTTGTGAGAACATGGTCATAAGTTGCATAATCTTTTCCTTCAATTTGGACGATTTGCTTTGTTGCAAGCCATTGTTCTTCTATGCTAGAAAGCTCATTATTTATATTGTCTATTTTCGTTTGTATTTCTGCTTTCTTCTTGTCTATCTTTGCACTGAAGTTCTTTAATAAGAACTTAGCAATACTATTTTGGATAGGGAAGAAGATTTTTTGAAGCTTTTGTTTTTTTAGTTTTTTCTTGTTAATTAATATTGGGGCAAGTGTAATATTATCCAATACATTCATGTTATTGAATAGGTTGAATTGTTGGAAAACCATACCCATTTTTTGACGGTGTTCATTAATGTCTACCTTTAAGTCTGCAAGGTCTACACCATCAAAATAAATATGTCCGAATGTTGGGTCTTCTAGTACGTTTAAGCATCTTAAAAAAGTGGATTTACCTGAACCAGATGGCCCAATAATAACAACCTTTTCGCCTTCGTTAATTGTTTCAGTAATATTGTCCAAAACTAGGAGGTCTCCGAAACTCTTTGTTAAGTTTTTAACATCTATTAATCCCATAGTTCCTCCTATTTTATTCCTTTGAACATCTTCCCAAGCCTGGATCTCCAGTCATCATTCTTGTTTAATCTCACTACTTTCCCTTCTTTTTGGAGTGCTTTTTCTAGTAATCTTACAAGGATTGTTATTATAATAACAAGAACTAGGTAGAACAGAGCAAGAATTATATAAGGAATGATATATTCATATGTGGCGTCTGCTATGCTCCTGAATGCCTTTGTTAAGTCTACAACAGCTATAAAACTTACAACAGATGTATCCTTAATCAAAAGAATAAATTCGTTTCCTAGTGTAGGGAGAATGTTTTTAATTGCTTGTGGGATTATAACCTTCAACATGGTTGCAGAGTAGGATAAACCTAAAGCACGACCAGCTTCCATTTGTCCTTTATCTACACTCATGATACCTGCACGCATTATTTCAGCTTGGTAGGCGGCTGAGTTTAATCCAAAAGCAATAATTGCTACAAGAAGTTTGTCAACTCTTAATCCTAGTGCTGGGAAGATGACGAAGTACGTAACAAGTAACTGGACTACAATAGGAGTTCCCCTAAAGAATCCAGTGTATATATCACTAGTAACGGAGAAGAACTTAGGTAAGAATTTGTATTTAGGAACGACTTTAGTGATAGCTATTATAGTTCCAACAACCATACCTATAACAAGGCCAGAGACGGCTATCAGAGCTGTTACTCCGAGGCCGTCTAAGACACCGTGGTATCCGCCTTTAGTGACGAATTGTTTAATAAATACTTGCCATGCTGCATCCATAATTAGTTATTATGCACCAAAGTATTCAGAAATGATTGCGTTAATCTTTGTTTGGTTTGCTGCGATCCATGCATTCAATGTGTTTAATAATTCTGTATCTGCTTTATCTACTGCGAATGCATATTCTTCTTCTGTGAGTGCAACATTGATAACTTTGATGTTAGAGTTGCTGGATGCTAAAACTGATGCTGGACCTTCATCTACTACTACAGCTGCTACGTTGCCTGCGATTAAGTCTTGAACTGCAAGTGCTACTGTTGTGTATCCTGTTGCCTTTAAGTTTGTGAATCCATCAAATCCCCAGTCTTCATCACCTTCTACATAGTAGAGGCCTGTTGTTCCGTTTTGAACACCGATCTTTGTGTTTGCTGCATAATCACCAAGCTTTGCTTCAACTTGTGCAACTGTTGTTAATCCGTCGAATGTTGTGTCTGTTGCTTTTACAATAAGTTTTTGTGAAGCATTGTAGTATGATGTAGAGAAGTTAACTGTTTTCTTTCTGGTTTCGTTAACTGTTAATGCAGCTGCACCAATCTTTGTTGTTGTTCCAACAGATGCTACTACTGAATCGAATTCCATATCTTCAATCTTGAGTGTGTAGCCATTGTCACTTGCAAATGCTGCCATGATGTCCATATCAATTCCTTTGAATGCATCACCATCTTTGAATTCGAATGGAGGGAATGCTGCATTAGTTGCAACTGTCAAAGTTTTATCTGATGTTTTATTACATGCTGTAAAAGCTACTGCTCCTACTGTTGCCATGATAGCGATAATTGCTATACAAACGATAATCTTAGTAATTTTTTTCATAATTGTGTCTCCTATGATTTTGTTAGATTGGTTGTATAATAATACGGTTTTTGTATAAATGCAAGTAAAAATTTATAAAAATTTAAAAAATTTGCAAAAAATATTAATTTTATGCATTTTTACCCCTATTTTTATGCATTTTTACAATTTTATGCAATTTTGACAGTTTTTAAGGTAGCAAAATCTTTATTTCTTGACATCTTTTTCTTTTAGATAAATAATGTACGTATGAAGTTTAAGGTATATGCAATATTTAAAAGAGGAAACAAATCCTTTCTTAAGAGCACAATGATAGATGAAAGCTCTTCCAAATCTGCACTAGAGAAAGCAGAGGCTTATTTTTATTCTCTAGCAAAGAAACAGAAGGAAGCAAGTAAGTATAAAATTGTGATGTATAAGAACGTTTAAACTTTTTTGGATAAGGGAATGAACGAGCAATTTTCTAAAGTTAAGAATAAGTCTTTTAAGACATTTATTTTTTTGTCCTGTATTTTAGGCTTAGGAATTTTATTATTGCTAGCTGGAGTTCTTGTATTAACACTTGCAAAGATAATGGGACTAGCCATTCCTTTAATTATAATAGGTATTGCGTGTGCGCTCGTGGGTATGTATGGCGCACCTTCTGCAAAGCTGAATTACAAAACTTATATTAAGTACGAAGAATTTGTAAGGCTTGTTAACGAAGATGGTATACCAGATACAGCAATTCTTATGGATAAACTCTATATGAGTGAAGATGCTTTTAATAAGATGGTTAATTATTGCAAAAATAAGAACCTATTAGAAAAAGATATAGATGAAATAAAAGAAGAGAAGGTAGAGGATAAGATCATTTGTCCTAAGTGTGGTGCAGAAATTGATTACACTGGCAAAGAGAAATTCTGTCCAATATGTGGTGCTCTATTAAAAGGAGAAGAAAATGAATAGAAAGAGTCTAGTTTTTGTTTGCTTAATTTTATTATTAGCTATTTGTTTGACATGTGTATCTTGTACAAAGAAAGAAGATAATCCTACACCTACTCCTAAAGATGCAGTATATCATAGTGATAAACTAATATATTCTCTTAATGATGAAATAGATGAAGATGCATATATAACATATGAATTAGATGGGAAAGAAAACACCATTGGAATTAAAGATGAAGGTGTTGTAATTGAAGGCTTTTCCACAGATGAATGCAAAGGAATGGTAGAGGCAAATGTAACGCTTCCAAATGGTTTGAAAACATCTTTTAGTTACTTTGTAACTACCCAAGCAGAAAAATTAACAGATGATACTCAAACTTCATATAAAAATTTAGCATACGGAAATAGATTGGATTATAAAGATGGTAGTAACCAATTATTTGATATATTCCTTCCAAAACCATTAAAAGATATAACAGGAGAAGAAACTGTAATTCTATATATTCATGGTGGTGCATGGGTATGGGGCAGCAAGTCTGAAGCATATAGTGCTTTAGTCCCAGCATTAGTTCAAGATGGAAATATTGTAATAAGTATGGAATATAAACTTGCTGGAATGGAAGTCTCTGTTTTAGATCAATACCATGACATAGGTGCTATGATGGCATATCTTAATTCGTTCTTACCACTAAATGGTATTAATGTAGATAAGATTGCTATAGCAGGATATTCCGCAGGTGGACATTTATCTGCATGGTATGGATATTCAGCAGCAAATGTACTTCCACTCAAGATTGGATTTGAAATTGATATAGTTGGTCCTATTAATGTTGCAGATGAAGGATATGTAAATGCATTTAATAATTGCAAAGAAGACTACGGAGATATTATAGAGCTCTTTATGGAGATGTTCTGTGGTGTTGTTGGCATAGAGTATGATGAGGATAAAGATTACTTGGAGGATATAGACTATATAATGGATGTCTTATCTCATTATTCAGCTATGGACTATGTTGATGAAAACTCAATTCCAGCTATTATGGCATATGCATATGGAGAACCAAATGCTGGAGATGATCCATGGGGTCCATTCTTCACAACTCAAAATGATATGCTTGTTCCACTTTCATGTTATACAAACTTTAAAGCAAAACTAGATGAGAAGGGTGTACCAAACGAATCTAGAGTATTTGAAGGTGAAAATCATTCTACACTAGTATCTAGTGGTACAATGATAGATTGGCTTTGTGAACAAGTGAGAGAATACTCAAAATTATATTTATAATTTTAAAAATCACTATTGACAAAAGCATCATTCACATTTATAATTCGTAAGGCACGAGAAACACAATGTATTAAAACTCGTAGCAAAATTAGCAAGAAGAGGTGTCTATGAAACAATATGACATTTGTATCGTTGGAGCAGGTCCAGCTGGAATCTTTACCGCCATTGAATTAATTAAGAATGGCAGAAAAGATAAGATTCTCATAGTTGAGAAGGGAAAGGCAGTAGAAAAGAGACATTGTCCTAAGGCAGAAACTGGAGTATGTGTAAACTGTTCTCCATGTAATATCACCACAGGATTCTCTGGAGCAGGTGCTTTCTCAGATGGGAAATTATCTCTTTGTGAGGAAGTTGGTGGTGAACTCCCAGAATTAATTGGACATTCATTTGCTCAAGAATTAATTAATTACACAGACCAAATTTATTTAGATTTTGGTGCAGATACACACATTGAAGGATTAGGAAACGAAGAGAAAGTAAAAGCTATTCGTAAGAAAGCAATTGCAGCAGGATTAAAACTTGTAGATTGTCCTATCCGTCATATGGGAACAGAAAAGGCACACGAGATATATTATGGCATTGAAAAATACCTTCTAGACAATGGTGTAGAGATGCTCTTTAACACAACTTGTTCAGATATTATTTTAGAGAACAATGAGTGTAAAGGTATCATCATTGGAGAAGGTGAGAAAGCAGAAAAGATATATGCTGGCAAGACCATTATTGCAACTGGAAGAAGAGGCGCAGAATGGTTAGAAAAGATTTGTTCTACATATAATGTAGACCATGGCCCAGGAATCGTAGATATCGGTGTTAGAGTTGAGGTTAGAAATGAAGTTATGGAAGACATCAACGAAGCATTATATGAGAGCAAACTCGTTGGATTCCCAAAGCCATATCAAGATAAGGTTAGAGTATTCTGTCAAAACCCATCCGGATTCGTTGCACAAGAAAACTATGACAACAATCTTGCAGTTGTAAACGGACACAGCTTTAAAGATTTAAAGAGCCCAAATACAAACCTTGCAATTCTTTGTTCACACAGATTCTCTGAACCATTTAAGCAACCAATTGAGTATGCTATTAAAGTTGGACAATTAACCAATATGCTTGGTGCTGGAAAGATTATGGTTCAAAGATATGGAGATATAATGGCTGGAAAGAGAACATGGCAAAGAGAATTGGATAGATCCAATGTTAGACCAACTCTTAAAGATGCTATTGCAGGTGATATTACAGCTGCATTCCCATATAGAAGCATGACCAACATTCTTAAGTTCATAGAAATGGTAGATATGGTTGTTCCAGGCTTTGCAGGATACGAAACATTATTGTACTCACCAGAACTTAAATTCTATTCAAATAAGATTAAAATGGACGAACATTTAACAACTTCCGTTAAAAACTTACATTGTTTAGGAGATTCAAGTGGCTGGACAAGAGGTTTGATGATGGCTTCTGTAATGGGTGTATTAATGGCAAGAGAAATAATGTCTCAAAAATAATTAAATTATAAATTTAAAAAATACAAGAAAGTCTCAATTAATTTTGGGATTTTCTTTTTTTATGCTTGACATCTAGAATAAACATACTATAATATTAGCAGACAAGCATTGAGAGTGCTAACAAAATAACACAAAGAGTGCTAATACATAATAGGAGGATGAATATTATGGATACAAACAAGTTTACACAGAAAGCTTTATCCGCAATTAATAATGCACAGATGATAGCCCTTGAGAATAAAAACCAAGAGTTAAAGCCAGAGCATCTTGCATATTCTTTAATTCAAGATAAAGAAGGACTAGTTAGAAATATTATAGAAAAATGTGGTAGCAATGTTAATGCAATTGAAAGAGAAATAGAGAATATCATTAATGGATTCCCTAAGGTTTCTGTTAGTGGAGATGGAGACGGACAATTATATGTTTCTACAAACACATCTCTTATTCTTGCAAATGCAGAGAAGTTTATGAAGAGAGATGGAGACTCTTTTGTTAGTGTAGAACATTTGTTTGAAGCTATATTAGATAATCCAACTCCTGCACTAAAGAAGATCTTTACAAACTATGA
>CAMZEU010000060.1 GCA_947305865.1 uncultured Clostridia bacterium
CGTATTCTTTTGGTTCTTTAAAGTCAAATTGTCGTACAATTAAATCTCTTTCTTTAATAAGTTTTGAACTTGATCCAGCACCACAAGCAATGATAGATGTATCGTCTTCCATGATGTCTACATTATATACACATTCCTTTCCTGGCTTGGCATAAGAAACGTTTTCTAATGAGCCAGCTGTGTACTTTTGTCTGTACATATAATAAGGATTGTAGCCATTTTCTTCTAAGAACTTAAATGAGAAGTTAATCATATTAAAGACCTCATTGTTTCTTTCATTATTATCATAGCCTGAAACCTTTAATTCACTGCCCGCTTTAATATATAAAGTATGTACTGTAATAGATGCCGGATTGAGCTTAACAGCCTTCTTTACATTATTCTCAAAGTCTTTTAGACTTTCTCCTGGAAGTGCAGCAATAAGATCCATATTAATATCAAATTTATCTTTTACCAGATTATATGCTCTAATTGTATCCTGATTTGTATGCTTTCTTCCTATTGCTTTTAGAGTTCTATTTAAAAATGTTTGTGGATTAATACTTAATCTAGTTACTTTATATTTTTTGAGTAATTCAACCATTTCTTCACTAATTGTGTCTGGTCTACCAGCCTCAACTGTGAATTCTTTTACTCTCATATTTAGTGTCTTTAATATCTTCTCTAAGAGCTCAATTGGGAGTGATGTTGGAGTGCCTCCACCTATATAAATAGATCTTAATTTTATCTTGTTTTCACGAATATATCTCTTCATCAATCTAATCTCTTTGATGAGCTTTTCTGTATATTCTTCAAGTATTGCTTTTTGCTTATTTATAGGTGTTGAAATGAAGGAACAATATGCACAACGAGATGGACAGAATGGAATGTGAACATAGAAATCCATCTTGTCATTATTTCTGTTCTTAATTGTATTTTGAGTATTTACTGTATCCTTAATTACCTTTAATTTTTCGTAAGACACATTGAAATCATATGTGAATACTTCATCTGCTTTCTCTCCAAACTCTCTATATAACTTGGTTGGTCTTATACCAGTTAAACATCCATATGGAAGATTTACCCCTGTAATGAAAGAAACAACTTTATATAAAGCCATCTTAAGATATCTCTTCTCTAGTCTCTTAAACTCAAGTTCTGAGTTGGCTTCATATTGATATCTATATATTTTTATAAAGTTTTCAAAAGTAGATGCCTTTATCTTAACCTCTAAAACACCATTCAAATATTCAAAAGACATAGATATATCAACATCCATATCCGTAAATTGCTCAAACATTCTCATAAGTTCAAGCAAATCATTTTCGTATTTAACTGGGTTTAGTTCTAATTTAATCATTTCTCACCAACAAATTGGATTAGCATTTCTCTCAAGCTCTAGACTTGTTTCTGGGCCATGTCCAGGATATAACTTATAATTTCCTTTAAGAGTAAACAACTTGTTCTCTATAGAGTCTTTTAATTCGTTAAAATCTCCATCATACATATCTACTCTTCCATAGGAAGCAGCAAAAATTGTGTCTCCTGGGAATATACTATCCTCTACAACATAACAAACTCCACCTTTAGAATGGCCTGGTGTATGTATTACAGAAATATCTAGTCCTGCAACATTTAGTTTTTCTCCACCTTCAAGAACTACATCTACTTCAAATGGTTTCACTTTAATACCTAATGCAAAGCCATAATTCTTGAATGAGCCTATTTTTTCTAAATCTGCTTTGTGTAAATAAACTTTTGCACCTTTATCTTTATAATACTTCACGGCACCAATGTGGTCTGCATGTGCATGAGTTAATAAAATGGCCTCTATTGAGACATCTCCTGCTTCATGTATGATTTTATCAATCTTGTCCTCATCGCCACCAGGATCAACTAAAAAGCCTAATTTGCCATTAGTAACGAGGTATGTGTTTGTTTCAATTGGTGTTGTTTGGATTGTATATATGTTCATCTTGTTACACTAATAACTCCCTTCAAAGCATTAAGTTTATTCATTAGTGTCTCAACTTCGTCTAAACTATGGATATCAACAGATATAATAATATCTGCTGTGCCATCTTTATTTGTTGTTGCTGTAACTCCAGCAATGGAAATATTCATATTTGAAATAACTGTTGTTATGCTTGCAAGTAAACCACCTTTGTTTTCAGTCTTAAGTTTAAGTGTTGCTTCATAACTATCTGATGTAGCAATATCCCATTCTACATCCACAAATCTATCTTTTTCTAAATCTTCTATGTTTTTGCAATCCCTTCTGTGAATAATTACACCTCTAGATCTAGAAACAAATCCAATAATGTCATCTCCCGGAATTGGAGTACAACATTTTGCCATACGTACAAAGAAGTCTGAATAACCAGAAATAAGAATACCGCTTAGGCTTCTCTTCTTCATCTTTCTTGCAAGAGATGGGCTGTCTTTTTCTGCAATAGTTTCAATTTCTTCTATTGTTTGTGTAACATGCTTCTTCTTAAATGAATCTATGAGCTTATTTAGAATTTGTGCAGTTGTTACACCACCAAAACCAACTTGTGCATACATATCTTCAATGCTTCCAATTGTTAATCTCTTGAAAATAGCATTGAGTTCATCTGTTTGTTGTAATAATTCTGGAAGCTTATATCCTTTACGCTTTGCTTCAACTTCAAGCATTTCACGTCCACGTTTAATATTTTCTTCTTTGTTTTCTTTCTTGAAGAATGAACGAATCTTAGATCTTGCTTGAGCTGTCATAACAAACTTCAACCAGTCTAGAGATGGACCTGCTGATGAATTGGATGTTAAAATTTCAACAACATCACCAGTTTGAAGTTGTGTATTAAGAGGAACCATCTTTCTATTAACTTTGGCTCCAACACAATGATTACCAACTTCAGAGTGAATCTTATATGCTACGTCTATAGGTGTACTTCCAATTGGAAGGTCTAAAAGTGTTCCTTTTGGAGTATATACAAATATTTCATCTTCAAAGACATTAACTTTAACAGATTCCATGAAGTCCGAAGCACCCTTTAAGTCAGATTGGGAATCCATAATTTCTCTTAACCATTTAATCTTTTGGTCTAGAGCTGAATCTACATTAGTTGTTCCTTCTTTATACTTCCAGTGTGCAGCAACACCATATTCATCAATCTTGTGCATCTCATATGTTCTAATTTGAATCTCAAAGATTTCACCAAATTGAGTTATAACTGTAGTATGAATAGATTGATAGTTGTTTGCTTTTGGAACAGAAATATAATCTTTAACACGACCTGGCATTGGTTTCCACATTGTATGAACCTCACCAAGTAATGTATAACATTCTTTTACGTCGTCTACAATGATTCTTACAGCTTGCAAATCATAGATTTGCTCAATACCTATATCTAAGTGCTTAAGCTTCTTATAGACGCTCCAGAGATGCTTTAATCTGCCATTAACTTCGCCGTGTATATTTAATTCTTTTAGTTTGTCTTCAATCTGATGGCAAATGGTCTCTAGGAAGTCTTTTCTTTCACTAACTCTTCTAGAAACTGCCTCGCTTAATTCTTTAAACTCGTTTGGATAGAGATACTTCATAGCCAAATCTTCTAATTCACACTTGAAGAAGGAAATACCTAATCTACCAGCAAGAGGCGCATATACATCCATTGTCTCTCTAGAAATACTTATTTGTTTTTCATGAGGCATATAGTCTAGTGAACGCATATTATGAAGTCTATCTGCAAATTTAATAATAATAACTCTTAAGTCTTTAGCCATTGCCATGAATAGCTTTCTTAAGTTTTCTGCTTGGGCTTCTTCTTTATTTGTACCTAAATCTAGATGATCTAACTTCGTTACACCTTGAACAAGTTCTAAAATTTCAGAACCAAATTCTTTTTCTATTTCTTCTGCTGTAACTGGTGTATCTTCTAATACATCATGCAAGAAGGCTGCCATGATGGTTGTAGCATCAAAACCAAAATCTGCAAGAATATCTACAACAGCACAAGGATGAGTAATATACTCTTCGCCACTAGCTCTTTTTTGCCCAGCATGTGCTTGCTTAGCAAATAAGAATGTGCGCTCTAAATCTGGATACTTGTCTGGATAAGTTTCCTTGAGCTTTTTTAATAGTGCATCGTAATCAAACTCTTTCATGGCCTTGTGTTTTGGTATGTGATAGAACTATTTCTATCTTTTCTGTCATAGCTTATTTCAAGTCTACCTTTGTCATTGAATGTAATAATTCCTAACTCGGTTAAGATTTGATATATGATTTGGAAGGTAAAAATACTAATATTTACACTTCTTTTTACATTTGTATAGATACTATACAACGAGTTGAGTCTCATTCCTCTCGTTAATAGTTTCTTTATTTCAAAGAACACAGCATTAATTGTTGAATCCAAAATAACAATCTTTTGTCCCTTGTAGTCATCTAGAGCATAAACTTCTTTGCAAGTCTTTTGAATTGTTGAGAAATAATTTGTAGAAATTGGATTTCCTGCAATAATAACTCTTTCAAAATATGAGAAGTCCATATCTGCTTTTGGACAAATAAGAATACTGTTTTCTGGATTGAGTGTCATTAACTCACCAATGGAGACATTGTAATTCTTTGCTTCTGGGAAAAGCATTAAGAGATTCTTATAATCTCCTTGGGAGAAACATACAAATAAATTTCCATAATTTGCATTAATCTTTTCCTTAACTGCATTAACAGAAATTACAGGTATATTTGCCTTTTGGGCAACACCTAATTGATGTATGTTCAAAAGCTGTGCATTGCCATCTTCTATATTAACTTTCGTAACTCTAACCGTCTTAATTGTACATTGAGCATACTCTCTGTTCTGGTAAATATTGTTAGAAAGTGTAACCTCAAGCTCTGCTCCGCCTTCAAGTGAGCCAATCTTATTTAAGCAGTTGAAACCAATTATTTCATAGTCTCCCTTTGCATACTTAATATGGTTACTAAATCCTATTCTGTCGAACTTAAAGTCATCTGCAATAACTCTAAATACAGGCTTTGGATTTCCAAAACCAGTTGGTTCTAATAATTCTAGTTCTTCAGAGAATGTTAAAAGTGTATCGTCAAGTTCTAGGTCTGTATCATAACTTTCTTTTACTAAGAACTCCGAATCATCATGCTCTGCAAGTAATATATCATTTGCTCTTTGTTTGAATTCGTCTAAATTCTCTGGAGCAATAGTTACACCAGCTGCTTGTGCATGTCCGCCATATGCTGCTAATAAGTCTTGTAATCTTGTGAGAAGGTCAAAGATGTTAACAGACTTAATACTTCTACTACTTCCTCTAAGTAAGCCATCTTCTTTTTTAGCAAGTAATATGGTTGGTCTTCTAAATACTTCCATTATCCTACTTGCAGCAATTCCAATGACCCCAGCTTCCCAATCATCCTTTTCAAGGATAATTATTCTAGTCTTATTGAAATTAATGTTCTTGAGCATTTCCATGGCTTCAGAAACCACTTGTTCACAGATTGCTTGACGTCTTGCATTGACATCTCCTAATTCTTCAACTAATAGCCTTAAAAGAATAGGATCTTTGGATATAAACAAATCTACGACCTTCATAGCAGAATCTAGTCTGCCTGCTGAGTTAATTCTTGGAGCCAATCTAAACATTACTACGTAACTGCTGATTTTTTCTTCTCCAAGTAAGTACTTTATACCTAATCTTGGTCTTTCCTTAATTTGTCTTAATCCATAATATGCAATTATTCTATTTTCACCTGTTAAAGGAACTAAGTCTGCAATTGTTGCTAAAGCACAGATATCAAAATATTGTATTACTTCATCTCTTGAAGATAATCCTTCAACTAATTTAAGAGCAACACCAGCACCACAATAATCATAGAATCCCTTCTTCTCAATCTTTGGATCTACAATAATGCAGTCTGGAAGTACATCTTGAGGTTCATGGTGGTCTGTTACAATAATATCTATGCCGTGTTCTTTAAGATATTTTGCTTCTGCAACAGATGTTATACCACAGTCTACAGTAATTACTAGAGATGGCTTAGAAGACGTTAAAATACTATCTATGGCTGTTGAGGATAATCCATATCCATCTACATTCCTATTTGGAATGTAATAATCCACAGGAGTCTTGCCTTGTAAATATAACATTAAGATTGAAATAGCAGAGATACCATCACAATCATAGTCCCCAAAGACCAATATCTTTTCTTGATTCTCTATTGCCTTCTTAATACGTGCTACAGCTTCTCTCATTCCTTTAATTTCGAATGGATCTTGCATATCTCTAATAGATGGATGTAAGTACTTCTTTGCTTCCTCAACATCATCTAAACCACGTGCTAAAAGAAGAGAACCAAATCTCTGGGAAATATTTAATTGTTTGGAATATTCTCTTACGTCTATTTCACTCATACTTTCCTAAGTAGAAAATGCCCTCGAGTTTTCCGAGGGCAAAATCCATTATTTCTTCTTCTTAAATTGTGTGTTTTTCTTGCTATACTTATAAACCGTATTTGCCTTCGCTTTTTGTGCTTTAGCCTTCTTGACATCACCGGAAGAAGGCTTATCTCCACCTAACTCAGTGTCCGCCTTATTCTTCTTTCCTAATGTCTTTGGGTTTACTTGTTCTGTTTCGCCAGATACAAATTTTTCAGACTCAATACCTCTCTTGATTCTAATCTTCTCAAGTGTCTTTTCCCATGAATAACTCATTCTTGCCCACAATGGAGTTGCAATGAATATTGAGGAATAGAAACCTGCAACTAAACCAAGAATAATTGGTACGCAGAATTCTTGCATACTGTCTCCACCTAATACTGCGAGGAAGAATACAGTTGCGAGTGTTGTGAATGTTGTGAAGATTGAACGTCTCATTGTTGACTTAATTGCTTCATCACCAATTGCGTTGTAGTCTATATTCTTCATTCCCTTGAATGGCTTCATAATTTCACGTACTCTATCGAAAATAACAATAGTATTGTTAATTGAGTAGGATACGATAGTTACCATTGCTGCAACATATGATGTGTTAATAGGAATATTTCTGCACCATACTGTTAAACAGAACATTATGACTACGTCATGTATCAAAGCGATAATAGCTGCGATACCAGACATAAATGTGAATCTGATGATAATGTAAATTAAGATAAGTGCAACAGAAATACCTACTGCAAGACCAGCTGATGAAAGCAAGTTCTTTGCTGCTGTAGATGAAACTGATTCATATGTGATAACAGATTCGTCTGTTCCTAACAATTCAGCAATTTGAGCTTTAATTGTTTCATTCATTTCGTTCATTTCAGCATCATCTGGTGTAACGTTTCTATATCTAATTTGAACAGAAATGTGACCATTATTGGAATTTTCCAATTTTTGCATATAACTAATATGAATGTAGTTTTCACCAACGTGATTCTTCTCTACTTCTGTTTGAATCTTATTTGCCCATTCTTCGTAATTAACATCTGCACCTTTTGCTTCTGTTAAGTCTACTTCAATTTGCTCAATTCCAAAGGTTTTAGAAGCTCCTGCTAAAAGATGGATGAAGACCAAATATAT
>CAMZEU010000061.1 GCA_947305865.1 uncultured Clostridia bacterium
TCCATGAATATAATGCAATGTGGATTACCCATAGACACACCAGTTATCTCATATTCCTTGCCATTGATGGTATATGGCATAGCAACTACTAAGTCTTTATATCCTTCTTTAACTAGGTCTAAATTCATTGGAATATCTTTAGGATTGGTTATTTGTTTGCCCATGTTTACTGTGGCACCAATAACCTTTTCTCCATCCAATTTAAGGTTAATTATCTTAATGCCAGATAATGTCTCTAGTGTACAAATCGTACTTTTAACATATCCTTTTTCATAGATAAACTTACCGATACAGCGAGTTGCGTTGCCACACATCTTTCCTTCACTTCCATCTGCATTGAACATTCTCATTCTTGCATCTGCGACTTTTGAAGGGCAAATAAGTACTACGCCATCTCCACCAATTCCGAAGTGTCTATCTGATAATTTTTCAATATGAGGAATAATCTTTTCTTGCATTTCGCCGGTTGTATCTGCCATACAATCAAAGTAGATATAATCGTTACCAGCGCCTTCCATTTTAGTAAATTGCATATTTCACCTCTTGTATTTATTTGCTTAATTATAAAGGATAATTAGCAAATAGTCATTAAAAACTTTATCAAATGACCAACTTATACCAATTATCCCTTCTTTTTTATCTGCATATATTCTACAAACATCTGCATATTTTTTGCCTGTTTATATGCAAATCTCAATAAACTATATGCAGATTACTTAGCTGAATCTCCGTAGTTTGAGAGAACTCTTGCAGATGGATCGTTTGCTTCTTTGCATCCTTCCCATTCTCTGTTTGGCATCCAGAAATCCTTAACCGTCTTGGCTACTCCTGGATAGTATTTCTCAAAGATTTCTCTATATAATAAAGATTCTTTTGTGAAAGGTGTTGCAAACTCATACTTGCTCTTTAGTCTTTCATACTCTTCATCGGTGTAATACTCATTAGCATATTGCTTAAGATAGTCTACCATGGAATGTCCAACTGCGTCAGAGAATGCTGCTTTCTCTCTCATTAAGATATCATATGGGAGGTAATCTCCGTCCTTAAAGGCATATCTTAAAAGATATTTGCCTTTGTTGTACTTATTTAGTTTCATTTCAGGATCTATACTCATTACATATTCAACGAAGTCCAAATCTCCAAATGGTACTCTTGCTTCTAAACTGTTGCAAGAAATACATCTGTCTGCTCTTAGAACATCATACATATAGATTTCACTTATTCTCTTTACAGCTTCCTTTTGGAATTCTTCTGCAGAAGGAGCAAAATCTGTGTATTTGTATCCAAATAACTCATCCGATATCTCACCAGTTAATAAAACTCTTATATTTGTCTTCTCATGAATTGCTTTGCAAACCAAATACATACCCATACTTGCTCTTATGGTTGTGATATCATAAGTTCCAAGTATTGAGATGACTTCTTCAAGACTCTTTAAGACTATGTCTTTGTTTATAATTACTTCAGTATGGTCTGAATGGAGATAATCTGCTACTTCTTTTGCATATTTAAGGTCTATTGCGTCTTCACTCATACCAATTGCAAATGTCTTTATTGGTTTTCCGAGTAATTTAGCTGCAATTGAACAAACCAGAGATGAATCCAAACCACCTGAAAGCAAGAAACCTACTGGTGTATCTGAATCTAGTCTCTTTTCTACACCTTTAACTAGCTTGTCATGGATATTCTTGCATACCTCATCCAATGTTCCATATGTGGTCTTCTTAACTTCCACAATGTTTCTATAGCAAACGAACTTGCCATCTTTATAGTAATGTCCAGGAGGGAAAGCCTTAACTTCGTCTACAATACCAACCAAGTTCTTTGCCTCAGAAGCAAATATTATGCCACCTTCTCCATCATAACCATAAAATAATGGTCTAATACCAATTGGATCTCTTGCTGCAATAAGGTTATCTGTTTCTTTATCATAAATAACCATAGCAAACTCTGCATCCAATTCCTTGAACATCTCTACACCTTTCTCTTTGTATAGCGGGAGAATGATTTCACAGTCACTGTCAGATGCAAATCTATAACCATCTTTTATCATTTCTTCTTTCAAAGGACGGAAGCAATAAATCTCACCATTGCAAACTACATAATCTCCATCTAATTCAAATGGTTGCATATCCTCTGGAGTGAGTCCCATAATAGATAATCTTTGAAATCCAAGCTTGATATCTCCAAACAAAATTATCCTACTATCATCTGGTCCTCTAGTCTCTGTTTTGTCTAATCCTTTTTTAAATATATCACTAGGGATTTTGGTCCCTTTATACGCCATAATTGTGCACATTTTGTAAACCTCCAAATATCTTGCGTTTTCGCACAATACAATGTTAATCAAATTAAAATGAATAACTAAACTCTTTGTTCTACTTCTTTGCTGCTTTTATGAATTCTCTAAATATTGGGTGTGCCTTATTAGGTCTAGACTTGAATTCTGGATGGAATTGAACACCAATATAGAAATCATTTTTAGGTATTTCAACTGCCTCTACAAGCTCTCCATTTGGAGATGTTCCAACAATATCCATACCTGCTTTTTCTATCTCTTCTCTGAAGTCATTATTGAACTCATAACGATGTCTATGTCTCTCAACAATCTTGTCTACACCATAGCATTTCTTCATTAAAGTTTTGTCCTTAATAATGCATTCATAGCCACCCAATCTCATAGTTGCACCCTTTGGTACATTGCCTCTTTGGTCTGGCATTAAATCTATTACATTATGCTTTGTTTGGGCAAATTCACCAGAGTTTGCGTCTTTGTATCCTAAGACGTTTCTAGCATATTCAATAACAGCTATTTGCATTCCTAAACAGATTCCGAAGTATGGGATATTCTTTTCTCTAGCATATCTTGCTGCTACTATCATGCCTTCAATACCCCTATCTCCAAATCCACCTGGAACAATTATTCCATCTATGCCACCAAGTAGGTTCTCTACTGTCTCATCTGTTATATCCTCAGACTCAACCCATTCAATATCTACCTTTACATGGTTCTCAATACCACCATGTCTAAGTGCTTCTGCAACGGAAAGATATGTATCATACATCTTTACATATTTACCAACCAAAGCAATCTTAACTGTTTGTGTAGCATTTTTAATGCTATATACCATATCCAACCACTTTCTCATATCTGGTCTTGATGTATATAAACCTAATTCTCTACATACAACTTCACTAAAATTACTCTTCTCTAGCATAACTGGTGCTTCGTAAATTGTATCTACATTTAAATCTTCAATAACACAATCTGGTTTTACGTCACAGAACATAGCTATTTTTCTTCTTGTGCTTTCATCCATCTCTAATTCTTGTCTTGTAACAATAATGTCTGGAGAAATACCTGCTGCTCTTAATTCTTTTACGGAGTGTTGTGTTGGTTTGGACTTTTGCTCACCAGAAGATGATATATATGGAACTAATGTTACATGAATATATAAACAGTTTCCTCTACCAACATCTCTAGATACTTGTCTAATTGCTTCTAGGAATGGTTGAGATTCAATATCACCAATTGTTCCACCAATCTCTGTTAAAACTACATCTGCATTGGTTTTCTTACCAACTTTAAAGATAAAATCTTTAATTTCGTTTGTAATATGTGGAATAACTTGTACTGTTTCTCCTAAATAATCTCCATTTCTTTCTTTTGTAAGAACGTTCCAATATACTCTACCTGTTGTAAGGTTGGAGTATTTATTTAAGTTCTCATCTATAAATCTTTCATAGTGTCCAAGATCCAGGTCTGTTTCTGCACCATCTTCTGTTACAAAAACCTCTCCATGTTGATATGGACTCATTGTTCCTGGGTCTACGTTAATATATGGGTCTAACTTTTGTGCTGCAACTTTTAAGCCTCTTTCTTTTAATAATCTTCCCAAGGAAGCCATTACTATTCCTTTGCCCAATCCAGATACAACACCACCTGTTACGAAAATATACTTTGTGTTATTCATTGTCTTTCTCTCCTTATTTATCTTCTCTCTAAAAGTGAGAAGCACACTCAACCGGGGTTAATCGGCGAATGTGCTCCAAAATTACTAACTTGATTTGTTCTAGTTTATTCCCACTCTATTGTCGCTGGGGGTTTACCAGTTAAGTCATACACGACTCTTGCTATACCTTGTACCTCGTTTACAATTCTTGATGTAACCTTTTCTAGTACTGGATATGGCACTCTTGCTTTTTCACATGTCATGAAGTCTGATGTTATGACTGCCCTTAATGCTAGAACGTAATTGTATGTTCTGAAATCGCCCATTACGCCAACGGATCTCATTGATGTTAATACTGCAAAGTATTGGTCATATTTCAATCCTGCTTTATTGATCTCTTCACGATATATTGCATCAGCTTTACGTAGTAAGTCTAACTTTTCCTTTGTAATTTCCCCTATACAACGAACTGAAAGTCCTGGTCCTGGGAATGGTTGACGTTGTACTAATTCGTCTGGAAGTCCTAATTTCTTTCCTAACTTTCTTACTTCGTCTTTGAATAGCCCTCTTAATGGTTCAACAAGTCCTATAAACTTTGTTTCCTTTGGAAGACCTCCTACGTTATGATGACTCTTTATTGTTGCACTATTATTAGCGCCACTTTCTATAACATCTGGATATATTGTTCCTTGTGCAAGAAAACTTCCTTCATATTTTGAACTTTCTTCCTCAAAAACCCTTACAAACTCTTCACCAATTATCTTTCTCTTTTGCTCTGGCTCTGTTATACCTTGTAATTTCTTAAGGAATCTGTCTTCTGCATCTACTCTAACGAAATTTAATGCTCTATCTTTGAATGCTGCTTCTATTTCGTTTCCTTCATTGAGTCTCATCATGCCATGATCTACAAAAATACATGTTAGTTGATTTGGAATCGCCTTCGCCAAAATGGCTGCCGTTACAGAACTATCCACACCACCACTGAGACCTAATACAACATGCTTATCTCCAACTTGTTCTCTAATTCTCTTTACTTCTGCCTCAATGAAATCATTCATATTGTAATCTCCTTTGGCACCACAAACATCGTAAAGGAATGAACGTATTATCTTCTTGCCTTTCTTAGTTCTCTCGACTTCTGGATGGAACTGTACGGCATAAAGGTTTCGAGGCTCATCTGCCATACTGGCTGTTGGACAGTCTCTTGAGACTGCGCATGTTTCAAAACCTTCTGGCAAACGAGAAACATAGTCTGTATGAGACATAAGTGTTATCGTTTCACCACCAAGGCAATCTAATATCTTATTTTTCTTTGTTACTGTAACCTTTGTATCCCCATATTCGCTTACATTGCAAGGAGAAACAGTGCCACCTAAGGTATAAGCCATAAGTTGCATGCCATAACATATTCCTAAAATAGGAATATTCATATCAAATAATTCTTTCTCACAATGTGGGGCTGTTGCATCATAAACGCTGTATGGACCACCGGTTAAAATAATGCCGATTGGATTCATCTTCTTTAACTCTTTTACAGGTGTTGAACCAGGGATAATAATTGAGTGTACCTTACATTCACGAACAACTCGTGCGATTAACTCCTTATATTGTCCTCCAAAATCCAAAACTATTAGAGTTTGATGATCCTGTCCTTTCATTTTTTTATACCTCGTTTTTATGCTCTAAAAACAAAAAAATATGCTTGAATATTATTACCATTTTTATAGGTTGTCAATACCTAAAAACAATATTTTTTTAAGGAATTTTTTATTTTTAATTTTTTGAATTTTTTGACCTCTAAATACTTTACTTTACCACTAATGAGTGCTATATTTCTATGTGTCACCTATTGAAAAGGTGATATTTTTTTGCCCAAAATATAAAAACAAATGCCCTCCAAGATTTTACTCTCAAAGGGCATGTTTTATTTAAGGAAATTCAGCTATTCTTCATCTTTAGGTTCTTCCTCTACTTGCTCCTCTATTGCTTCCTCTTTTTCTTCGGCAATTTCTTGTATTGGAGCATCTTCAATTGTTTCTTCTCCATTCTCTTGTGCTGCCTTTGCTCTACGTTCTGCAAGCTCGGTCCTCATTTGAACCTTAGTCTTTTCATCTATCTTGTAGAAGAACATTAAGATACTAGAGAGTAACATACAGAGTCCTGGGACGAAGAAATAGATAATCCATGCTTTGTTTTGCATACTATCTGTAATGTACTCTGAAATCTGAGAAACATCGCCTTCAATATAGGTATTTGCCTTAGCTGCACTGAACCCAATTGCACCCATCAAGAAAATACCAATTGCTACAGAAAGGCCGTTTGACAGTTTATTTGAGAGAGATAAAATAGCGAATTGTGCACCTTCTGTTCTTTTCCCAGTCTTCCACTCTTGGTAGTCTACGATGTCTGAAGTCATAACCATTGGCAAGAATCCGTTTGGTCCATAAGCGAAGCCGAATACGAATTGATAGATTAAAATTGCACCGAATCCTCTAGCAAACGAGCCTGCTGGAGAAAGTGTGTATGCAAGTGTACAAGCAAGTGCCACTACGAAGCCGTAGAAGCCTGCGTAAATGAAGTATCTCTTTTCTCCGAGCTTCTTATTGATTGCTGCGTTAAAGACGATTGTAATCATACTAGAGACTGCAGAAGTGATACCAATAGCCCATGAGATACCATCGCCATACAATCTTCCTTCAAATCCTAGGAAGGATAAGAATGAAAGGTCTACACCATCTCTCATTAAGATGTATGTTGCTTGAACTGCAATACCAAGAGCAATATTTCTTCCGAAGCCTAAGATGTATGTTAAGAATACTATAAGTATTTGCTTGTTTGTTCTTAGTTCTCTGAACATTTCTTTGAAGCTTGTGGATTGTACTTCGCTCTTTACATTTTCTTTAGTCTTAAAGAACATTAAGATTTGGAAGATTAATCCAAGACCACAAAGAACACCGGCAAGGACTAAATATGTAACTGTATCTAATGCCTTTTTGCCAAATGCCATTAAGATAACTGTTGCAAATACACCAGAACATGCAAGCGCTACGGACTTAAGTGTATTACCAAGACCTGCTGCACCATTCCTTTCGTTTCCATCTGGGCTAAGTAATGCAAGTATACCTTGAGATGGAATATCTGCTAGTGTCATGGAAATATTCCATAAGATACAGATGATGGTTATGTATATATACATACCAACGTTTCCAGCTTGTGTATCTGGGAACCTAAATGCTGCAAATGAGAGCATAGTAATAACTGCAAGTGGGAAGGCTGAAATCATAATCCATGGTCTCATCTTACCAGACTTGAACTTTGCGTTATCTATTAAGTGTCCTATTACAAAGTCTGCAACAATTGAAATGAACTTAGATACTAAAATGATTGCTGCAATAATCATTAGGTTTGCGCCTAACATCTTATTGAAGAATTCCGCTTGATAACTGTTAACTAATCCAATTGCCAAGTTAATACCCATTAAACCAAGAGCATATGCCCAAAGGTTACCAGGTGTTAGAATCTTTTTTGGTGCATTT
>CAMZEU010000062.1 GCA_947305865.1 uncultured Clostridia bacterium
GCTTTAACAATTGGTGGCAAATCGTTCCTTAAAAATGTGGCTATAGAGAAGTCTAAAGAGTTCGTTATGTTCATTGCAAAAATTTGTGCAATATTCTCCAAGAGCGAAAGAGCTATTCTTAAAAAGAATAGAGAAGACAAGAAAAACGGCACAACAGAAGAAGAATGAGATTAGATTTATTCCTTTATTCCATATACAATTTAAAGTCTAGAACCTATGCTCAAGAACTCATTAAGAAGGGCAAAGTTAAGGTCAATGGAGATGTAGTTTCAAAGACATCTTTAGAGGTTGAAGAAAAGGATAATATTGAAGTTAATTTAGAAGAATCTTTTGCATCTCAAGGTGCATTCAAACTTAAAAAAGCAATAGAAGAGTTTAATATAAATATTAAAGATAAAACTTGTGCAGACTTTGGATGCTCAAATGGTGGTTTTACAGATATTCTTTTAAGAAATGGTGCAAACTTTGTATATGCCTATGATGTAGGAGAATGCGCACTAGACAAATCATTACTAGATTCTGGCAAAGTTAAGTTTATAAAACAAAACCTAAGGGAACTTCCAGAGGACGTAAAAACAGTTGATTTTGTATGCTGTGATTTGAGCTTTATTAGTATTAAACTAATAATCCCATCTATATATAAGATTTTAAATAATAACGGAGAAGGTGTTATTTTAATTAAACCTCAATTTGAAGCTGGCAAACAATATCTAAATAAGAGTGGTATTGTAAAAGATAAAAAGATCCATGAAAAAATAAAGGAAGATATCTGTGCTTGCTTAGAGGCTAGTGGATTAAAAGTAAAAGGAATAACAACATCTCCTATTTTCTACGAGAATAAAAACATTGAATATTTAGCTTACTTTGTGAAGGGTAATTAGTCGTTCTTGCTCTTTTTTACAAGCAATAATACCAAAACAACAATACAAACAATGATGACACAAACTGCGCCAACTAATGAGCCTGTTACCTCTGGTTTAAGATTTAATATCGAATTAATCATGGCTAGATTATAATGTTTCGTATTTTATCTGTCAATTAAAGATACACCTATTGTGGACTAAATTTTTGCATACAACTATATATTGTGGTAATAATGCATATAATTTACTAAATAAATTATTTATACAGAAATTTGTACTTTTCCTATTGTATAATATGCATATTAATTGTATAATATACAAAAAATTGAAACAGAGAGATTACTATGGTTATTGCTTTTTACGCAAAAGACAAAGAATTAAGCAAGGATATAATGAACAAGATCAAAGTCCTTTTAGAAAAGAAGGGACATACTTGCATTTATTTAGATTCTTTAGATTCAGATGAAAAGATAGACAGAATCGTTTCATTTGGTGGAGATGGCACTATGCTTAAGACCGCTTCATTTGCTGTAAAGAAAGATATTCCTGTACTCGGAGTAAATCTTGGCATTATGGGTTTCCTTGCATATATGAATGCAACAGACAAGCCAGAGGACATAGTGAACGTTCTTCTTTGTGACAATTTTGAAAAGCGTATGGTTATTTGTGTAGAGTACAAAGGTACAACATACACAGCTCTTAATGATATCTTCATTGGAAAAACAACCACAGCTCCAATCTATTCTACATTATATGTAGATGGCAGTGCAGTAGACAGATATCATTCAGATGGAATAATCATTGCAACACCAACTGGATCTACAGGTTATTCATTATCTGCAGGTGGTCCAATTCTTTCTCCATCTGTTGACGCAATTATTATTAATCCTGTATGTCCACATTCATTACATTCTAGACCTATAGTTGTTTCATCCAAGAGCGAAATTTGTCTAAAAGACAAAGAGTTCAATGTTTCAATCATGGTAGATGGAAAGGTTATTGGTGAAGACAAAGACGAAATCATTATTAAAAGATATGCAAAAGACGTTTGTTTAATCAAACCAAAGGATGCATCTTTTTACAATAGACTATTAAATAAAATGAATAGATGGGGAATAACCCCAATGGAGGAAGTTGTATGGCAAGAGCAACGAGACAACTAAAAATATTAGAAATCATAGCTAAGTATGATATTGACACACAAGAAGACCTCGTAGCAAAGCTACGTGCTGAAGGTTTTAATGTAACACAAGCAACAGTATCTAGAGATGTTAAAGATATGAACATCATCAAAGTTCTTTCACCAGATGGAAGACATTACAAGTATGTAGCACAACAAATCCAAGACAATTCAGCTACAGACAAGTTCCATAACATGTTCAAGGGTGTAGTACTTAATGTTACATATGGAGAAAACCTTGTTGTTATCAAGACAGAAGCAGGTTCTGCAAATATGGCAGCTGCATTATTAGACAAATTAAACTTCGAAGGAATCTTAGGAGTTATTGCTGGAGATGATACAATTTTTGTAGCAGTAGACAACAAAGAAAATGCTCCTTCAATAGCATCTAAAATTAATCAATTACTCTTATAAGAGTAAATTATATGCTTAAATCTTTATCTATTAAGAATATAGCTTTAATATCACAGTTGAGTCTGGAATTACAAAACGGGCTCAACATTTTAAGTGGTGAAACTGGTGCTGGTAAATCCATCATCATAGACTCACTTAATTTTGTATTAGGAGAAAGAGCTGATAAATCCTTAATTAGATATGGAACAGATGAAGCAAGTGTTGAAGCTGTATTTGAAGATTATTCCACAAAAGAAATATCTCAATATCTAGAAGATTTAGGAGTAGAGGAAGATAGTATTCTTATTATTAGCAGAAAAATGAGAGATAATAAGAACGAATGCAGGATTAATGGAAAACTTGTTACTGTATTCATGCTCAAAGGCTTAACTTCGTTACTTGTAGATATTCATGGTCAACACGAACACCAAGCACTATTAAACGTTGCCAACCATTTGACTTTAATTGATTCTATTAGTTCAGAAAACTTGCCTAAGATTAAAGCCGAATATGAAGAGAAGTACAATGCATACCACGAGATAGTGGATGAATTAAATAAGTATGGCAATCCTCTAGAAATAGACAGAAATCTTGATATTATTCAATATCAAATAGATGAAATAGAGCATGCAGACATACAACCAAATGAAGAAGAAACTCTTATTGAAAAGAGACATAAATTCCGTAATGCAGAGAAGATTATCAATTCCTTAAAAGGATCTTATGATGTATTAGATGGATATGATGGTCAAAATGCAGTTACACAAGTTAAACAAGCAATATCATTTTTAAATAATATTTCAACATTTGGAGAGGACATTTCAACATCTTTAGAGCGTTTAGAATCTGTAAAACTTGAATTAAAGGATATTTCAGACACTCTTAATGATATGATATCTGAATTTGATTTAAGCGAATCTGAAGTAGATAAACTTGAAGATAGATTAACTCTAGTTAGACAAATAAAGAAAAAGTATGGACCAACAGAGGAAGATGTTTTCAAATTCTTAGAAAAAGCCAAAGAAACTTACGAAATGTTATCCAATGCAGATGATAGAATTGCTCAACTTACAGAAGACAAGAAGAAAGCTGGTTCATCATTAGTATCAGCCTGTGAAAAGTTAACAAAAGAGAGAAAGAAAATTTCTGCTCAATTTGAAAAAGACTTACTTGTAAATCTAAAAGATTTAGGTATGGGTGATACAACATTCAAAGTTAACTTTATGGATATAGATTACACAGATCCAGATATCTTAAATAGTGATGGTGGAGATGAAGTAGAATTCCTTATTTCTCCAAACATTGGTGAACCACTTAAACCACTTGCAAAGATCATATCTGGTGGCGAAATGTCTAGATTTATGTTAGCACTTAAGAACATCATTGCAGACAAAGATTCCATAGGAACTATGGTATTTGATGAAATAGACACTGGTATTTCTGGAAATATCATGACAGCTGTAGCACAAAAGATGTGCAGAATTAGTAGAAATCACCAAGTTATCGCCGTAACACACATGCCATCACTTGCTGCAATGGCAGATGTACATTTCTTAATAGAGAAGAACGTTGAAGGTGACAAGACAATCACACACGTATATCCATTAAATGAAGAAGATGACATTAAAGAGATAGGAAGATTAATTGGTGGACTCAATTATTCAGACTACGCATTACCACATGCCCAAGAAATGAAGAAGTGGGCAAATGATTACAAAAACTCACTATAAAATCAAACCTTTATTATTCATAATAAAAAATCCACCAATCAAGGTGGACTTTTTAAATATAAGATAGTCTGTAAGCCGAGTTCTGTATTAGATGGTCATCTATCTAGACTTACTGTTTCCAATAAGTTCAAGCGTTCTAGGGGAACGAACGGACTATTCATAGTTCCCACAACTTGCACTGGGTGGGGTTTACACCGCATATTTGTCTCCAAATAGCTCGTGAGCTCTTGCCTCACGTTTTCACCCTTACCATTAAGGCGGTTTTTTTCTGTTGCACTTTCCTTGATGTCACCATCACTGGCAGTTAACCAGCACCCTTGTCCTATAGTGCTCGGACTTTCCTCATGTCTTGCGACCTGCGACCATCTGGCTATCTTGTTGCCACATTATATATCATAAAATTAGATTATACAAATGATTTTTTACATTAATTTTTGCTAAACAATTCTAAAAAACTTAAAAAATTAAAATAGTGATTTCCCTAAAATGACAATAATTTTGGGATTAATTTGTGTTGATATTCGAAGAAGAATAGTATATACTATTATGTATGGATTTATTCGATTTTAACAAAGATAATGACTCTCTAAAACCTCTTGCGGAACGTATGAGACCTAGAACTCTAGATGAATTCATCGGTCAAGAGAAAATTATTGGTAAAAATACGTTACTTAGAAGAGCTGTAACTGCTAATAAACTTGGCAGTTGTATTTTCTATGGTCCTCCAGGATGTGGAAAGACAACTCTTGCTAATATTATTGCGAATATAAATGATGGTCACTTTGTTAAATTAAATGCTGTTACAGCTGGTGTTGCTGAAGCAAAGAAGGTTATAGAAGATGCACATAATGCTAAAAAGATGTATGGAACACAATTCTATCTCCTTTTAGATGAATGTCATAGATGGAATAAAGCTCAATCAGACTCAGTTTTACAAGGAATTGAAAGTGGAGACATAGTCTTTATCGGTTCAACAACAGAAAATCCATATACTTCCATGACAAAAGCTATTGTTTCAAGATGTAGAATCTTTGAATTCAGTAGATTAAAAGAAGAAGATATCATTAAAGGTCTTAAACAAGCAGCCACAGATAAAGAAAGAGGAATGGGAAGATTTAATCTTCAAATTGATGAGCAAGCTTATACTCTTTGGAGTTGGGCAGCAAACGGAGATCTAAGAACGGCTCTAAACGCTCTAGAACTCGCTGTATTAACTACAAATCCAGATGCTAATGGATTAATCCATATCACAGAAAGCGATGCTCAACAGTCCATACAACGCAAAGCGTTGAGTTATGATGAATCTATGTACTATGACATGATTTCTGCTTTCATTAAGTCTATGAGAGGAAGTGATTCAAATGCTGCTTTATATTGGGCTGAAAGATTAATACAAGGTGGTTGTGATCCTTTACTCATTTGTAGAAGAGTTATGATACATGCAGCTGAAGATGTTGGTATGGCAGACCCAAGAGCATTAGTTGTTGCAACATCTGCAATGACGGCTTTTGAAAAACTTGGATTACCAGAGGGAAGGATACCTCTCGCAGAAGCAATTATATATGTTTCAGAAGCACCTAAATCTAATACAGTAGTTTGTGCATTAGATAGTGCAAAAGAGGCAGTAGAGAATTCTAAACACGAATCTGTGCCAATTTATCTAAGAGATCCAAATTACAAGACAGAAAAGATCTCTGGATATAAATATCCACACGATTTTGGCGGTTGGGTAGAACAACAATATCTTCCAGATGATAAAAAGGATGATGTTTATTACAAACCAACAGACCATGGCTTTGAAAAAACAATACAAGAAAGACAAAAAGCAAGAAAAGAAGGAAAGAACTTCAATATAGAAGAGGATAAAAAATGAGAAAAGTAGCTCTAGATATCGGAGATGTTAGAATTGGAATAGCAGTTTCAGACTTTATGAATATCATTGCAAATCCAAGAGAAACCTATGTAAGAAAAGGTGAAGAACAAGACTTGGATTACTTTATTAAAGTTGCAAAAGAAAATGAGGCAGATACATTTGTTATTGGCTTACCAATAAATATGGATGGAACAGAAGGTCCAAGAGTAGAAATTTGTAGATCTTTTGGAGAAAAGTTAAGAGAAAAATCTGGTCTCAACGTTGAATACCAAGATGAAAGACTAACAACTGTTTCAGCAGAAAGAATGTTAATAGAGGCAGATGTAAGAAGAGAAAAGAGAAAACAAGTTATAGATAAACTTGCAGCTACAATTATTTTGCAATCTTATCTAGATAGAATGGCATTTAAGAAAAACAACCCAGGAGATAAATAATATGGCAGACGAAAAAAAGAAAGATTTCTTTGAAGAAACAAACGAAGTAGATGAAAATGATGTAGATATAATCACACTTCATAACATTGAAAAAGATGTAGATGAAGATTTCTATCATTTAGCTACTTTTGATTGTGATGGCAAATGGTATGTTGGTCTATTACCAACAAAACCAGAAAAAGGTGAAGAAGATGCAGTTTATATCTTCAGAATCGAAGAAGGAAAGAACGAAAATATGATAGTTTCCATAGACGATGAGGCAGAAATTGAAAGAGCTTTTGCTGAATTCAGTAAGTTTATGGAAGAAAACACACCAGACGAAGGCAACAAATAATCTAGAAAAAATCCAAAAATCTAGTTTATTTTAATTGCATATTATTTTTAGATAATATATAATCACACGTAATCGCGCACTCTAGCGGAGTAGAAAAGGTTCCCATTCTGGGCTTTTGTACATGGAAACTAGGGGAGGTGAAAAAACAAAATATAGGAGGACCTAAAATGGCCGTAACAACAATGAAAGCCTTATTAGAGGCAGGCGTACACTTCGGACATCAAAAAAGCAGATGGAATCCAAAGATGTCTAAGTACATTTATTCAACAAGAAACGATATTCACATTATCGACCTCGCAATCTCAGTTCAAAAAGTCGAAGAAGCATATGAATTCGTTAAGTCAGTAGTTTCCCAAGGTAAATCAGTATTATTCGTTGGAACAAAGAAACAAGCTCAAGAAGCAGTTAAAGCAGAAGCAGAAAGATGTGATATGTTCTATATCAATCAAAGATGGCTTGG
>CAMZEU010000063.1 GCA_947305865.1 uncultured Clostridia bacterium
AAAGTCTATGATAAGAACTTTGAAGTATTTAAGGTATTGTATAAGACAAACAAAAAGAACTTCAAAAACTTAAACGGATAATTTTAAATAATATTTTATATTATTAAAGGGTGAAGCTTTTGACTCCACCCTTTATTATTTTGGTTAGCAATTAATTATTCTGCTACTACAACTGGTTCTTCTTCAGCAATAACTTCAGCTTCTTGAACAGGTTCTTCTTCTGTTAAGTCAATGCCTTCGTCTTCTGCTTTGTCTTCTTCAGCTGCTTCGCCTTTCTTTGCTTTTGCTCTAGCTGCATATTCGCCACAGAGACCTGCTGCATACACAAGTGCTACAGCAATTGCACCGAATACGAATAAGAAGTATCTAGATGCTACAACGGATATTACTGCAAATAATGCACCAGCACTGTTGTTCCATCCCATTTGCATGTAACCTAAGTTACCTCTTTCTACGTTTTCAGACATAACAACTATTGTTAAGTTGCCATCATCTGTGTATTCTGGGACAACTGTTAAGGTTCCTGCTGTCTTCATATCGTCTGCGGTTCCTGTAAGGGTTCCTACGAGCCACTTGAGTTGGACATTGAGTAATTCGTTGAGATTATCTGCTTGTCCAGCAAGGATGTCTAAGAGTTGTGGTTCGAGACCAGCAAATCCTAATCCTGCAACTAAATCTGAAAGTGAACCGACTTCAATTGTTATAGGCTCTGTTACACCATTCATATCAAGAACTGTCCAGTTCATTGCAACACTCTTATATTCACCTGCATCTGCATCCCAGATTTGGAATTTGTAGAGGCCTGGTACATAAGATTCATTTAATAGTAATCTTACGATTACTGGAACTGTCATACGTCCACTTGTTGCATAAGAAATCATTGTGTTAGCATCAAGTAATACATATTTTTCTCTGTCGAATTGTGCGAAGTTGTCAGTAAATAATGCCTTCATCTTCTTGTTGCCTTCAATTCCTTGTGCACAGAGTTCTGCATGCTTGTCCTTTAATTCTTCTGTAATTGCAACTGCAACTGCTTGTCTGATTTGTGGAACGATTTCACCGCCTGCATCAGTTACAGAAAGTGAGAACTTGTAATCTTGCATTACATACCAGTTATATACGAATTGATATAATTCGTAATCATAACTTCTGTTTCCAGAGAAGATACTGAATGAACTTGCTAAGCCATCTTTACCAGCTGCTTCTGCATCCTTGTATCCTTGGATGATCTTGTCAATCTTGTATCCTACTGGTGTTGTTTCGCTGTCTGCTTCACCTTCTTGTGCTAATGCTTTGTAATATCCAATACTTCCCTTTTCATCATCTGCCATGTTTTCGAGTTTATCTACTATTGCAGAATATTCATAAGGTGCTGGTTCGCTATCTTTTTCGAAATAGTTACCATTGAGCATATTGTAACGGACATATTCTCTTACGAGATTACCATTAGCTTGTGCTTGTGTCATTGGGTCTGCTTGTACTTCTTCGTATCTAATTGTATTAGATGCGAGTTTTGCAAGTACGTCTGGAAGTGCGATGTCAAATACAACTGCAAGTCCACATGTTAAACAGAATGTTAATACGCAAACAATTATTGTTCTTGTACGTACAGTCTTGTGATTGCTCTTTCTTGAACCAACTATTGTTATAACAACTACTACGAGTGCTAATACACCTGCAAGTATTACACCAATGAATGGCCAGAAGGAGTATGATACTGCTTCTGATGCAATTGCAAAACTGCTTATTGCTATTGGTCCAACTATTGCTACGAATGCAATAATGCCAATGATTGCTTCTAAAATCTTGAAAATTGCTCCGCCCTTTGGAGTTACGTTCTTATTTTTTGCCATAATTACTTATCCTCCTTTTCTGTATTTTCTTCAACAGGTACTGGAGCTTCCTCCTGAACTTCCTCTACTGGAATTTCTTCTACAGGAGCTTCCTCTGCTGCTACTTCTTCAGCTTCAAAGATTTGTTCCTCTTCTTGTGGAACTTCTTCTGCTGTGAAGATTGGCTCTTCTGCCTTCTTCTCTTTGGCTTTCTTTTCTTTCTTTTCCTTCTTAACTTTCTTGCCCTTTGCATATTCTGGGTTTAATGCTCTTTCACATGCACGGTAATAAAGGATTGTGAATAATACTGCGAAACCTGCGAAGATAACGCACATATCTCTATATGCCATGATTGGATAATATTTTGGTTGGTAACTTAAGTCTGTTTGGAGTTGTAATACTTCAAGTTCTGTAAATCCTGCTGAACCAGCATAGTATCCGGAACCTGCACCTAAGTTCTTTCCAATGAGAGTAGATCCCTTCATACCACCGGATTGTTGTCCTTCGTATAATGCTCTCATGTACTTGGAGAGTTGTACCATTGCTTCATAAGAAGCAACTACATCTGGATCTTCACTCTTTGGATCTAAACCAGCTGCTAAGAATGTTTCATCAAATTCTGGAAGTAATACTGGGGATGAGAACCAATATAAAGACTTGAGTAAGTCTAATACCATTGCCTTTAACCAACCAGCACCAGTGTATGCTGAACCATCTAATGTTACACCAAGGAGACCACCAACTAAGTCTGCAAGTTTAGTTGCATCAATACCGAAGTCATTGAGTGCTCCTTCAAGTGTTGCAACTGTTAAGTTTTCATCTATAACATAATCTGTACCACTTACTGTAATTGTGATACTTGTTGCACCCATTGTTAAGGATACTGGTACGCCAAGTGCATCTCCTAAGATTGCACCGATATCTATAATAGATAATGCAGAAAGAATTGGAGATAAGCCTGCGCCTAATCCTTTACCTAAAGCAGCAATGATAACATCCAATTCATCGCCTGTGATTTCGAATCCACCGTTTCTTGCGATTTCGTAATTGTACATTTGTTCATTTGTTGCATAGTCGCTAACTTTAACATCTGCTTTATCTACTGTGTAGTAGTCTTCTCTCTTTTGTAAGCCATATGCTCTTGCAGCATTAACAATCTTAACGATTTGTAATTCTGCTGAATCATCTGCACCAAGAGTGATTCCTAATACATCTGCGATTACTTGACGATTATCTTTCTTTTGCAAGAAGTTATAGCTTTCATAATATTGTTTGAGGATTTCTAAGCTTGTCTCTACACCTGTAAGAGTTGCATCTGTTAAGAGACCACTCTTATTATAATAAGACTTGCCATATACACCATCTACTTTATTAATCTTAGATGCTGCACCATCTCCCTTACCAAATTGAGCACCGTCTGCACGATAGTCTGAATCATACCAAACATAGTCTGTTGTCTTCTTTCCATCTGATGTTGTTTCAGTGTATGAGAGATAATAGAATTGTTCGCCGTAATCTACACCATCTAATACGAGATGTCCCTTTGCATTTGGTTCAGCTGTGATAACCTTAGCATCTGCTGGATCTCCTGGATTCTTGAGTTTGTAATAGTCTGTCTTGATAGGTACGTTTGAACCGTTTACAGCTTTTGTTCCAATGATTTGATCATAGTATGGAACATTATAAATGTTCATGAATGCATCTACTCTTGCTTCAAGACTATCTGTATAACTTTCAATTCTATGACTTTCTGTCTTCTTATCTGATGTTGTTGTACGATAGTATCCGAGTTGGTTCTTGTATGACTTTACAACTACTCCTTGTGGAGCATTTTCTGCAATTGTTTGAATCTTCTTGTCTAAGATTGTATCAATTGCAAACATAGAACCTAGCATGATTACTAAAATAAATGCTACTACAACGATTGCTTTTGCACGGAAACTCTTCAATGCCTTTCCACAAAGGATTGAAATGAGAGCTATAATTGCCCATGCGCCAAATGCTAACCATACGCCATACATTCCTGTTCCGGCTATTGTTCCAATCCATGTGGCAAACATATCTGAACTTGAGTCTGCTACGAATGGAGCTTCACCAAAGAAAGGAATACATGCGACGATAACAGCCATAACGAAAAGTGGTACACCTAAGATGTAAAACGCAATTTTGAGACCACGGAAAGTTCTGGCTTTCTTATTTACGTCCATAAAAATTTCTCCCTCTTTATGTATTATTTTTTTTCGAATTAACTATCACATATATGCACGTGATTATTAAATTGCAATTTATAGTTTATCATAGTTAAAAGTCTATATCAATAATAAATTTTGAACATATGTCTAGACGCAAATTAACATTTCTCCATCTAACAACATTAAATAGTATTTTTAATGTTTCATTCTTTTTGCCAAAATTGACATTTATTCACTTTTTGTTAATTTTTTTATACTTTATATGGACTATTTTATACTAAAAGTTATATAATTTTAGGTGCCCGCTAAAAAGGCATTACTTTAGAAAAAAACAAAAAAAATTTATGATAAAGGAGATTACTATGTCTTACATTACAGAAGTAATTGAGCAAACAGAAGCAAAGAACCCTGGACAACCACAGTTCATGCAAACAGTTAAAGAAGTTTTGTCTTCTCTCGAGCCAGCAATTAAAACAAACGAAGAATTATTCAGAAAGAATCGTATTCTTGAAAGACTCGTAGAACCAGACCGTCAAATCATCTTCAGAGTACCATGGATGGATGACAAAGGTGAATGGCACGTAAACCGTGGTTTCCGTGTACAATTCAACAATGCTATTGGACCATACAAAGGTGGTTTAAGATTCCAAAAGGACGTTACATTAGACACAATGAAGTTCTTAGGATTTGAACAAACATTCAAGAACAGCTTAACATCACTTCCAATGGGTGGTGCAAAAGGTGGTTCAGACTTTGATCCAACAGGTAAATCAGATGCAGAAATTATGAGATTCTGTCAAAGCTTCATGAACGAATTATATCGTCATATCGGACCAGACATGGACGTTCCAGCTGGAGATATGGGTGTTGGTGGAAGAGAAATTGGTTACCTCTTCGGACAATACAAGAAGATCGTTGGTAGCTACCAAAATGGTGTTTTAACAGGTAAAGGCCTTTCATTCGGTGGAAGTTTAATTAGACCAGAAGCAACAGGTTATGGTGCAACATACTTCCTCGTAGAAGTTCTCAAACACATTGGTGAAGACATTAAAGGCAAGACATTCGCTATTTCCGGTTTCGGTAACGTAGCATGGGGTGCATGCCAAAAGATTGCACAACTCGGTGGTAAAGTATTAACAATTTCTGGACCAGATGGTTATGTCTATGATAAAGATGGTATTTCCACACCAGAAAAGATTGCATACCTCTTAGAAATGAGAGCAAGCAACAGAAACCGTGCACAAGACTACGCAGACAAGTTCGGTGCAGAATTCGTAGCAGGAAAGAAGCCATGGGGTAATGTAAAAGCTGATATCTATATGCCATGTGCAAGACAAAACGAAATTGACCTCGAAGATGCAAAGAAGACAGTTGAACTTGGTGTTAAGATTCTTAACGAAGTATCCAACATGCCAACAACAAATGAAGCTATTGCATACTTACAAGAACATGGTGTACTTGTTAACCCATCTAAGGCAGTTAATGCTGGTGGTGTTGCAACATCTGGTCTTGAAATGTCACAAAATAGTGAACGTTTAGCATGGTCATCAGAAGAAGTTGATGCAAAGCTTAAAGGAATTATGGCAGGAATCCATAAACAAATCGTTGATTCACTTAACGCATATGGTCTTCCATATAACCTCGTTGCTGGTGCAAACCTTGCTGGATTCAAGAAGGTTGCAGATGCAATGTTAGCACAAGGAATTTATTAATCCTTAAACTAAAACTTAATAAAAAACCGGGGCTCAGTAATGGGTCCCGATTTTATTTTTAATATTTTATATTAATTATTTGTTTTTGAGTGCTACTGGTATTTCTTTTACACTATTAAATACAAAGTCTGCTCTAATCTTGGACTTAGCATAATCCGCTTCTGTTGTCTCACCGCTCATAACAAGGATAGAAACAAAACCACTATTATTGCCAAAGGCAATATCTGTATAGAGTCTGTCTCCAACCATTGCTATTTCATGTCCCTTAAGACCAAATCTCTTCTTAATAATCTCACCTGCTGTCTCATATGGCTTTCCTAAAATTAAGTCTGGCTTTCTGCCTGTGGTATCATATACTGCATCTATTAAAGAACCTGCATCTGGCATTGGTCCTTCTGGAGATGGACAGAAGAAATCTGGGTGTGTTGCAATATATGGAAGTCCCTTTGCAACTAGTGTACAGAACTTGAATAGCTTTGCATATGTGAGAGATGTATCAAAGGCTAGGACTAAAATGTCTGGGTCTTCTTCTACAACTTTTATACCATTTTCTAAAAATTCTCCAAACAGTCTATCATTGCCGAGTAAGAAAACTTTTTTGCCTTTGTAATTTTCTAATAGATAATCACAGGTAACTTCTCCAGAGGTATATACTTCATTATCCTCTACACTAAATCCCATTTCATTTAGTCTTACAACATAATCTTTATGAGATCTTGAGGAATTGTTCGTAAATACGCAAACCTTCTTTCCCATCTTTCTCAACTTTGCAACAGCTGCATATGAGCCTGGGATTTCATTGTTTCCTAAATAGATTGTTCCGTCTAAGTCGAATAAATATAACTTTACGTCTTGTAAATCTGCTTTCATTTTTGCTCCTATATTACTTTATATTAATTGCAATTTGATATACGTCATTCTTTGCAAGTCCTCTTTCACTTGCAACCATTTTTACTACTTCTTTCTTATCTATTCCAAGGTCTAAATAATGCTTAATATGGTCTTCAATAGATAGATCTAATAATGGGTTTTCTCTGTTTTTTTCACCTTCAATTATAAGCACTATTTCTCCTCTTTCTTCTGCTTTAAAATCTGCTAAGGAAGTAACCGTAACACACTCATGCATCTTGGTTATTTCTCTAACAACCCAAACCTTTCTGTCTCCTAAAACCTCATATAAAACCTTGGCAGTTTGAGCCAAATCATGAGGTGCAACATAGAAAATTAGTGGGTTGTCAAAATGTGCATATTTTTTCAAAACGGATACTTTATCTGTATATTTATCTGGCATAAAACCTAGGAATGTGAAACTAGGCTCTTTTATACCACTTAGTGCAAATGCGGTTGCAAATGCAGTTGGACCAGGTACGCTTTCTATCTCTATGCCCATATCTCTACATCTAGAAATAACCTCTGCGCCTGGGTCTGAAATACCTGGCATACCGGCATCTGTTATGAGGCAAACATTGGCTCCATTTTGGATTAGATCTATTATCTTTTCAGAGCAAGAAACTTCG
>CAMZEU010000064.1 GCA_947305865.1 uncultured Clostridia bacterium
TGTTGCTAAGAATGTTGTATCCCATTCACTTACATCAATTTTATCAATAAATGGTTGTAAGAATGATGCAACTGCTGTTGCATTTGCTGAACCATATATAAATTCAGATACTTGTGCAGATAATTTTGATGTTCCATTTGTAAAGCTATCTACTGGAGAATAATTGCTATCATGCTTTAAACATGCGCCAGTTGCATCATCAATGATGATTTCTTCTGTATATGTTTGTGCTGGATTATTTGCATTTGTACTTGTATATGTATATTTCTTTACTGGACGTGATAAGAATGTTGTTGCTTCAACGTTTTGATATGTAATTGTTTGTCCTGCATATAAGAATAATACTGCAAGATTTCCAGCTGATAATACTGAAACCTCAGCACTTTCTGCAAAGAATGTTGAATACATTTTAATGTATTTATTATTGGCTTGTTGAGCATAATATTGATAGTTGTTTTCACCATACTTCTTTAAGAATCTTTCATATGGATCGTTTACATAAAAATAAGTTCCATCACTTGCAGCTATTGTTGGAGATTGACCACTTAAATTTGTTGCAGTTACCTTAAATGTTGTTCCAACTGCAGTAGCAATTTGTTGTGCTGTGTTAAGTGTTATAGTAGATGTGTTTGCTGTTCCACTATTATTATTTCCACCTTGTTGTCCACCAGAGTTTCCTCCGTTGTTATCTCCACCACCATTATTGGTAGTTCCACCATTGTTATTGTTTGTGCTACCGTTGTCTCCAGTGTTTGTTGTTTGTGTGTTAGTTGGTGTATCATTTTTGCCACCATTGTTACATGCAACCAAAACAAATACCAAAGAAATTGTGAGTACTAATACTAGAATGATGCTGATTATAGTCTTTTTCATTTTTGCTTCTCCTTTGTATAAATAGGTTTGATTTAATTTAATTAAATGTTACCTATTTATTTAATATTTTCATAGGGTGATTTGGGGGTGATTTTTGTTATTTCAACAAAAAAGGACTTGGAAAACCAAATCCTTAATTGTATTTTTTATATAATATAATTATATAATTACCACTTATTCTCTACGTATTCACAGAATGCGTACATATCTTTGATTTCAATGACTGTACCATCATCAAGAACAACATTTCCGTTCCATTTTCCATGTACTTGGTGTGAATGCATTCTAAGTAAGTTGATGATATTGAGGTCTGAATGATGATCATAGAATGGTGTCATTGTGAGGTTGAATCTGTTATCCTCTGAAATGAATTCCCATGGTTCCATATATTTGTCTGGCTTTGGGAATGTCTTAACGTCTATAGAACCAAATTTGTGTACTTTTCCATCATAGAAAATACATGTTTCGGTTGCATTAGATTCATCACCAATACCCCATGTGATTTCAAATCCAAATGGATGTTTCTTTCCTTCTTTGTCTGTTACATATGTAGAACCTGAACCCCAATACCATACGAGCTTATATGGAGTGTTAACTCTACCCCAGTCTAAGGAACAGAATGTATCCTCTTTAGAGAATTCATATTTTTTGTCTCCAATTGTTAATACACCACCACATGGCATACATACCATCTTGGTTGTCATGAAGTAACGTGTTGGATTGTCTTTGAATGGTAATACTGTTGTGAGGCCTTCAAGTCCTGGCATCATATCCATCTCAAATTCTGCTGTTACTGGTACACCTTTTTGTTCCATTTGAACTGAAAGAGTTCTCTTTGTTTCTTCTGTGACAAATTTGAAATGACCTTTTCCTACAACAAAATCCACAACACTTGGTTGGTCTGAACTGTTTGGTAAGATATATTTGTCATTTCCACCAACAAATAATGCCATTGGAGAAACAATTGTCTCACCTTTTTCAATGTCTACTAAAGTAATAGCACCATATCCAGCAACAGAAATGTTAGCAAATGAGATTTGAAGCATATATTTTCCGTTAGAAATTTGATAGAAATCCCATTCTTTCTTTCTCTTGTTTGGCTTGGAATAGTCTCTATTGTATTCAAATAAACAATGTCTTGCCCATCCACCTTTTACTAATAAAGTTCCATCTTCTGCTAAAAGTGGTGTTTTTGTTTGATACTCGACTTGATTACGCTTTGGTACATCTAAGTAACTTACATAAGTTTTTTCCATAATATTCCCCTTTTACATAAGTAATTCCACTTATATTATATTATTTGATTTTCTAAATGTGAACCCCTCTTTGTCATAAAGAGCAAAGTTTTTTTGTAGGTTGTCTATTAAATCTTTGTTTGTATTTGTTCTTGTAATTTGTCCAATGAGCCATTCTGTTGCATCTGCAGTATCATTTGCAGCAAGCATCTTTCTAATACCCCAAATAGTACTGAGCTCTGTTGGAGACATAAGTAATTCTTCTTTTCTTGTTCCAGACTTAGCAATATCAATTGCTGGGAAGATTCTTCTTTCACTTAAAGTTCTAGAGAGATGGATTTCCATATTACCTGTTCCTTTGAATTCTTCAAAGATAACTTCATCCATTCTACTACCTGTCTCAATAAGAGCTGTTGCAATGATTGTTAATGAACCACCATTTTCAATATTTCTTGCAGAGCCAAAGAATCTCTTAGGATAATGTAATGCTGTTGGATCTACACCACCAGATAATGTCTTACCAGATGTTGGAACTGTAGTGTTGTATGCTCTTGCAAGTCTTGTAATACTATCTAATAGTATAACTACGTCTTTTCCTGTCTCAACTAATCTCTTTGCTCTCTCTAAAAGTACCTCTGCGACCTTTATATGGTGCTCTGGGACTTCGTCGAATGTTGAGTAAACAACTTCTCCGTTGATGCTTCTTTGCATGTCTGTAACTTCTTCAGGACGTTCATCTATTAATAATACAAAAAGTTTGGCATCTGGATAATTGAATGAAATGGAGTTTGCAATGAGTTTTAAGAGTGTTGTCTTACCAGCTTTTGGAGGTGAAACTATAATACCTCTTTGACCTTTACCAATTGGTGAAATTAAGTCTATTAATCTAATAGCAAATTCCTTTGGTTTGGTTGGTATTTCAAGTCTTAATCTTTGGTCTGGATAAATTGGAATTAATTCGTCAAATTGTGGTCTCTTTCCAACTTTTGCTGGATCTTCTCCATTTATGGAGATAATCTCGGAAACGGAAACGGATTTGCCTTCTTGTAATGTTTTACATTTAGCTACTAAATAGTCTCCTTTTCTTAATTGATACATCTTAATCTTGGATTGATGTACATATGCATCTTTGTCTGAGAAACCATCATAAGTTGCTCTAATAAATCCATATCCTTCTTGTTGGTTAATTTCTAAGAAACCTTCTCTAATAACTTCACTCTTTGGATCTTCTTTCTTTTCGATTTTCTCTTCTTCGGATTGTGCAACACTGTTTTTACTTGCTCCAACTACTATTGGCTTAAATCCTTCTGCTTTAGTTGGAACGATAAAACCACCTTTCTTTTTTGAAACTGGTTTAACCTCTTCTTTCTTTTCTTCAGGTTTCTTAACTTCTTCTACTTTTTCTTCTGCCTTTGGAGCATTCAAAATAAGATTAATTAAGTCTCCCTTTAAGCATTTAGCAGGTAAATCAATCTTTAATTCTTCACATATTGCTTTAAGATCAGCAACAGATTTACCTTTTAAATCTTTTTCTGTGTAATTAGACATATAAAAATCTCCTTTGTTATAAAATAACAATATTCGTAATAAATTTTGGTATAAAAATATCTTAATCCACACGCAGATTACTCTGCGCATGGAATAATTGTTTTAATTTGGTTTTTCTAAGATAACAATTTTTGTATCTTGACCATCGAAATCGGCACGGTCATACTCTAAAGTATCCGTATCCATATAAATAATGTCTTTTTCATCAAATAAATCTAGGAAGTTATCTAGTCTATCGATGTCAAACTCGCAATCCTTGGTCTTGTAATGCATTGGTAAAACGATGTCTGGCATAAGCTTATCAATATATTCTTTAGCTTGCTCTGCATCAATTGTGTAAACACCACCAACTGGAATCATTAAAACGTCAATTGGCATAAGTTTTTCAACTAACATTGGATTGCACTCTTCTCCAATATCACCCATATGACAAATGTCTACACCGTCTAGTCTGTATTTGAATATTAGATTGTCTCCACGTTTTGTTCCTTTTTCGTCATCATGGTAAGTCTTTTGTGAATACATATGTACTCCACCTACTTCGTAGAAACCAGCCTTATCTAGGATTTGAGGATTACCCTCAATACTTCCCATATAAGAATGATCCTTATGGCCATGAGACATTGTAACAACGTCTGCCTTTACTTTAGGCATTTCATATCCAACGTATGGATGATATGGATCGATGATGATTGAGGTACCTGTGCTTTCTTCTAGGCGAAAACAGGAGTGACCTAACCATTGTATTTTCATTTTCCTACTCCTTAGAATCTTAGATTCTACCTAACAAAGCATTAATCTTTGCACTTGGGTCTATTAAGTTAGATACACTTTCATTGAAGTTAGAAGCTGCAATAATAATTGAAGTATACTTGGACATATCTGCTTTGTAATACCACTTGCATCCATCTAATTCTGGAGGTGTATATGTTAAGTTTGTTGAGAATACTGCATCAAAGATGCCTTCTTCATATGCTTTATTGAATTTCTCTACACCTTCGGAGAAAATTGCGAATGTAGCTGTTAAGAAGACTTTCTCAGCACCCTTTTCTTTAATTTCTTTTGCAAGTTTAAGAATTGAATCACCTGTTGCGATAATATCATCTGCAACGAATACGTTCATTCCTAATACTGGATTTCCTAAATATTCATGAGCAACGATAGGATTTCTACCATTAACTACTTGTGTATAGTCTCTTCTCTTATAGAACATACCAAGATCAACACCAAGAACTGAAGCATAATAGATATTTCTTCCCATAGCACCTTCATCTGGTGAGATGCACATTAAGGAATTCTTTTCTAATTTAACTTCTGGGAAGTTCTTTGTTAAAAGCTTTAATACTTGGTAATGTGGGAAATAGTTATCAAATCCCATGTATGGAACTGCGTTTTGAACTCTTGGATCGTGTGCATCGAATGTAATGATATCTTTAATTCCTAAAGATTGTAATTCTTGAAGCATCATTGCACAGTCTAAGCTTTCTCTTGCATTTCTTCTGTGTTGTCTTCCACCATAAAGCATTGGCATAATAACCGTAATTCTTGTTGGTTTGTTTTGACATGCACAAATAATTCTCTTTAAGTTTGCATAATGCTCATCTGGAGTCATTGGAATTTTGCTTCCAAAGAAATCAAAATGTACACCACGATTTCCTACATCCGTAATGATATAGAGGTCTTTACCTCTAACGGTTTCATTAAGTAATGCTTTTCCATCACCAGATGTGAATCTAGGATAGATAGAATCAATAATGTAAGTATCTTTACCGTTTTGTGGATAGAAATCAGTGTCTTTGAATAACTTTTTCAATCTTTCGTCAATGAGTTTTGCAAAATCTTCTGCACCTGGAGTTGCTATTAAAGCAAGTGGTGCTACTGGATTACCAGATAATTTAAAATCATCTAAAGGAACCATTAATTAAAAATCCTCCGTAAAAACTAATAAGAGTATAACACCTAGAATTATTATAATCAATTAAAATAATTCAATAGTTATAGAATCCATAACTGCTAGGCCCTTATCATTTAATGCAATATTGTCACCTTTTTGTACTATAAAGTCCTTAAACTTCACTTTTTGTTCTTCTGTGAAATTAGAACTAGATATACCATCTTTTGTTCTTAATCCAAGGAATATTTCCTCTTCTTTTATATCCTTTTGAGATAATATCTCAATTTGTTGATATGGATACGTTTTTGCTGTATTTATTTTAGAGATATACTCACATATATCATCTTTATTTTCAAATCTGAATTGGTTAACTTCTTTAACAAATGAATGAGCACCTGGACCAAAGCCTAAATATTCTTCTCTTTTCCAATATCCCATATTATGTATTGATTCATGAGTCTTAGAAAAATTGGATACCTCATATCTTTCAAAGCCATTATCTTTAAGTGTTTTAATGGCTACATCAAAAAGACATGCTACTTCATCATCATTTGGAAGTGAAATTGTCTTATTTATAAACTTTTTATATATTGGAGTTTCAGGATTTAACATTAGTTCGTAACAAGACATATGGTTGACATAATTTGCTAGTTCATTTATCTCATTTTTAACAGTTTCTTCTGTATCAAAAGGTAAACCAACTATAATATCTGCACTAACCTTGTCAAAATACTTATTTGCAAGTTTTAAGCATTCTAATGCTGTATTTTTGTCATGTAATCTTCCAACAGCCTTTAAATTTTCATCTAATAATGACTGTACACCTATACTAATTCTATTAACTCCACACTCTTTACAAGTTTTAAAGAATTCTTCATTGGCACTCTCTGGATTACACTCCACTGTAATCTCTTTTACTGCACTTAAATTAAAGGATTGATTAATTACTTTAAATAACTCTTTAATTTGTTCTAAGGACAATATAGAAGGTGTACCACCACCAACGAATATGGTTGTAATTTCTCTATCTTTATATTTATCACCAGCAAGGCAAATTTCTTTTAATAAATATGGAAAATAAGATACAGGATTATACTCTGTACTTGGAACAATAGAATAAAAATCACAATAATCACATTTCTTTTTGCAGAATGG
>CAMZEU010000065.1 GCA_947305865.1 uncultured Clostridia bacterium
AAAGTATGGCACGTATTGCCGGTGTGGATTTACCACGCGAAAAGAGAATTGAAATAGGTCTTACATATATTTATGGTATTGGCCTTACAACATCAAAGAAAATCCTCGCTGAAACAGGTGTTAACCCAGATGTTAGAGTTAAAGACTTAAGCGAGAACGATGTAACACTCATAAGAGATTACATTGAAAAGAATTTACACGTCGAAGGTGATCTTAAGAGAGAAGTTTCGATGAATATCAAACGTTTAGTAGAAATTGGCTGCTACAGAGGAATTCGTCATAGAAAGCACCTCCCAGTAAGAGGCCAAAGTTCAAAGCGCAATGCTCGTACAGTTAAAGGAAAGAAGAAGACTGTATCTAAGGGCAAGAAACCAGCAGGCAAATAAGGAGACTTTAAATTATGGCAGAAGTAAAGAAGAGTACTAGAAAAGTTGAAAAGGGAATTGCACACGTACATTCTTCATTCAACAATACAATAGTTACAATTACAGATACAAATGGTAATGCAGTATCATGGTCATCCGCAGGTAAGTTAAAGTTACGTGGTAGCCGTAAAGCTACACCATTTGCAGCACAAAGCGTAGCAGAAGAAGCAGCAAAGGTTGCATACGACAGAGGAATGCGTTCTGTTGAAGTTTATATCAAAGGACCAGGCCAAGGCCGTGAATCAGCAATCAGAGGCTTAGCAAACATGGGATTAGAAGTTACACTCATTAGAGACGTATCACCAATTCCACACAATGGATGCCGTCCACCAAAGCGTAGACGTTTGTAATATTCGGAGGGAACAGATATGAAATATACAGGACCAGATTGTCGTCAATGTAGACGTGAAGGATGCAAATTATATTTAAAGGGTGAACGTTGTAATTCAGATAAGTGTTCATTCAACCTCAAGAAAGGTGCACCAGGACAACACGGAAAGGGAAGAAAGAAGCAATCAGGATATGCTCTCCAATTACGTGAAAAGCAAAAGACAAAGCGTATTTATGGCTTAACAGAAAAGCAATTTGAGCTTTACTACAGAAAAGCTACAGAAATGCGTGGTGTAACAGGTGAATTAATGCTCTCATTACTCGAAAGACGTTTAGACAACGTTGTATATCGTCTTGGATTAGGTACATCTAGAGCAATGGCACGTCAAATCGTAACACACGGACACATTACAGTTAATGGAAAACTCGTTAACATTCCATCTTACTTAGTAAAAGTTGGCGATGTTATCGCAGTTAAGGAAGCACATAAAGAATCTAAAATGTGGGAAGGAATCAAAGGACAAAAGCAATTATCAATCGTTAAGTGGTTATCATTTGATAACACAGCATTATCAGGTGAAGTAGTTGCACTTCCAACAAGAGAAGATATCAACGATGTAGAAATCAAGGAACATCTTATCGTCGAGTTATATTCCAAATAATGTGAGGGAGGATAAATACTATGATGGAACTCAAAAGACCAGAAATCAGATTAGAAGAAAGCGAAGACAAGAGTCAAGCAAAGTTTGTTGTAGAACCATTAGAGCGTGGCTTTGGTATTACTTTAGGAAACAGCTTAAGAAGAATCCTTTTAGCATCATTACCAGGCGCAGCAGCAGTTGGTGTAAAAATCACTGGTGTAGATCATGAATTTTCTGCAATCAAAGGCATCAAAGAAGAAGTCACAGAGATTATCCTCAATCTCAAAGAAGTACGTTTCAAAATGTTAGGAGAACCAGAGAACTACAAGAGATTAGAATGTCACTTAAACACAAGTAAAGTTGGTGAAGTTTATGCAAGAGACATTCAAGTCGCAGCTGGAGTTCAAATTCTTACACCTGACAAGCTTATTTGCACAATTGATGAAGGTGGCAAAATTGATATGACAATTTATGTAGACAGTGGCCGTGGCTGGGTACCAGCAGAACGCAACAAGACCAGAAACGATCCAGTTGGTTACATTTCAATGGACAGTCTATTCACACCAGTTATCAAGGCAAGCTTCAATGTAGAGCCAACCAGAGTTGATAAGAGTATCGACTATGACAAGCTTACACTTGATGTAACAACAGATGGAACAATTTCTGCAAAGGAAATCATCTCATTAGCTGCAAAAGTTATGAGTGATCACGTAAAACTCTTTGTAGACTTAGACGAAAATATGTCTAGCGGAAACGTCTTTGTTAAGAAGCAAGAAACAGAAGAGAAGAAAGTACTCGAAATCTCAATCGATGATTTAGAATTAACAGTTCGTTCTTATAACTGCTTAAAGAAAGCACAAATCCATAAGGTATCTGAACTTGTTAAGATGACAGAAGAAGAGATTATGAAGTTACCAAACCTCGGCAAGAGATCATTAGAAGAAATTATTAATAAATTAGACGAATTAGGACTTTCATTAAAGTCCTCAGAGGACTAATTGGGAGGAAATATGAACAAGAAATTAGGTAGACCAACAGACCAAAGAATGGCTGTTATACGTAACCAAACATCTGAACTCTTATGGTATGGCCGTATTGAGACAACACGTGCACGTGCTAAATCAGTAAGAAGCGAAGCTGAAAAGATTATTACTCTTGCAATTAAGACATATCAAGACGAAGTAAAAGTCAAGAAGACAAAGACAGATGCAAAGGGCAATAAGAGTGAAGTAGAGTTCACAAACGATGGAGCAAAGAAACTTGCAGCACGTCGTAGAATTATGGCTACATTAGTAGATATTCCTGAAATTAGAAAGGAAAAAGAAAGCAAAAAGAACTTTGTTGCACGTATTAAAGATGTAAAACATCCATTAGTAGAGAAGATCTTTACAGAATATGCACCAAAGTATGACAAGAGAGCACAAGACAAGGGTATCGGTGGTGGATACACAAGAATCATCAATAAAGATGTTCGTCGTGGAGATGCTGCAGAAATCGTTATCTTAGAATTAATCTAATAGCTCAACACTTAATATTAAAAAATCATCCCGAGTAATTTCGGGATGTTTTTTATTTCTTCCAAAGATTTGTTCTATCTGGGTTATATATTGCACCTAGTATATTATCTTTTGCACCAGGTATTTCTTTATCTAATTTATGTAGGAATTCTTTTGCCCATTCACGTTGAGAATGTTTATTTGCCGGGCAGTGGTTGGTAACTATTGGGAGTTCCAACTTATTTACAGCATAAACAATATCCTTTTCTTTAATATATACAAAAGGTCTTATCATTGTGATTTGAGCATTTGTCATGAAAGCTTTTGGCTCAAAACAGTTTATTCTTCCTTCGTAGAGGAGAGACATAACGAATGTTTCGGCCACGTCATCTGCGTTGTGAGCGAGTGCAAGCTTGCCACCGCCTAATTCATTGATTTTATTGTTAAGTGCGCCCCTACGCATTTTAGCGCACAATGAACAAGGGTTAGACTCGTTTCTTACATCAAAAACAACTTCGGCAATGTCTGTATCTACAATATGAAGGTCTACATCTATTGATTCACAGTATTTCTTGGTCTTTTCTAGTTCATCTTTGTCTAGGAATTGACCAGGATTAATTGTGATTGCATGTAGAGAGAATTTATTAGGGGAGAATAGTCTATATGTGGATAATGCGGTAAGAAGTAGAATACTATCTTTTCCACCAGATAATCCAACGTAAATATTATCCCCATCTTCAATCATATTGAAGTCTTGGATTGCTCTACGCATTTGACTTAGAATTTTTTGTAATACCTGTTTGCTTTCCATGTCTTGAATTATAAATGAAATAGTGTGTTTCTTCAACAAAAAAATGACCCCATTTCTGAGGTCATCTTATTTTGTTTAGTTAATATTAGTTAAAAGCTTTTCCGTTGCAACCTAATACGTCAACGAGCTTATGTTTTACAACCTTCTTTACAGCTTCTCTTGCTGGTCCAAGGTATTGTCTTGGATCGAAGTGTGAAGGATTGAGTGCCATATGTTCTCTTACAGCAGCTGTTACAGCTAAACGAAGGTCTGAGTCGATATTAATCTTACATACAGCCATACTTGCAGCTTTTCTAAGCATATCTTCTGGTACACCTTGTGCTCCTGGAAGTGCTCCGCCGTATTGGTTAACAATCTTTACTAAGTCTTGTGGTACGCTTGATGCTCCGTGTAATACGATAGGGAAGCCTGGTAAACGTTTGCTTACTTCTTCTAAGATATCGAAACGAAGTCTTGGTTGACCCTTGAACTTGAATGCACCGTGAGATGTTCCAATAGCAATTGCTAAACTATCTACGCCAGTCTTTGTTACGAATTCTTCAACTTGATCTGGATCTGTATAGTTTGCATCTTTTGCAGCAACTTTAACATCATCTTCAATACCTGCGAGTTTACCAAGTTCAGCTTCAACTACAACACCGTGGTCATGTGCATATTCAACAACTTGCTTTGTAATATCAATATTTTCTTGGAATGGATGTGCACTTGCATCAATCATAACTGATGTGAATCCGCTATCTACACAGTCTTTGCAGATTGCAAATGAATCACCGTGGTCTAAGTGTAAACAAATTGGAAGACCAGATGTAATAACAGCAGCCTCAACCATCTTTGTGAGGTATGTTGTGTTAGCATACTTTCTTGCGCCTGCAGATACTTGGAGAATAAGAGGTGCTTGTTCCTCTGTTGCAGCTTCAACGATACCTTGGATAATTTCCATATTATTTACGTTGAAAGCTCCGATTGCATAGCCACCTTTATAGGCTTTTTCAAACATTTCTTTTGTGGTTACTAATGCCATATTAAAACTCCTTAAGTTTTTTATTTCCTAAATATTATAATGCAATTGGGTTTCAAAAAACAAGTAAAAGAATATATATTTCCAAAATACAATTTTTGGAAAGAATGATGATAATTGTGTAATGACAAAACCACAACAAAGACATATAATTAAACATAGATTTTATTTTGAGGTGCACTTATGATTAGTGATGAAAGACAAAAGAAATTAGCAAATGTTTTAGTAGATTTTTCAATTGGATGCAAAGAGGGAGATAAAGTATGGATAGACTGTTCTGGTTGTGATTACCAACTGGTTGCATATCTCATAAGAGATATTTATGCGCATGGTGGTCTTCCTTTTGTATTTGAATCAGACAATAGAATAAAGAGAGAATTACTCAAAGGCGCATCAGATGAGATGATTAAAATATGGGCAAAGAGAGATGCTGCTTTTATGGATGAATGCCAATGTTATATTGGCATAAGAGGTGGAGATAACAGCTATGAATTAAGTGACGTCCCAGCAGATAGAATGCAAGCTTATAGCAAATACTACTTCCACGAAGTCCATCACAACATTAGAGTTAAAAAACTTCGCTGGGTAATTTTAAGATATCCAACACAGGGTATGGCACAACTTGCTGCAATGAGTACAGAAGAGTTTGAAGATTATTTCTTCAAAGTATGTACTTTAGATTACAAGAAAATGGAAAATGCAATGGATCCATTAGTTTCACTAATGAATAAGACAGACAAGGTAAGAATAGTTGCAAAAGATACAGATATTTCTTTCTCAATAAAGGGTATTGGTGCGGTTAAGTGTTCTGGACATAGAAATATTCCAGATGGAGAGGTTTATTCTGCACCAGTTAGAGATAGTGTTAATGGAGTAATCCATTACAATATTCCATCTGTAAATTCTGGTATTAAATTTGAAAATGTTCGTTTAGTGTTCAAAGATGGCAAAATCGTAGAAGCAACTTCAAATGATAATGAAGCAATAAATAAGATCTTCAATACAGATGAAGGTGCAAGATATGTTGGTGAATTCTCATTCGGAATAAACCCATATATTACAAAAGGTATTGGAGACATTCTTTTTGATGAAAAAATCTCTGGTTCTATCCATTTTACACCAGGTGCTTGTTATGATACAGCATGGAACGGAAACGTTAGTGCAATTCACTGGGATTTAGTACTTTGCCAAAGACCAGAATATGGTGGTGGAGAGATATATTTAGATGACGTTTTAGTAAGAAAAGACGGCAGATTTGTATTGCCAGAATTAGAAGGTTTAAACCCTGAAAATCTTATGTAAAAAAGTGCATAAAAATAGTTGTTATTTTTTACAATTATGTTGTAAAATATACCAAACAAAAGAATACTTTTGAAATTTAATGAAAATATATAGTTCGGAGGACGAAAAAATTATGGCAAAAAACGTCAGAGTCGCAATTAACGGATTTGGAAGAATCGGTCGTTTGGCATTCCGTCAAATGTTTGGTGCAGAAGGTTATGAAGTAGTCGCAATTAACGACTTAACATCACCAAAAATGCTAGCACATCTTTTAAAGTATGATTCAACACAAGGCAACTATGCAAATTCACACAAAGTTGAAAGTGCAGAAGCAGTTCTTAACGAAGATGGAACAATTAAAGAAGATGGATATATCGTAGTAGATGGAAAGAGAATTACAATCTATGCAATCAAAGATGCAAAAGATCTTCCATGGAAAGCTCTCGATGTTGATGTAGTTCTTGAATGTACAGGTTTTTATACATCTAAAGCAAAAGCAGAAGCACACATCGTTGCAGGTGCAAAGAAAGTTGTTATTTCTGCTCCAGCAGGAAATGACCTTCCAACAGTTGTTTACAATGTTAACCATGACATTCTTAAGGCAAGTGA
>CAMZEU010000066.1 GCA_947305865.1 uncultured Clostridia bacterium
ATGTTCCATTTTAGGGACATCGGTGGTCGTATTATATAAGTGTAGTCTAAAAAAAATGGAGGAAGAAGCAAATGAGTGCATTTGACAAAGTTATTGGTTACAAATCAGTAAAAGCAGAGTTGGGAAGAATAGCAGATATTATTAAAAACCCACAGAAGTATGAAAAATATGGAGTATCATTCCCAAAGGGAATAGTATTATATGGTGAGCCAGGTGTTGGTAAAACATTAATATGTAATTCCTTTATAGAAGATTGTGGAATTAACCACTATGTTTGTAGAAAAACAGAATCCGGTGGAGATTTTGTTAAAACAATTAAAAATACTTTTGAAGAAGCAGTAAATAATCAACCAGCAATTATTCTTTTAGATGATATGGATAAGTTCGCCAATGGTGACGAGCAACATGCAGATTGTGAAGAATATGTTACAGTTCAAGCCTGTATAGATAATGTAGGGAAAAACAAAGTATTTGTTTTAGCAACTGTAAATAATTTAAGAAAAATTCCACACTCTTTAATTCGAGCAGGAAGATTTGATAAACAAATAGAAATAAATATTCCTAAAGGGAAAGAAGCAATTGAGATTGTAAGTTATTATCTTTCTCAAAAACCAAATTTAGGTAAAGTAGACCCAGTTTTTATTGCAAGACTATTAAGTGGCTGTTCTTGTGCAGAATTAGAACTTGTAATTAATGATGCAGGAATATATGCTGGTGCAGAAAATAAAGAATGTATTGAAATGGAAGATATAATTAAAGCTTGCTTAAGAGTTATATATAATGCACCAGAAACCATACAAGAAGATTATGGCGAAACAGATGAAAAAGTAGCTTGGCATGAAGTTGGGCATGCACTCATCTCAGAAATATTAGAACCAAATTCTGTTACTGTAATTGCTGTACAGGGATACGAAGGGAACAATAAAGGTTTTACTGCATATTATAGGGATGAGAAGTACTGGAGTTCATATAATCTAATGTTAAATAGAGCCATAACATTATTGGGTGGCAAGGCTGCAACAGAAATTAAATATGGAGAAATAGATGTTGGATGTGGCTCAGATATTCAAAGGGCAACAGGTATCATTGAAAGAATGACAGGCGAATACTTGGCAAATGGATTTGGCCATGTAGAAATGGTTCGTCATTCCACATCAGAAGAATGGGCCGCAAAATGCGAAGTAACCATAGGAAACGAAATGAATAATAACTATATGAAAGCAAAAAGAATAATTGCTCAAAATATGGAATTTGCAGAAAAATTAGTAAAAGAATTAGTTGAGAAAAGACTTCTTACCACAGATGATGTGCAAAGAATTAAAAAAACATGTACAATTAAATATGTTTCCTAATGCAACAACAAGGAGGAGTTATTATGGTAGAAAATAATGATGATATTAAAGAGGCAATAAGAGTATCATTGGATGGAGATTGGGTGTCTATTTCAAAATTACAAATAAAATTAGGATGGGGTTGGCCAAGAGCTGCTAAAACTTTTGAACAACTTCTTAAGTTAGGCATATATAGTGAGAGAGATAAAAATATGAGAATAAAACTAATCGCTCCTAAAGAAGAAGCTCAAGCATTAATTGATTCAAAAGAAACAATTATCAAGTATGATTTATCTGTTAATATGATACAAGCATTAACAATATCTCAAATGCAGGATGATGGTATGATTAATAATGTTAAGTTACAAGTTGCTTTAGGCTGGAAGAGTAATAAGGCATTAAAGGTATTAGAAGAGCTTAGTATTATGCCTATCTTTGAACGTGTTGATGAAGATACATTAAAAATAAAGGTTAGCAAACAAGATATTCAAAAGATTATAGATAAAGCAATAATAAAATAATATTATTGAAATCTTAAAATGATAATGTGAGTTTTTAATGACAAATATGGTGTAATTCGTTTATACTATATTGTATGAAACAATTAGAATTATTGGCTCCAGCTGGAGATATTAATAAACTATACACAGCTTTGCATTTCGGTGCAGATGCTGTGTATTGTGCTTCTAAGAAGTTCGGTCTTAGAGCATATGCTTCTAATTTTACAGAACAAGAACTTATACAAGTAACAAAAGATGTACATGCTCAAGGAAAGAAAATATATATAACGGTAAACATCTTTGCAGATAATTCAGATTTTGTAGAATTAAAAGATTTCTTACAATTTCTAGAAGAAATTGGAGTAGATGGAATAATTGTTTCAGATCCAGGTGTTATATCCTTTGCAAAGAAGTATGCTCCTAAACTTAATCTTCATATTTCTACTCAAGCTAATGTAACTAATAAGTACACTATAGAATTTTGGAGAGATCAAGGAGTAAATAGGGTAGTTGTAGCAAGAGAACTCAATTTAGAAAAGATTAAAGAAATATCAGATTATCTTGGAGATAGTATAGAACTAGAAGCATTTGTACATGGTGCAATGTGTATTTCATATAGTGGAAGATGTTTATTAAGCACATATCTCACAGGAAGAGATAGCAATAGAGGAGAATGTGTGCAACTTTGTCGTTGGGAATATAATTTAGTTAATGTAGATAGACCAGATATTCCTTTAGGAATAACAGAGGATAATAGAGGAACATATATCCTTAATTCAAAGGATATGAACACACTTCCTATTTTGGATAAGATAATAGATTCAGGAATTACTTCTATGAAAATAGAAGGAAGAATGAAATCTGAATATTATGTTGGATGTGTTGTAAATGCATATAGAAAGAGAATAGATGATATTATCAATAATAAACCATATGATTCATCTCTAAATGATGAATTATTCAAAGTAAAACATAGAGCATATACAACAGGCTTCTATCTTGGACAACCAGAACAAAACTATGAGACAAGTCAACCAGACAATGGATATACATATATTGCTTCTGTATTGGGCTATGATGAATCAAAAGGAATGATTTGTGTTGAGATGCGAAATAGGTTCAGAGAAGGGGACACACTTGAAATAGTGTCCAATAAAGGATTGTATACATTTACACCAGATAAGATTTATGATGAAGAAGGGAATAGAGTACAAGATTGTAAACTTGTACAACAAAAACTATATATTCCATCTGAATTGAAATTAGAGAAATACGATATTTTAAGAAAGAAAGTTTAATTTGATTTTTTAAGTCCCATTTTTAGTGCATATAAACATTGAGAAATGTTCTATATTTACATATAATGTAAGAGATAAAAACTTGGAGGAAAAGAATATGGATATAAATGAACAAATTGCTTTTATGATGTATTATGATGAAGAATTTGAACAACAAATAAATGGACCAACACCACCAATTGATAATGGTCCGGATGAACCTGATTATGATAATCCAGATGAATATTCAGACAGAGAATATATAGACGATGACAACTACGATGATGAAGATGTATCAGATGACCTGTAATCTCTAAATTTAATATAAAATATTAAAACCTCCAAAGTTTTGTGCTCTGGAGGTTTTTATTTAGTCTAGGTTTGTATTATAACAATAATGTCTTATCTTCACCAATGCCCATCATTCCATCTAGGACATACTTGGTTCCGTCTTCATCTCTTAGATATCCTTCGAGTTCGCCCCATGCTACATAGTAGTCAATATTTACAACACCCGCATGCATAATCATTGGGTTTACACCATATACCTTGAATTTGAGATTTACCATATCATGTTCATCTTTCACATCCCATTCTGAATAATTTACATAATCTTTAGATGCAATTGATCTTGTGAACTTAACTGGTGGTAATAATGATGTTCTACCTTCTAAGAAGATTAAGTTTTCATTATAATCTTCTTCGTTAGTGGATTGGTTATGTGTTAAGTTGAAACCAAACATCTTCTTTTCGCCATTGATATTGATTGTGCCCATTGTAGATACCCAGTCATAGTGTGCTTTTCTTGGATAATAACCTCTGTGGTCATCAATAATAGCAGCTGAATCTTCATCAGTAAGCATTTCTTCGCCATTGATAATTAATTTACCTTCAGCCTTGAATAAATCTTTTTGGCTATACAAGGTTCTATTATCTGAATATGGGAATGGAATTGAAACATTGCTTGGTAAACTTACTCTCTTTAATTGGAAATCATATTCAATTGTTGCTTCGCCAAACTTGTCTTTCCAACCTGTGGACTTAACATATTCTTCTGGTGTGCTAATTAAACACTTTCCTGTATGCTTACCAGAAAGTTGAGCTTCACCTTTTTCAAAGCTGTTAACATACTTAACAAAACCAACATCTGTTTGGACTTCTGCAATAGCACCATTAATTAGGTTTGGAGCAATAGTTGTGAGCTTACTCTTTTGTTGTGTGTCCCAGCAATAAACTTTCTTGTCTCTCTTATCATAGAACATATTTAATTGCTTTCCAAAGATGCCCATATCACAAACAACTGCAAGGAGAACACCATTCTTAAGATGTACTTCTGTTGCTTCCCAAAGTGTGAGCTTAAATTTGTTTAAGAATTGTGGTGCTCTTGTTGGCTTTTTGCATCTTAAAAGTTCCATTGTTTCGAACTCTTTATCAAAAGTTCCAAATACTACTTTTCCGTTCTCATCTACCAAATCTTTTGGTGTTGGAACAGATCTACGTTTTTCTGAAATAAACTTACTATATTCACCCATAGTAAAATCCCCCTTATCTATATACATCTATTTTATATCTATACAATAGACAAATCAATAAACAGATGTTCAAATGTGTTTATTATTAAATAAAAATATTAACTCTTTCTGTTGACATCCTATAAAGACATTCATATAATTGAATTAGATACTTGAACAATTATTCAAATGTTCAATAATAGGAGTAAATATGGAAGACAAGAAAATTGAAGTAAATGAAGACATTATTAACAAGGTTACAGGGGAGATGCCAGATGATGATCTCGTATTAGATTTGGCTGAACTATACAAGGTATTTGGAGATTCAACTAGATTAAAGATATTAGTTGCTCTTAAGTATGAAGAACTTGGAGTATCAGATATTTCTACAATAGTTAATATGTCTATTTCAGCTGTATCTCACCAATTAAGAGTATTAAGGCAAATGAATTTAGTTCGTTTTCAAAGAAAAGGGAAGGAGATATATTACTCCTTAGCAGATGAACATGTAGAAAAGATTATTTCCATTGGTATGGAACATATAGAGGAAGAAAGATGAAAAAAGTATTTAGATTAACAGGATTAGATTGTCCTAATTGTGCAATGAAATTAGAAAAGAAGTTAAATAAGGTAGAGGGTGTTAACTCTGCACAAGTTAATTTCATGACAATGCGTTTAACAATAGACATAGAAGACAATAACTATGATGCAATTCTTGCAGAAGTAAGAAAAGAAGCTAAGAAAATAGATGATACCGAATTAGTATAACCATGACGAAATCTCAAAGAATAGACTTAATAAAAATAATAGTAACTGTATTGGTATATGCGGCTGTTATTTTAATAACCAAGTTCGTAAAAGTTAACGGAGAAGAACTACTTTGGTATTACCAATTAATACTATATTTAGTTCCATATCTCATAATCTCATACGAAGTTATTTGGGAGTCTATGAAAGGTATAGTTCATTTAGATTTTCTAAATGAAAAATTTCTCATGACAATAGCCTCAATTGCTGCATTTGCAATTGGAGAATATGTAGAGGCTGTTGCTGTTATGTTATTCTTTGCAATAGGAGAACTCTTTGAACATATAGCTGTTGGAAAGTCTAGAAGGTCCATATCTTCTTTAGTTGAAATGGCTCCAAAAATTGCTAATGTATTAAGAGACGGAGAATGGGTAGAGGTAGACCCATCTGAACTTAATATAGGAGATACCATTCTTATAAAGAATGGAGATAAGGTTCCTGTAGACAGTAAGATTATAAAAGGAAAGACATATATGGACTTCTCAGCATTAACCGGAGAATCTGTTCCAGTATGTAAAGAAGTAGGAGAAGAGATATTATCTGGAGGGATTAACCAAGGAGATGCCATAGAGGCAGAAGTAATGTCAATTTATGAAGATTCAGCTGTATCTAGAGTATTAAATATGGTTGAAGAGGCTTCAGATAAGAAGAGTAAGCAAGAAAACTTCATTACTAAATTTGCAAAAATATATACACCAGTTGTAGTAGGTTCTGCAATAGTATTATTTGTTGTTGGAGGTGCTGTAACTGGGGAATGGATGGAATGGCTTAGAAGAGCTGTTATGTTCTTAGTTGTTTCTTGTCCATGTGCATTTGTATTATCTGTCCCACTTTGTTTCTTTGGCGGTATTGGTTCAGCTGCAAAACAGGGAATACTTGTTAAGGGAAGTAACTATTTAGAGTTACTTAATAAGTGCAAGATATTCTATACAGACAAAACTGGAACAATTACAAAAGGAGATTTTGTTGTACAAGATATAAAGGTATACAACAACGAAAATGAGAAAGAAGCATTAGAAATCATTTGTTCTATGGAACAATATTCCTCACACCCAATTGCAAAAGCAATAATGCAATATGCAAAAGAGAATAACATAGAACTAAGAGATTTGAGTGTTAGTGAGATAAGTGGTAAAGG
>CAMZEU010000067.1 GCA_947305865.1 uncultured Clostridia bacterium
CAGAGCCATATTAGACCCTGCTTTTTGTTATTAAATCATCTTTGAATTATTGCTCTCTAACTATATCTGTTAAAGCGAATTCCTTAACATGTAAGAGTGCTTGTGCAGCTTCTGTTCTAGAATCTACAACTGGTCCATCAAATTCTCTTGGTCCAATCTTTAGTTTCCAGAAGAATCCGTCCTTTCCTTCTTCAATTGTAGAAGAGCCTTTGAGTATTGCTTTTCTGAAACGGTTTACATCTGCTTTTGCTGCATCTACTGTTGCATAGTTATAAGACTCAAATACGGCAGTACCCTTATTGTCATACAATGTAAAGAAGCCTTTTTCAGCTGCATGTTCTACAACATATTTTCCATAGATAAGTGCTGTATCCAAACCTTCTTTTTGCTTCTCTGGAACACCTCTGAGTGCTCTGTCTTCTGTAGCGAGTGGCATTGTTGCAAGTCTTGCTGCTTTCTTTGCTTCAACTGCTTCTCTACGTTGTTGAAGTTCATCTCTCTTTTGTTGGTTAATAGCATTCTTCTCTTCGATTTCTTGCTTTCTCTTTTCACGGGCTGCTGCAACTGCGGCTGCTTGTGCTGCAAGTGCTGCTTGTCTTTCTGCCTCGGCTTTCTTTGCTTCTTCTTCTGCAAGTGCTTTTTGTCTTTCAGCTTCTGCACCTCTTGCAATAGCTTCTTCTCTTTCTTTTTGTAATCTTTCAGCTTCTGCCTTTCTGCCTTCTTCCTCAGCTTTTCTTGCTTCTTCAGCGAGTTTCTCGGCTTCTGCCTTTTGTCTCTCTGCCTCTGCTGCTGCGGCTGCTTGAGCTTCTGCTTCTAATCTTGCTTGTTCTGCAGCTGCTGCTTGTGCATCTGCCTCAGCTTTTGCTCTCTCGAGAGCAGCTTGTTCTTCTGCAGCCTTTGCCTCAGCAAGTCTTCTTTCTTCAGCTGCTTTTGCTTCCGCTATTCTCTTAGCCTCTGCTTCAGCTGCTATTTGTTGACGTTTCTTTGCTTCTGCTACTTCTCTAGCTTTTTCATCCTTAGCATCTTGAATCTTAGCATTCATTTCTTCGTCATTTCTATCGCCTTCATAATAGCATCCGTCTACTTCATCATAGTAATAACCATCATATTCACCGGAATAGTTATCCCAGTTTGCAGTCCATTCTTCATTAACTTCTTCTTGTTGTTCATCATCTCCTGCAACAGATGGTGGGATGTCTGGAGCATTTTCATCTTGTACTTCTTCTACTGGAGCTTCTTGAACAGGTGCTTCTTCCTCAACAGGAGCAGCCTCCTCTTCTACAGGTTCTTCAACTGCTGGTTCTTCATTTGGTTGCTCTTCTGTAACTTCTTCAACAGGTGTTTCTTCGACCTTTTCTTCTTCTGGCTCTGCCTCAACTTCAGCCTCTAAGAATTCACCCTCTTCAACAGTGCCTTCCTCTACAACTTCTGCTTCAACCTCGGCTTCAAGTTCAGTCTCAGCCTCTACTTCTTCTTCAGCTGGTTTTGGTACAACCTTACCAGTCTCAGGATCTCTTTGATCCCAAATTGGTTCAATCTCTTCATCTTTGTCTTTCTTGCCTTTCGCAGCTGCAACAATGATGATGATTAAGACTAATACTAAAGCTAGAACTCCAAGTGCAATGCCTATTAACATAGGTAGTGTGAGTTCAATTCCAAACAATGTTAATGCTAATAAAGAAGCTCCCATTTTATCCCTCTCTATAACTTATAATTTACGTATGCTATACATAATAATACATACTAGTAGAAATAATATCACAATGCAAAAAAATGTTCAACAACAAACAATGCATTTTTACAAAAATTTTTATTATTTTTGTATGCGATATATTAACTTTTTGTGGATTATAAAATCAAAAGTGGCTTTTATCCAACACAAACGGCACTTTAAGTGGCGATTTGTTCTGGAAAGTGTAGAAAAATTTCAAAAATATATGCCCGGCATGATACCGAGCATACTGCTTAAATCATTAATAATATTAGGTATTAGATAGCGTCTCTAGTGGCTATAATATCTACTCCTAATCCTAGTACATTTTTAATAATAACATCACCTATTTTTGTATTCTTAGAAGAACGTATATCCTTCACTGCTTCAGTTACTGCAAAGATCTTATCCTTAGGAATTGGACCAGATGTTTTAACAGGTTGTGCAGTACCATCTTCACAGAGCACTAAGGTTGTAACTACTCGCATAGGGTTAACGTATTCTTGCTCTCCATACTTCTTGCCTCTTAAACAAGTGTATCCTGTTACCTTAATCTCACCGTCTATCTCCTCTACAACTAAAGGACATCCCATAGGACAATTAATACATATTGTTTCTAATCTTCCTTTCATATTATGCCTCCAATTCTAAAGTAATATCTCCAGTGATTTTACTCTTGTCTAAGTCTATATGTTGCATTTCCCCTGGAGCAACAATTTGGTATTTCTTTGTGAGCAATACTTCATCTCCACACTTTACATTAAGCCTTGTGTTTCTATACTCTGCACCAACTCTAAAGAATACTCTAACCTTACCATCACCACCATATACAACTTGAGGCAATGCATATCTTACACCGTTTATAGCCTTTACATTGTATTTGGTTCCTTTGTTATCTAGTTTGCCTAGTGCATACTTAGCTGCACACTCTCCAGCGATTTCGGCTTCTTCTGAAACGTTGTCTACGAGGTCATGGACATGTAATACATTACCACAGCTAAACAAACCTTCTAAAGATGTCATTCTGTATTCGTCTACAACAGCACCAGATGTAATGTTACTCATTTGTACATTCATACCGTTGAGAAGATCGTTTTCTGGTATAAGACCAACACTTAAAAGAAGAGCATCACATTCTACATACTTTTCTTCAGAAAGAATTGGCTGCATTTTTTCATCTACAGGAGCATAATATAGGCCAGTTAACCTAGGCATACCCTCTACTTTTGTAATTGTATGTGAGAAATATAAAGGTATATTAAAGTCATTTAAACATTGTACAATGTTACGCTTTAATCCACTTGAATAAGGTTGCAATTCAAGCACTAATTTAACCTCTGCACCTTCTAGAGTCATTCTTCTTGCCATAATAAGTCCGATGTCCCCACTACCCAATATAACAACCTTCTTTCCAACAAGGTATCCATCCATATTAGATATCTTTTGTGCAGCACCCGCGGTATATATACCAGCTGGTCTAGTTCCTGGAAGCGCTATTGCACCAGCTGTTCTTTCTCTACAACCCATAGCAAGAACTATTGCTTTTGCCTCTATATGAACTAATCCTTCTTTTGGACTTAGAACTGTAACCACTTTGTCTTCACTAATACCAAGAACCATAGACTCTAACATAACTTTAATATCTGTTTGTTCCACCTTTGTCTTGAATCTATTTGCATATTCCGGTCCGGTTAACTCTTCTCCGAAGTAATGGAGTCCAAATCCGTTATGAATACATTGGTTAAGAATACCACCAAGTCTTACATCTCTTTCTAGAATGACTACAGACGCACCTTGCTCTTTTGCTTTAAGTGCAGCTGCCATTCCTGCAGGACCACCACCAATAACTACTACATCATACTTCATGGCTATCCTCCTTTATTCTAGAGATTGCTATTTGGCTTTCTCCCATATCTTTCTTTATCTCTGGAATAGTTTTTCCTGTTTCTCTTGCGAGTATTTCTATAACTCTAGTACCACAGAAACCACCTTGGCATCTTCCCATACCAGCTCTTGTTCTACGCTTTACAGCATCTACAGTTGTTGCTGGTAATGGAGAATGTATTGCTTGTATAATTTCAGCCTCTGTTACTTTTTCACATCTACAAACAATTCTTCCCCAACTCTCATTCTCTTTAATTAAAGCGTTGAGTTCGTCGTCTGTGAGTTCTAATAATTTCTTTTTCTTTGGCAATGGAACTAAATTCTCTTTAACTTTTACATCTTCTTTCTCTGCAAGAAGTTTAATTACATACTTTGCAATTGCAGGTGCAGAAGATAATCCTGGAGAGCATATTCCAAGTATTTGTATAAAGGAAGGAACTTTCTTGGAATACTCTACTATGAAGTCATGTCCAACTATGGTTCTAACACCAGCGTAGGTTCTAATTACCTTTCTGTAATTTGGACACTTATATGTTAAAGATACATTCTTTCTAATCTCTGCAAAAGCATCTAAAGTAGTTCCTGTATCTCCTTCATTTGTTGGAATTGAAGTTGGTCCATAGATAACATTTCCATCTGCAGTTGGAGCAACAAGTATTCCTTTTCCTTTTTCTGTAGGAAGTGGGAAAATAACTGTTGACACAGCTTTTCCTTCTGTACTATCTAATACGAAGTAATCTCCACGTCTAAATTCTGTCTCGTAATGGTCTGCACCAGCGAGATCATTAATCTTTGCTGCGCCAGCACCAGCACAGTTAATAACATACTTTGCTGTATATGAGCCATTAGAAGTGGCTACAGTCCATTCTTTATCTTTATAAGATAAATCCTTTACCTCTGCCTCTAAAACAACTCTAGCGCCGTTTAAAATGGCTCTATCTGTGGCTGCAATTGTGAGTTTATATGGAGAAACAATACCAGCTTCTGGTGCATATAATGAATATTCTATTTCGTCTGAGATATTTGGCTCTATTTTTAAGGTTTGTTCTCTATTTAGAATTTCAACCTTTACACCATTCTTAATGCCTTTGTCATAAAGTTCTTGGATTCCTTTTAGACCTTCTTTAGGAGCGACAACTATAGAACCACATTGCTTTGCAGGAACATGCAACTCTTTTACAAGATCCCACATTAATGCATTTCCTTCTACATTAAACTTTGCTTTGTTAGTTCCTGGTGTACAATCATAGCCAGCGTGTACAATACCACTATTAGCTCTAGATGCTCCAGAAGCTACATCATTTTCTTTTTCAAGTAGTATAGCTTTTAAATTGGTTTTAGATAGTTCGTCTAATATCAAAGCACCAACTACGCCACCACCAATAACTATACAATCTAATTTTTCCATACCCTTATCCTAAGTAAAAATTATTTCTTCTTTGCGTCTTGGGTTGCCTTTGGGAACTTAATTTCTTTCTTAACTTCCTTTGGAACTCCACCTTCTCCAAATCTTTTGTTATATTCGTCTATATTGTCTTTAATAATTAATTCTGCAAATTCTCTATTCATTACTTTGAATACAGCTGTTTCTTTGCCTTCTAATTGTTTATATACTCTGAAGAAGTGTGAGAATTCATCCATAATATGTGGAGGAAGTTCAGAAATATCTGAATATATGTTCCAAGTTGGATCATTGAATGGTATTGCAATTACTTTGTAGTCCATATCTCCACCATCTTGCATTACCATAACACCAATTGGATAACAGCGTACTAACGCAAGAGATTCAATTGCTTCAGAGCAAAGAACTAATACGTCTAGTGGGTCCTTGTCATCTGCATATGTTCTTGGAATGAATCCATAGTTTGCTGGATAGTGTGTGGATGTATATAAAACTCTATCCAATATAATTAATCCGGTCTCTTTATCTAGCTCATACTTGTTCTTGCTACCCTTTGTGATTTCTATAACAGCTATGAAATCATTTGGTTTTACTCTTTCTGGTTTAATATCGTGCCAAATAACACCCATCTTTTTATCTCCTAAAGTTTTACTTTTTATTTATAAATTTGAATGAAGTACTTAAAGAACTTCACGCCACCACAAATGGAGTCTATATCTATGCTTTCATTTGCAGCGTGCATTGAATTTAATTGCTTAAAATCAAAGAAACATGGTTCGCATCTAAATGCGTTATCGCATATACTTTGCATAACTCTACAATCTGTGCCACCTGTCATAACATATGGAACAATTGCCATTGGTTCAAAGATTGTCTTTAATGCGTCTGTATATAATTTGAATTGCTCTGTTGTCGTATCTATTTCTGGATAAGCATCTCTTGCTGTTATAACTTCAACTTCGCAATCAAACTTTTCAGCAATCTTTGTAAGTTTAGCAATAACATCTTCTTTCTTATCCCAAGGCATAATTCTTAAATTCGCAACAACATATGCTTCTTGAGGCAATACATTAGGTGCAGCTGAACCACAAGATTGTGTGAATACCATTGTTGTTCCGAGCATTGCTCCAATCATATTGCTAATCTTTGGTCCAAATAATTTAAGAACAGGAAGAACTAACCATCTTTGCTTTAGCAAACCTTTATATGGTTTCTTTGTAGCATCTGAGAGTCCTTTTACCATAGACACCATTGTCTTTGTGATTTTTTTCTTAAATAATTTATGTTTTGTACAGTATGTAATTAACTTAGCAAGTCTTTCAAAAGGGTTGTTCTTCTTTGGTGTGCTAGAATGTCCACCGGCACTCTTTGCTATGAACTTAATGTCAATATATCCTTTTTCTAAACAACCTA
>CAMZEU010000068.1 GCA_947305865.1 uncultured Clostridia bacterium
CTTATTAAAGCAGGAAAGGATATTGATACAATTGAACAAGAACTTAATGTTATTAAGACAAAGATCCATCAAATGGGACCTTTGGACGACTTATATTTCTTAAATAAATCTGGTAGAGTTTCAAAGACCATAGCAGTTATGGGAACATTGGTTGGAATTAGACCACTTGCAGACTTCATGACAAATGGTTTTGCACAAGTTATTGGCAAGACAAAGGGTGAAAATCATGCATTAGAAATCTCAGCAGAATATGTTAAGGAAATGATTAGAGATAAGTCTGTTATAGTTATAGCTGATTCAAATAGATCCAAAGAAGCAGATTATTATGAAACAATTTTAAAGAGTTATGTTGCTCCAGATAGAATTATTAGGACATCTGTTGGACAATTCTCGGGTGCAAACATTGGACCAGGACTTGTTGCTTGCTTCTTTATTGGTGATGAAGTAACAGAAGATGGCGCAGCAGAAAAGGCTGTTTTAACAAAGATACTTGAGAAATAATGAAGACTATTAACGGAACATTACTATTAAAGTGTCTTAGATACGCTTTTGGTAATATTACGAACCATTCAGTTGAGTTAAACAAACTCAACGTTTTTCCAGTTCCAGATGGAGATACAGGATATAATATGTCCAGAGCTATGTCTGGTATTACTGGAGTTAAAGAAAGTGAATCTGCATCCACAGTTCTTTGTAATGCTACAGATAGCATTTTAAGAAATTCCAGAGGAAACAGCGGTACAATTTTGGCCGTATTCTTCTTAGGTTTATATGAAAAGCTTAGTGACAAAGAAGAGTTGGATTCTAACGATATTATTGAAGGATTCATTAATGGTTACAAAACCAGTTATAAGTCTGTTGAAAAACCAAAGGAAGGCACAATTTTAACAGTTATTGCAGACTGTGTAAAAAGTGGTGCAAAGGATAGCATAGAAGAAACACTAATTTCTATGAAATTAGAAGCATACGAATCTGTACAAAGAACGCCATCTTTACTTCCTATTTTAAAGAAAAATCATGTTGTAGATTCTGGTGGTTTAGGCTTCTATTATTTCATTGAAGGAATGGAGAAAGCCGTTGCCGGAGAAGAAGAAATTTTATTAAATGAAGTTGCTTCTTTTGATGAAAGTATGGGCGATGATATCCATGATGACGAGGACGAAGAATACAATTTCTGTGTAGAAGGAATGATTAAAAAATCCAACAGTTATTTTGGAATGAATAAAGCAGCTAAGCTTCAACAAGCATTAACAAAGCAAGGTGGAAGTATTGTATTTATAGAAACCCCATCTCTTGTTAAATTCCATATCCATTGTGATGATGAAAGTGGTATTAGAGAAGCCATTAAGCCTTATGGCGAAGCCATAGACTACAAAGTAGACAATTTAAGATTTGAAGTATCTGAAAGATTTGAGCATAAAGAATATGACTTCATTGTTTGTACAGATGGTGAAGGATTTAATACCATTTATAACGACTTTGGCATTACAAACACATTAACCAATGCAAGATTCCAAGATGTTTCTTATGACGAATTATACAAGGCAATTTCGCTTAATAATTCAGATACAATCTTTATTTTGCCAAATAATAAGAATGTTATTCCAACTTGTTCTTTAATACTTACAAAGACCACAAAGCATGTTGTAGTAATTCCAACCACAACTCAAGCAGAAGGTATTGCAGTATTAGAACGTTTTGATGAGAGTGCACCACCAGAAGAGAATGAACATAATATGCTAGATGCTCTTGAAAATATTAAGAGTTTAAGAATAGCTATTGCACAAAAAGAATATGAAGATGGTTCTATTAAGGTTAATACAGGCAACTGGGTTTTATATAATAAAACCACTATTATAGACGGAAATGATAACCTAAATAACCTTGTTCCATCTATAGGTTCTATTGCAAACGAAATGAATAATATAAACATATATTATGGTGATGATATTTCAGAAGAACTTGCAAATGAATTCTATGATAAATTAGCACAATTTGTTGGAAGAAAGATAGATGTTAACCTTATTGAAGGTGGACAAAAGACATATGCCTTATTAATAGTATTGGAGAAGTATTGATGGTTTTATTGATTCCAGAAGTTGCTTTCATAGCATTAATAGTTATAGGTGCAGTAGGCGTAGTATCCTTATTTCTCAGTTTTTTATTAATGGGTGTTGCAGCAATTCCAATTTATAAGATTATTTTCAAGAGAAAGAAAACATGGATTCATGACAGAACAATCCCAGATTACGATGATGATATAGATCAAGCTATGTATGAAGAAGGAAGAGCATGGTTAGATACTCATAAAGATATTTGGGAAGAAGTTGAAACTCAAAATGATGGCTTAATGCTAAGAGGAATATATCTCAATTTTGGGAGAGAACACACTTTAGTAGTTATTTCAGGACGTAAAGGCACAGCATGGTTTATGTCTTATTACGGACAAATCTATGAGAACTCAGATTACAATGTTTTGTTAATAGATTCAAGAGGAAATGGCTGGTCTGAAGGTGTATATCTTACAGCTGGTGTAAAAGAAAGTGGAGACCTTTTAGCATGGTGTAAGTATTTGCATGATGAAAGAGGGCAAAAGGGCATTATAATGCATGGCATTTGTATTGGTGGTGCAACGGCTATGTTATTAACAGCTAGAGAAGATTGCCCAGATTATATGCTTGGAGTTATTGCAGAAGGTCCGTTTACCACTATTTTGAACTTATTTGTTAACCACTTAAAAACAGCGCATGCTCCATATTGGCCAATGCATCATTTAATAGGGAAATGTTTTAAGAGATATGCGGGAGTTGATGTTATAAAAGATTCCCCAATAAACCGTGCACAAGATATGCATAAGCCTATTCTTATTATGCAAGGAATGAAAGACAACTTTGCAAGAATGCCACAAACTAAGGAATTATTTGATAAAATAGGTTGTGAAGACAAAGAATTCTTCTTAATGCCAGAAGGAGACCATTCACATATGATGTACTACAATAGAGATATGTATGTGAATAAGTGTTTGGAATTTGTTAAAAGATTAGAAAATTAATCCCAGTTTAATTCAAAAAGACTAAATAGAGGAATATATTCATAACCTCTGTCTAAATCATAATCTCCAACATAGTTGAAACCATATTTTTCGTATAACTTTTGAGCAGGAATATTTCCAGGAACGATATCTACACGAAGTGCCTTATATCCATCTTCCTTTGCTTTATTAATACAGAATTCAACGACTTTAGAACCAATACCTTGTCCTTGGCAATCTGGAGAAATTGCTAAAGCATGAAGAATCATATATTCTCCATCTTTTAATTTTCTTTGCCAGTCTCCTTTTTGGTAATTGCCTTGTGGATCTATATTAAGTACAAAAGCACCAACTATTTTATCCCCATTCAAACAAATATATTGAGAACCTTCTTTTGTCATAGCTCTTGCAGATATTTCGGACGGATATTCTTTATACATCCATTTTGGATAATTGATGTGATTATCTAACCACAATACAACTTCATCATAAAATGCGCCTAATGTTACTACATCTTTTTCTGTACTTTTTCTAATTATCATAATGTCTCGTCCTTGCTAGTTAAATTTGCATATAAGATTTATTGAGTCTGGAGCATCTTTATCTATATATCCGGAATCTACAAATCCATATTTTTTATAAAGATTGATTGCAACTTCATCTGTTTTCTTGACACATACTTCAACATGGTCATAGTGATGCTCCTTTTTTAATTCTTTTAGAATTAATTCAAGAGCTTGAGAACCATATCCTTTGCCTTGGTAACGCTGATCTATCATAAATTGTTGAAGGTCATAACCAAGAGGTTCTTCATCAAATTCTCTAACTAAAGCTACTCCAACAATTATTTCATCATTTTCTATAACGAATATTCTTGGATTACAATTACGATATACATAACCTCTAGCCAATATGCCAATGGCAGGTGCTAGATAATCTTTTTGACTATCTTTAACAGATAGAGAAGCAACTTCTCCCCAGTTGTCTTCGGTTACAGTTGTTAATTTAATCACGTATGTTGACCTATTTTATAATTCTAGTACGGCGACAAGTTCATCGTCACAAACTTCGCCGGTTTCTTTGAAACCGAATGAGGCATATAGATTCTTTGCAACAGCATTTTCTTCGTTGTAAGAAACCCAACAATATTTCGCTTTACCACATGGGAATGTTTTAATGAAGTCAATCGCTAATCTCATAGCTTCTTTGCCGTAACCTTTTCCTTGATATTTTTTGTCTATCATGAAACGCCAAACTTCATAATTATCTTTTTCAACGCTTACGCCATCTTGATCTGCATTCGTGCCATATGCTAATTGAATGAAACCAACTAGTGTATCATCATTGTAAATTGCAAATGGGAAGACATGACCTCCATTAATCAATGTAACATATGCTTGCGCAACACTATAAACATTATCTGCTACAAAATCATATTGGTTTTTCTTAATATCCAAATCAAATATGGCTTCACAATTGTCATATGTTATTTTTTCCAGATGGACCATAGATACCTCATTTAACTATATTTTTGGCGGAGTGAGAGGGATTCGAACCCTCGGACGGTTGCCCGTCACCGCATTTCGAGTGCGGCTCGTTATGACCACTTCGATATCACTCCAATACTATGTATTATATATAATAATTAGATTCAAATAAAGAAAATAATTTTGAGATATTGAAAAAAGATAAAAATGTATAATATAATTTTATTTGTTATTAATAATTAAGGGGATTAACATGGCAAAAGAATTATCCAAACATAACAAAATAGTTATTTCATTATTGGCATTATCCGTATCAATTATAATTGTTGGTATAATGTTCTTATTGAATGCTATGCAAGAAAATCCAGAAGATGGTTTCTTCCCAGCATTCTGCGCAATCTCAAACCTACTTGCTAAATACATTATAGTTATTGTAACAATGGCTACAGGTATTATGCTTTTCTCTAACGTTTCTCTTCAATGGGAAGACAAAAAGCTTAGAAATGGCTTTACAATAGGTATAACAGCATTCTCAACAATATTAACTGTACCACTTGTATATGTTTTTATTGCAATCTTCGTATATCATGGAACTGGTGCAATGGGACCTGTTGGAAAGATTATGGCTTTAGACAGAATTGAGGAAGGATTTATTGCTTGGTTTGGCAATGGCGCATTCCTTTGGGTTGTATATGTATTTATGCTTATATTATCCATTGTCTTCATTACTGTACCACTAGTAAGCGGTGTACTTGCAGTATATGGCAAAGCAATCCAAGTTGGTAAAGGTGGAATTAAAATTGGAGTGTTGCCAATAATAGAAAAACAACAAAAGGCAGCAGCACAAGAAGAAAAGGTTGAAGAAGTTGCTGAACCTGAACCAGTGGAAGAAGAAAAAACAGAAGAATAAAAGAAAAAAGTGGAGGCCGAAAGCTTCCACTTTTAATATAGTCTAAATTACTTATTAGATTCCGTAATACTTTTTTAGTTCTACAACAGCATTGTCTAATACATCTGCATTTATACAACTAGAAATCTTTGCCTCAGATGTTGTAATTGCATAAACCGTTGCTCCAATATTGTGGAGAATAGAAAGAACTTCTAAAGCAACACCACTCTTGTATTCCATTCCAGCACCTTCTGTATTTAGTTTTACGCAACCAGAAGTTGCTGTATACATGGTGCCTTTTGGTATCATGTTTCTAACAGCTGGCAAGTCTGCATCTGCGAGCGAGAAACCAATTGTTAGTGTGCCATTTGGATTTACGTTTTGAGAAATCATATCTAAAGATATGTTTGCATCTTTTATGTGTTGTAATAATGTTAAGAAGTCATTTGCTGTAACATATGGAAGTTCAACAAAGGAAATATTCTTATCTGCTGTAACAGATGTAACTGCATAGAAGTTTCCAATAATTGAATGCATATCATAAAGACCATTATCCTTATCCATTAAATACATAGCTGCACGAAGGGCTCCTTCGGAGAAAACTTCTTTGCTTGCACTTTCGTGTGAAAGGGTAACTGTTTCGCCTTTGCCAATAAACATAACATCATGCTTGCCAACTAT
>CAMZEU010000069.1 GCA_947305865.1 uncultured Clostridia bacterium
ATTAATCCCTTTATCATATTACAAGATGTTAGTGCGATTGATAATGCAACCACTAATGTAACTGCTACTAAGATTATTGCTAATTTCTTTTTCATAAAGTTTCTCCTTCAAAAATAACTTTGATGGCTAGATTATATAACCATCTTTTTATTTATACAATAAATATATAGGGTGATTTAGGGGTGATTTATTATATTTTAAACAAATCTTGATTGTTTAAATCCTTTCTTCTCTTGACTTTCCATCTCCTAAAGACTACTATTAAATATACCCATAGGGGGTATGTGGAGAAAAATATGGAAGAGAACAAAGAATGTTGTTGCTGTAAGGTTAAAAAAACACCTAGATCAGACGAGTTGGTATCAAATATCAACAATAGAATCAATAGGATCATTGGTCAACTAAATGGCATTAAAAGCATGGTAGACCAAAATAGATATTGTGGAGATGTTTTAACACAAATCGCAGCTGTAGAAAGTGCATTGTCATCTCTTGGTTATATTATCTTAGATGAGCATATGAAGACATGCGTAGTTGATGATATCAAGGATGGAAAGAAAGAAACATTAGATGAATTATTAGATTTAATGAAGAAATTGAAATGAGCACCGTAAGATTTGATGTCACAGGAATGTCTTGTGCAGCTTGTGTTGCACATGTAGAAAAAGCAGTACGAAATGTAGAAGGAGTTACAGAGGTTAATGTTAGCCTCTTAACCAATTCTATGCTAGTTACTTTTGAATCTCCTGCAACAGAAGAATCTATATGCTTAGCCGTTCAAAAAATAGGATATGGCGCTTCTCCTCAACAAATGAACAAAAGCAATAATGTTGAGAAAGAAGATGTTAATGGTAAAACAACAAAGCAACTTTTAATTAGATTAATCTCTTCCGTGGCAATACTACTTGTATTAATGTATGTTTCTATGGGACATATGATGTGGGATTGGCCACTACCTTCTTTCATGACACCACTTGCAATTGGTATTGTAGAGTTAGTCCTTTCATTAACAATATTAATTATTAATTGTAAATTCTTTATATCTGGCTTCAAAGGCGTTATCCATCTTGCTCCAAATATGGATACTCTTGTTGCAATGGGCAGTGGCATATCATTCATATATAGTGTTGTGTTATTCGTTAAAATCTGTATCTTTACAGCAAACGGAGACCCAACATCTGCTCATGAATTATTGCATGGATTATATTTTGAATCTGCCGCAATGATACTTACTCTTATCACTATAGGTAAAACATTAGAGTCATATAGCAAGGGAAAAACAACCAATGCAATTAAAGCATTAATGAGCCTTACACCACTTACTGCTGAAATCATAAAAAATGAAAAAAACATAGTTGTACCAGCAGAAAACGTACTTAAAGGTGACATTTGTGCAGTTAAACCAGGAAAAATTATTCCAGTTGATGGTATAATCGTCTCTGGAAACACCTCCATAAACGAGTCTATGTTAACTGGAGAAAGCATCCCTCAAGATAAGAAAGAAGGAGATACGGTTTGTGCAGGAACAATCAATATACAAGGTTATATAACTGTTGAAGCAACACGAGTTGGAGACAATACAACATTATCCCAGATGATTCGTTTAGTTGAGGATGCCTCCTCTTCCAAAGCACCTATTGCACGTGTTGCAGATAAAGTGTCTGGCATATTTGTACCTGCTGTTTTATCTATAGCGCTTATAGTATTTATATGTTGGATTAGCACTGGATTTGGATGGAGCATATCGTTAACAAGAGCTGTTAGTGTCTTAGTAATTTCTTGCCCTTGTGCACTAGGCTTAGCAACTCCTGTGGCCATAATGGTTGGCAATGGCAAAGGAGCTAGAAATGGCATATTGTTTAAGAATGCAACTTCTCTAGAAAACCTAGGTAAAGGAAGCATTATTGTATTAGATAAAACTGGAACCATTACATCTGGCAAAACGGAGGTTACAGACATAATCCCAACCTCATCTGTTCATGAGCTTTTATATTATGCATATACAATAGAAAAACAAAGTGAGCATCCTCTTGCAAAAGCAATAGTTTCTAAAGCAGAAGAACTCAATGTGTCTTCTCTTAATATTACTGCATTCACTTCTCTTCCTGGATATGGAGTAAAGGCAACAATAGAAGAAAAGAATGTACTTGGTGGGAATACAAAACTAATGCAAGACAATAATGTAGATATTTCTTCTATATCTAATACATTAGATAAATTAGCAAATGAAGGAAAAACTCCTTTGATCTTTGCAGTAGATAATATAGTAATAGGTATAATTGCTGTTGCAGATACAATTAAAGAAGATAGCAAAGAAGCAATTTCTGAACTTAATGAACTTGGCTTGGAAGTTGTGATGCTAACCGGGGACAATGATATAACTGCCAAAGCTGTAGCAAATACTGTTGGAATTAAACATGTTGTTGCAAATGTACTACCTACAGATAAGGATGCTGTAATTTCAACATTATCTAAACAATCAAAGACTATTATGGTAGGAGATGGAATAAACGATGCAGCTGCTCTTAAGAGAGCCGATGTTGGCATAGCAATTGGTGCAGGTACAGACATAGCTATGGATTCTGCGGATGTTGTTCTTATGAAATCTTCCCTTAAGGATGCCGTAAAAGCAATCAGACTATCCAGAAGAACACTTCTCAATATTTATGAAAACTTGTTCTGGGCATTTATATATAACATTATATGCATACCTATTGCAGCTGGTGCATTCTCAATGCTTGGTATAAGTTTAACTCCAATGTATGGTGCTGCTGCCATGTCACTATCCAGCGTATGTGTTTGTTTGAATGCTTTGAGACTTAATTTAATAAACCTAACCAAAAACAAATTTATGATAAAACCAAAGAAAAATAATGTAGATATAGATGCACTTTTCAATACCAAAACTAACGAGTGCGCTATAAGCAAGGAGCAAATTATGACAAAAACTATTATAGTAGATGGAATGATGTGTATGCACTGTGTTGCTAATGTCAAGAAAACATTAGAAGGCATAGACGGAGTACAAAGTGCAATGGTAACATTGGAAGACAAAAAGGCTGTTGTACTCTGTGAAAAAGAAATAGCCGATACAGTATTAGTAAAGGCTATCTCAGATGCTGGTTATAACGTTGTATCTATAAACTAAGAATTAAGACTTACCCATCTTTCTTTTGTAAGCAAGGACACATTTGCTGTTCTTTTCTCATTTAATTGTGGGACATCTGTATTTTCTTCAGTACGTTGATATACAAATCCTATCTTCTCTTGTGCTCTTTTGGATTTATTGTTGCCTTCATAATATCCACACCAGATGGCATTATATTTTAATACTTCAAATCCATATTTAACTAAAGCTTTCCCTGCTTCTGGTAAGAATCCATTGCCCCAATATGGTTTCCCAATCCAATAACCTAGTTCGCATTCATCTTCACTTCTGCATAAAGATGTGTGCAAATTTAATTCTATACTTCCAATTGGGTGTTCTATATCTCCTCTTAAACATATTGCATAACAATATGGATGATGGTCTATGAATGCTTTTATTATTCTTTCACTTTCTTGCACATTTTCATGAGGTTTCCATCCACAAGGAAGACCTACTTCAGGTTCACAAGCATATTTAAACATAGATGGAGCATCCTCAATTCTCCATTTTCTTAATATTAACCTACTGGTTATTATTATATCCAAATCTTCCTTGGCTATGTTCATCTTTGTTATAAGCCCGGTTAGAGATGTTTCATATTGCTCCTTAGATATTGCATCCCTTAAAAGGAAGGTATCTAGGAGTTCTTTTTGTTTATAAAATAATTCTAGTGTCTTCTCTTTATCCATACTAATTTTTCAATATAAATACTGGTATTGGAGGATCGTTCTTCCAGTTGTAAAAACTGGACATAATAACTTGGTATTTTGTATCGTCTATTTCTTTTAAAAATGGCATTAGTGCATCCTTTTCTTCATATCCAGAATCACCACCATAATAAATGGAAACACACATCAACCCTCCACTTCTAAGCAAGTTTAATCCTGCATTAATTGCCTTTATTGTGCTATCTGCATGTGTATAAATTGTATGGTCTCCATTAGGAAGATATCCTAAATTAAACATTATACAATCTACACTATTTTCTTCGGCATATTTTGTCATATTCTCATGTGAGTCTAATATCAACTCTACATTGTTTTGTTTTCTTGCATTTAAGAGTTCTCTAGTGCTGTCTAGCGCACTTTGCTGTATATCCATAGCAATTACTTTGCCACTATCTCCGACAAGAGCAGAAAGAAAAGAAGTATCATATCCTCTTCCCATAGTTGCATCTATGCAAAGACTTCCTTCTTTTACATAGTTCTTCACTACATTATGCACTAAATCTAATGCTCTCATACCAAACTCCTAATTGTATCTATCCAAACATTTACATCCAATCTTGCATTAGCTGGAGATGTAGATGGAAGACATACTAATTTGTCTTCATATTGAGGATAAAACTTTAAGAAAATCTCCTTTGCTTTGTTTCCATTAACTATAATCTTTTGCACATTTGACGTGTCTAGAATAAGGGAAATGTTTGCAACGCCGATAACTTTTATAGATGCATCTTCACTGGCATGAATTTCACATTCTGTAACTATATCCCATAGTGCAATATTATGTTTATCTAGCAAAGCTTTCTTTTCTTCTATACTTTGAGGCTTGCTTTCATTTAATGCTGTAGAAAGAACTGTCCAAAATCTATTCCTTTCATTTCCATAATAAAAAGATACTTCCCTAGATTTTACACTTGGAAAACTACCTAAGATTAATATCTTACTGTCCTGGTTATAATATGGTTCAAATCCAACTACTCTTTCTTTCATATAATCAATACTACTCTTTTTTGCTGAAAAATAAAAGGTGCTAGCCGAAACTAACACCTCATATTTACTAATTGTTGTTAATTATTCAGCTTTTTCTTCTTCTGCTGGTGCTTCCTCTGCTTCAACTGCTGGAGTTTCTGCTTTCTTTGCCTTTACAAAAGATAACCATTCATAACATACTGCTGCAAGTGTTGCTCCGAATAATGGTCCAATGATGAATATCCAAATTTGCTTAATTGGTTCAAAGTTGCCTTTAATCATTGCAAATAATGCTGGCATGAGTGAACGTGCTGGGTTAACAGATGTTCCTGTAATACGGATTCCGAGAAGGTGTACTAAGATTAATGTAAATCCAATAACAACTCCTGCTTTGCCAGCAGATTCTTGCTTGCTTGTTACACCGATAATTGCCATAACAAATACGAATGTTAATATGATTTCTGCTAAGAATCCAACAAATAATGATCCAACATCTCCTGCTAAATCAACAATAGCTGGTTGAACTTGGTTTGCACCAAATCCACAATCTGTTCCAAATAAAGCAAGTAGGATTACACAACCTAATGTTGCACCTAAGATTTGGAAGATTACATAGAAGATAAAATCTTTAACACTTATCTTTTTGCTTACCAACATAGAAAGTGATACTGCTGGGTTAATATGACATCCACTGATGTTTCCAATTGAATATGCCATTGCGACAATTGTTAAACCGAATGCAAGTGCTGTTGCGATAATTCCTGCATTTCCTTCACAACCTGTTACTTGTGCGACTCCACAGCCACATACAACAAGAACCATTGTGCCAATCATTTCTGCAATATACTTACGTAAATCTTGACCTGTGATTTTCATTTTATTTTCTCCTTAAATCTTTTTGTTTGTCGCTTTAAGTTTACAACATTTTTAGTAAAAGTAAACAACGATTTAAGTAAAAACACTAATTATTTTTCTTTTTTATCCAAAAAAGAAGCATATCTCTTTAATTTTTATTTCTATTATTGTATAATAGGGTATTATGTGTAAGTCTATAAAATTAACAATAGTAACTATATTTTGTTTGGCAATTGCTGTA
>CAMZEU010000070.1 GCA_947305865.1 uncultured Clostridia bacterium
CAAAGGGATTATCTGCAACAGTATACACACAAGTTAGTGACGTTGAAGAAGAAATTAACGGCTTAATCACATACGATAGGAAGGTCGTTAAGTTCCCTGTAGATAAGATGCAAGAATTAAATAGCAAAATTAAATATTGAGGTTATAAATGAGTTTAGCAGATGTAAAATTAGTCGAAATGTGCAGAGATATCATAGATAATGGTATCTGGGATACAGATATGGATGTCAGACCAAGATGGGAAGATGGCACTCCTGCACATACAGTAAAGAAATTTGGTGTTGTAAATAGATATGACTTATCCAAAGAGTTCCCTATCACAACAATTAGAAGAACAGCTTTCAAGTCTGCCATAGATGAATTACTGTGGATTTGGCAAAAGAAAGATAATAATGTTCATAATCTTAAATCTCACATTTGGGATAGTTGGGCTGATGAAAATGGATCTATAGGCAAAGCCTATGGTTATCAATTAGGCGTTAAACATATCTACAAAGAAGGCGAATTTGACCAAGTAGATAGAGTTCTATTTGATTTAAAAAATAATCCAGCATCAAGACGTATTATGACAAACATATATAATTTCCAAGACTTACACGAAATGGGATTATATCCATGCGCATATTCCATGACTTTCAATGTTTCAGGAAATAAACTTAATGCTATTCTTAATCAAAGAAGCCAAGATACATTAACAGCAAACAACTGGAATGTTGTTCAATATGCAGTTCTTGTTCACATGATGGCACAAGTAAGTGGTTTCCAAGTTGGAGAACTCGTACACGTTATTGCAGATGCACATATTTATGACAGACATATTCCACTAGTTGAAGAAATGATTAAGAATCCACAATTCGAAGCACCAACTTTCAAGATTAATCCAGAAATTAAAAACTTCTACGACTTCACTCTTGATGACTTCGTATTAGAAAATTACCAATACAATAAATTTGACCATAAGATCGAGGTGGCAGTATGAACCTAATAGTAGCTGTAGATAAGAAATGGGGTATCGGAAAGAAGAATGATTTACTCTTCCATCTCAAGAAAGATATGAGACACTTTGTTGAATATACAAGTGGCAAAGTTGTAGTTATGGGATCTAACACTTTGTTATCTTTTCCGGGTTCTAAGCCACTCAAAAATAGAATTAACATAGTTTTATGGCCAGGTGGACAAGACGTAGAAGGTGCTACAATCTGCCAAAGCTTGGATGAAATTTTTGCAGAAATTAAGAAATATAACAAAGAAGATGTTTTCATAGTTGGTGGAGCCATGATGTATAGAACAATGCTCCCATACTGTGATAAAGCATACATCACAAAAGTAGATGCAGATGGCGAAGCTGAAGTGTTCTTTGAAAACTTAGATCAATTAGATAATTGGACACTTGCAGAACAAGATGAATACATAGAAGATGAAGGATATATGATTTCTTTCTGCACATATGTAAACAAAGCTCCAAAAGCATATTAAAAACTAAACTAGTACAATAAAAAAAATACACCTCGTATATTGTTTATACGGGGTGTAATTTATTTTAAGAGTGTTTAATGATAATCTTAATAAAGATTATAACCTGCAATAAAACATGCTTGGTTGGACTCTATAAATTGTGGTTTTGCTGCAAATGCGTGTGCAATTGTTTCAAGCATTCTTTCCTTAGTGTATAATCCGGTAATCTTAATATAGGCACCTAATACAACTAAGTTACTTGCTTTGTCGTTTCCAACTTCGTGTGCAATTGCGTTTGCATCTACATAGTAAACTTCACAATCTGTTCTTGTATCCTCTACTTTATCTGTAATTAATGAGGAATTAACGAATATTCTTCCACCTTTCTTCACTCCACCAACATATTTATCAAATGAAGGCTTGTTCATAACAACGAGTGAATCTGGAACTGCTATAACTGGACTTGCTACTGCTACATCATCAATACATACTGAACATGATGCAGTACCTCCTCTCATTTCAGGACCATATGATGGAAGCCATGTTGCTGCCTTGTTTTCATCTAATGCTGCATATGCGAGCAATTGACCGAAACTTAATACACCTTGACCACCGAATCCGGCAACTATTATCTTCTCCATAATTAGTCCTCCAAATCTTTATAAACACCAAGTGGATAATATGATGTCATTTCATTCTTTACGTAATCAATTGCCTTTAATGGAGATAAATGCCAGTTTGTTGGACATGTAGATAATAATTCAACAAAGCTTAATCCTTTACCTTCTTTTTGGTTCTTGAATGCCTTTACTAAATACTCTTTAGACTTCTTTACATTCTTAACATCTGCAAGTGAGCCACGAGCAATAAAGCTTGGTCCGTCTAAAGTTGCAAGCATTTCACACATACGAATTGGGTATCCATTAACCTTAGGATCTCTACCATTTTGACATGTTGTTGCTTTTTGTCCAAGTAATGTGGTTGGAGCCATTTGGCCACCTGTCATTCCATAAATACCATTATTTATAAATATAATGGTAATGTTTGCACCTCTTGCACAAGCATGAACTATTTCAGCCATACCAATAGATGCAAGGTCTCCATCTCCTTGATAAGCAAATACGATATTGTCTGGGTTAACTAACTTAATGCCCTGTGCTACAGCTGGTGCTCTGCCATGAGCTGCTTGTTGCATATCACAATTAAAGTAATTGTATGCGAATACAGCGCATCCTACAGGTGCAACACCAACTACATTTTCTGCTCCAATTTCTTCTAGTGCCTCAGCAACTAAACGATGTGCTATACCATGAGTACATCCTGGACAATAATGTAATGGAGTATCTGTTAAAAATTTTGGTTTTTCAAATACAACTGCCATATTAGTTCTCCCCCTTTATAAATGCTACTATATCTTCAGGAGACATAACGTTTCCACCAGTTCTACAATAGAATCTGATAGGCTTCTTATCATCTGTTGCAAGACGTACATCATCAATGTATTGTCCCATACTTAATTCTGTTACAACAAATTCTTTTACGCTTGCTTGATTTGCAAGAGCCTTTAATTCCTTTGTTGGAAGTGGGCAAAGAGTTATAGGTCTAAATAAACCTACTTTCTTTCCTTCTGCTCTAAGAATGTCTACAGCAGACTTTGCAATACGTCCAACTGAACCATATGCTGTAATAATTATTTCAGCATCATCGCAGAGATATTTTTCAAATAAAACTTCTTTCTCTGCCATTCTGTCATAAACCTTTTGTAATCTTTGGTTAATAACTTCTAATTCGTCTGGAACAATGTACAAAGAATTTATAATTCTTCTATCCTTTCCTCTTCCAGTTCCGTCTGTTGCCCATTTATGCTTTGGGAATGTTGCTGGATCTTTCATTTCTGGAAGTGTTACTGCTTCCATAATTTGTCCAAGCATACCATCTCCTAAAATCATAACAGGAAGACGATATTCTTCTGCTTTATCAAAAGCATTGTAGATTAAATCTACACACTCTTGAACTGAACATGGTCCATAAACCAACATCTTATAGTCTCCATGACCACCACCATGAACGGATTGATGATAATCTCCTTGAGATGGTTGAATACCACCAAGTCCAGGTCCACTACGTACCATATTAACTATAACGCATGGAACTTCTGCTCCACAGATATATGAAATACCTTCTTGCATAAGTGAAATACCAGGGCTTGAAGAAGATGTCATAGCTCTTCCACCGGCACCACCTGCACCAAATATCATATTAATTGCACTAACTTCACTTTCAGCTTGGACAAAATGTCCACCTACTTGTGGTAAACGTGCAGACATATATTCTGGGACTTCATTTTGTGGAGTAATTGGATAACCTGCATAGAAACGACAACCACCACGGATTGCTGCTTCTGCAATTGCTTCATTTCCTTTCATTAATTTTCTTTCTGCCATATGAAGTACCTCTTATTTCTCAACCTTAATGACACAATCTGGACACATTGTTGCACAGAAAGCACAACCAATACATTGAGATTGATCTGTCATTTGAGCTACAAAATAGCCCTTGTCATTACTCTTAGTTTTTGAGATTTCAAGTATCTTCTTAGGACATACAGAAACACAAAGTCCACATCCTTTGCAATACTCTTCATCAAATGTTACTTTTGCCATTTTTTATTCCTCTATATAATTTTAATGCACCAAGTTTTCCCTGGTGCACGTTTTATTTTTATTATAAGTACAAACAAGACGGCACTTATTATTTGTTAGCCATTTCGTTAAGTTGTTGTAAAATCAAGTTGATTGCTGCGTCATCTGCACTTGTATCAGCTGCTGGAGCTGGTGCTGGGGCTGGTTCTGCTGCAGGAGCTGGAGCTGGTGCTGGTGCAGGAGCTGGTTCTGCTTTTTGAACTGGCTTTGGAGCTGCAACTTTTGCCTTTTGTGCAGGAGCTGCTGTCTTTCTATAACCGGATTCTAAAACTTTTTGAACTGTTGCGTTTGTATCTAATGTGATAATCTTGTTGCAAAGAACAGAGTTCTTGTCTGGTTCGATAACTCCAGCAATAACATCTTTTCCGTATGCCTTAAGATATGCGATTAATGGTGTAATATCTCCGCTACCATAAATGAGGAAGAAACCATCAATATTTGGGAATTGAGCAAGACGTGCTGCATCGATAACTTGTCTTAAATCAAGCTTGCCTTTTCTCTTACGTGGAAGAGCTGATAATGCATCATATGCATTTTCTTGAATGAAAGGACCGTAATCCTTTGTACGTTTTGCAGAATAACCATAGAATTTACATCCTGCGATTTCACCAAGTCTGCTAAGTTCATCTAATGCAGCTGCGAATGCTGCGAAAGGAACTCTAACACTTTCGATATCTGCTAATACAACATATTTCTTTGCTTGTGCCATTGTTTTTCTCCTTAACTTATCTATAAAAGATTCTTTTTTTGTTTATGCGTGTGTGTGTTATTTACATAACATATAGTATTTTAATATTTATATAAGATTTTGTCTATATTTTTTTGCAATTTCTTTTATAAAAATATACCCATTGTTGTACGAATCCACAGTTTTTCTTGTACTTTTGGCACAATAATGTTGCCATTCGCTCAGGAGAGGCTCCTGGGAACTCGTTTTTGAAGACCTTGTAAATCCATGTGTCTACAGGGAAAACATCCTTCCTTCCGAGACCAAATAAAAGGATACAATCTGCTACTTTTCTGCCTATACCTTTATATGACATAAGCTTCTCTCTAGCCTCTTCTGTACTCATATTATCTAAATCTGGGAAACCTTCATCTAACATTTGTTCTGCGATGCATTTTATGTATTCTGCTCTATATCCGCAACCACACTCTTTATAAAAGTCTACATCCTTACTTGCTAATGCTTCAAGTGTTGGGAAAGCATAATATCCATTCATATCTTTTCCAAGATATTTGCAGAACTTTTCTATTGTTCCTTTAATTCTTGGGATGTTATTGTTTTGAGATACTATAAAAGAAAAGAGCATTTCAAAAGGATCTTGGTTTAGAACTCTAACCCCTTTTCCATACTCTATTGCTTCAGATACAAAACCATTGTCTTGCACTTCTTTTTGGATTGCTTCGTAGTCTCTGTCTAAATCTAGATAATGTTTGAAATATTCTACATCATCTGTTTCCATTTCATACTCATTACCATTGTCCTTGATATAAAGTATATGGTCTAAGGAATTAACATGCCAAGCACCATTATCATACCCATATCTAAATACTTGCCCACACTCTAATGTTTGAGCTATATCAAAGGTTGGTATTTTCTTTACTACGAATTTATCCATTATTATAAATATAATAAA
>CAMZEU010000071.1 GCA_947305865.1 uncultured Clostridia bacterium
TGCACCATCTAAATCTACAACGTGCATCCATTCTGCACCTGCTTCTTTATAAGAACGTGCAACATCTATAGGATCCACATCATATATCTTCATATCTGCATAGTTGCCCTGTCTTAAACGAACAACCTTGCCATCTTTTATGTCTATTGCTGGAAATAATATCATTTTAGTTCTCCAAATGCCTTTAATATATTTAGTCCAACTTCACCACTCTTTTCTGGGTGGAATTGTGTTCCATATACATTCTTGTTCCAAACTATACCTGTAACATCTATTGCATAGTTTGAAGTTGCTGCTATGTACTTAGGTTCAGTCTTTGCATAGAAAGAGTGTACATAGTATACATAGTCTCCATCCTTTATATACTTCAACAAAGGACAATCTTTTTGTGTTATATCTAGAGAGTTCCAACCCATGTGAGGCACTTTATATTCCTTTGGAATATCAAATTGGACAACATCTCCTGGAATAAAGCCTAATCCTTCATATTCTCCAAATTCATAGGACTTTTCTAAAAGAAGTTGCATACCCAAACAAATACCTAACAAAGGTTTCTTTTCTGCTTCTTGTTTAATAACAGGAATTAAACCAGTGCTTTCTAACTTCTTAATTGCATCTCCAAAAGCACCAACACCAGGCAAAATAATTTTGTCTGCTTCTCTTAAGTCCTTTTCTTCAGATGTTATTTTGGACTCAAGTCCTAGATAATCTAAAGAACATTTCAAGGAGAAAAGATTCCCTACTCCGTAATCTACTATTGCTATCATGCTAATTTCCCTTTTGTAGATGGTATAGCATTAGGATTTCTTGGATCCATTGCTACAGCTTGCTTTAAGCATCTTGCTAATGCCTTGAATATTCCTTCCACTATGTGGTGTATATTTGTGCCTGCAAATTTTTCTATGTGTAGTGTTATTCCTGCGTTGCGAGCAAAAGCTATCATGAATTCTTCAACAAGTTCAGTATCCATATCTCCAACTTTGTACTCATTTGGGAACTCAACATTGAAGCAAAGCATTCCTCTATCTGAAAAATCTATTGCAGACATAATAAGTGCTTCATCCATAGGTAAAAGAATCCAGCCATATCTGTTTATTCCTTTTTTGTCTCCTAAAGCCTCCTTAAAAGCCATTCCAAGACAAATACCTATATCTTCTATTGAGTGGTGGAAATCAACTTGTGTATCTCCTACACATTTAATGGACATATCTACGCAAGAATGTTTTGCAAAGAGTTCCATCATGTGATTAAAGAAACCACAACCTGTGTCTATTAAAGACTTTCCATCCTTAGACATATAATTGCCTGTTCCATCTAAATTGATTTTAATCTCAATATCTGTTTCATTGGTTTTACGTGTAATTACTGCTTCTCTCATAATTATGCTCCCAATACTTCTTTTATTTCTTTTAATAATACATTGATTTGGTCCATAGAACCTATTGTTATACGTACCCAATTCTTTAGCAATTCATCGCTTAAGAATCTAACCAAAACACCTCTTTCCTTGAGTTTTAAATACAATTCTTTACCACCCATTTTTGGTGTGGAAACTAAGATGAAATTTGACTTAGAATCTGTAACCGTAAACCCAAGTCTTTTTAGCTCATTTTTGAGGTATTCTCTATTATCCATTATAACCTTTCTTGTCTTGTTAAAATAGTCTACATCTTTCATTGCTTCAATACCTGCAAGAATGCTAAGTCTATTAAGATTATATGGATTGAAACTGTATTTTAATGTGTTGAGATCTTGTATTATTTCCTTACTTGCAATAGCAAATCCAACACGACCACCAGCGAGCTGACGTGACTTGGAAAGCGTGCCTACAACAATAAGATTTTCATACTCATTTAAAAGCACAGCTGCACTCTCACCACCGAAATCACAGTATGCTTCATCTATAATGATAATTCTTTCATTATTCTCAGAAAGCAATGTTTTTATGTCATTAATGGATAGATAAAGTCCTGTTTGTGCGTTTGGGTTAGCAATTGTAATGTTCTCACTTATTCCTTTAAATGCACTAATATCTATGCTGAAATCCTCTCTAAGTTTGATGCTCTTAAATGGTACTCCATAATACTCACAGAATACAGGATAGAACCCATATCCAACCTCTGGGCATGCCATTCCTTTGTCTTTATCTGTGTATGCATTGAAGATAAATGATAGTACTTCGTCTGAACCATTAGAGACTATTACATTATCCTTATCTAGTGTGAAGTTTTTGCCTCTTTCTTTTACATAATTTGTGTAATATTCTGCCACTGCTTCACATAGTTTTTTGGCTGTTGGATCTGAGTATAAATACAACTGAGAAACAGCCTCTTCAGACAATGCTTTTATAACCCCAGGACATGGCTTAAATGGAGACTCATTTGTATTCAATTTGACATACTTTTTATCTTGTGGTTGTTCACCTGGAGTATATGGCTCTAAGTCCTTAAATTTCTTACTTAAATATTTGCTCATAGTTCCTCACCTTCAAAGCGAATTAATGCTGCTTTTGCATGTCCTTGCAATCCTTCACTGTTTGCAAACTCTGCTATATCTTTTGCTACCTTTCCTAGTTCTTCTCTTGTGTAACAAATGTATTGTGTCTTCTTAATGAAGTCATCTACACCTAATGCAGAAGAAAATCTAGCACTACCAGATGTTGGAAGAGTGTGGTTAGGGCCAGCAAAGTAATCTCCCAATGACTCTGGTGTATAATTGCCAAGGAATACTGAACCTGCGTTTTTAATTTTGCCAAGCATTTCCATTGGTTTTGCTATGCAAAGTTCTAAGTGTTCTGGTGCTATTGCATTAGCAATATCTATAACCTTGTCTAAGTCCTTTGCAAGTATAATCTTTCCATTGTTTTCTATGGATGTATTTGCTATTTCATATCTTGGCAACTCTTTGAGTTGAACATCTATTTGCTCTTGTACTGCCTTAGCTAATTTCTCACTATTTGTTACAAGAACTGGAGTTGCAAGTTTATCATGTTCTGCTTGAGATAAGATATCTGCTGCAACATATACTGGATTTGCACTATCATCTGCAACAACCAATATTTCTGTTGGTCCAGCAACCATATCTATACCAACTGTACCAAAAACTTCTTTCTTTGCTAGAGCAACAAAGATATTACCAGGTCCAACAATCTTGTCTACCTTTGGTATTGTGTTAGTACCATATGCAAATGCTGCTATAGCTCCTGCTCCACCAATCTTGAATACTTTGTCTACACCAGCAATCTTAGCTGCCATTAAGATTTCAGCCTTTACACTCCCATCTTTTTGTGGTGGTGTACACATATAAATGTTTGGTACTCCAGCTATTTTAGCTGGAATTGCATTCATAAGAACTGTGCTTGGGTAACTTGCTGTACCACCTGGGACATAAATACCAACATTTTCTATTGGAGATATCTTTTGTCCGAGTACAATGCCATCTTTGTTGAGTTCAAAGCCTTTTCTTGCTTGTGCACTGTGGAACTCTCTAATGTTTGCAGCACTCTTCTTTATCACTTCTACTAAGGCAGCATCTACTTTCTTCTCTGCAGCTTTGAATTCCTCTTCGGATACTACAAAATTATCTAATTTAACTTTGTCAAAGTTAAGAGCAAATTCTTTGAGTGCTACATCTCCAGTAGTTCTTACCTTGTATATAATATCTCTTACAATATTTTCATACTCTGTATAGGATTGAATTTCCCTATTAAGAATATCTTTCATATTGATTTTTTCTGAGTCTATAATCTTAATCATTGAATAGCCTCCCTAAGTTTTGCAACAACTTCTCTTATTTCTCCCTCTTTGAACTTGTAATTTGTCTTATTTGCTATTAATTGTGCTGATAATGGCATAATCTCTTCAAATACTTTGAGGTGATTCTCTCTAAGAGTTGTTCCTGTTTCTACAATATCTACTATGACATCTGACATTCCGAGAATTGGTGCAAGTTCTATAGATCCATATAATTTAATGATTTCTATTTCTCTATCTTGTTTCTCATAATAGTCTCTTGCAATGTTTGGGAACTTTGTAGCAACTATAACAGGTCTAGATTTATCTTCTACGTAATCCTCTTTTGCTGCTACACACATCCTACATTTGCCAATTCCTAAATCCATGAGTGAATAGACATCTGCATCTGACTCTATTAATACATCCTTTCCTACAACGCCAAGATCTGCAACACCATAACTTACATATACTGGTACATCTGTTGGCTTTACTAAGAAATACTGTACACCAGACTCTTCATTTCTAAAAACTAGTTTTCTGCTTTCATCCATTAACTCACTTATAGTATAACCGCAAGCTTCAAGAAGCTTGTATGCCTTATTTCCTAATCTTCCCTTTGGTAATGCTATACTTATCATAATACCCTCTTATACTGTTGGATTGTATGCTGCTAAATCACTGAGTGATAAAGCAAATCCCATAGCTCCTTTGTCCTTATTGAACTTTTCAATAAGCCTATCATATCTACCACCACTTAATATTGCCTTTGGCAATTTGGATACAAATCCTTGGAAAATAATTCCATTGTAATATGCAATATCGTTAATGATGGTGAAGTCTAATCTTATATTGTCTCCCTTTGAAATCTTAGAAATGTTCTCATAGACCTTCTCTAATTCGTCTACAGCATTTTTAATATCATTGTTGAACATTGCACTCTTTAATGCATTAAGTGCTTCCTTATAGTCTGTAGGAGCGTCAAAGATGCCTTTAATCTTTTGAAGAATAGACTTACTTGTTCCGTTATTCTTTCCAATTTCTTCTAATTGTCCAAAGTTTCTAGACTTAATTGCCTTTATAACCTCGTCTCTGTTTTCTTCAGAGATCCCCATTGCTTCAATAATACCTGTGACAATACCCATGTGTGAGATGGCAAATACAAACTTATTATCTATTACAGATAATGCTTGCTCTGCAAGATAGCAAATTGTTGCCATATCATCTAGTGCGATTTCACCAATGTATTCTAATCCTAATTGGTTTATTTCCTTAAAGGAAGAAGATGATTGATCAAATCTATATACACTTTCTCTATAATAAACCTTTTGGTTTCCTTTCTCTGATCTTGCATTCTTTACAATGCTAAGAGTTACGTCTGGCTTAATTGCCATAAGTTTTCCTTGTGTATCGTTAAATGTAATAACATTTTCTCCGTTTAAGAACTTTCTGTTTTCAAGGTATAATGAATATTCCTCAAATCTTCTCATTTTATAAAGAGAATAACCCTTTGATTCAAAGAGTTGTTGCATTTCGAGGTACACTTGTTCGTCTTTTTGTAGTTTAGTAGTATCTATTAACATAATTTTTTATCCTTTATTTATCATCATTTTCTTTTACAATCTCTTTTAAAATCTCTGAATAACCACCACTTCCGTGTCGAATACAACGAGATACTCTACTTAATGTTGCAGATGAGATTGTTGTTTCTTGGATAATTTCGTTATATGTCTTACCTTGTAACAACAATTGTGCTGCTTGTGCTCTTTGCTCAAGATTTTCTATCTCAGCATAAGTACATAAGTCTTCAAAGAACTTCTTGAAGTCCTCTGGATTATTAATTTTTGATAAAATTTCATATAAAGTCATAATATTTCCTTTTTGCACATTAAAAAATGGCACCATATTGTAGTGCCACTATTATACATTAGCGCATTAAAGTTGTAAAGTGTTTTGAAAAACTATTTAAAGTTATACTTTAATTACAACTCTGTCTAAAGTTTCTACTACTAAAGTATGAAAATC
>CAMZEU010000072.1 GCA_947305865.1 uncultured Clostridia bacterium
TGCTTGCTGGTAAAGGAAAGAAGATGCCACCACTTGTTGCTATTCCAACAACATCGGGAACAGGAAGTGAGGCAACACTTGCAGCAGTTATTTCAAATCCAGAAAAGAAAGAGAAGTATCCACTTGAAGATCCATATCTTATTCCAAGATATGTTGTTATGGATCCAGAGCTCACAATTGGTCTTCCAAAGCCAGTAACATCCACAACTGGTGTAGATGCATTAACACACGCTGTTGAGGCTTACATCGGAAGCGAAAACACGAAACAAACAAAGAAAGATGCAATTGAAGCAGTACAATTAATTAATAAATATCTCAAGAAAGCATATGACAACGGTGAAGACTTAGAAGCAAGAAATCAAATGCAACAAGCAGCATATCTTGCAGGTCGTGCATTTACACGTGCTTATGTTGGATATGTTCATGCAGTTGCTCATACACTTGGTGGATTCTACGGAGTACCACATGGACTTGCAAATGCAGTAATTCTTCCATACGTATTAGATGCATATGGCAAGAGTGCATATAAGAAACTTGCTCAACTTGCAGATTGCATAGAAATTAAGGGCGAGAATGATGAAGAGAAGGCAAAGGCATTTATTCAATGGATTAGAGACCTCAATGCATCTATGGATATTCCAGATAAGATTAAGGCAAAAGATGGTTCACAATTGATTAAAGAGGAAGATTTACCTCTTATGATGGAACATGCTCTAGCTGAGGCAAATCCACTTTATCCTTGTCCACAAGTATGGGGTAAAGAAGAGATTGAAAAGATTTACCGTATCATTATGTAATTTAGAAATAGATAAGTATAATAAAAACTCCAAGCGTTTTGCCTGGAGTTTTTTATTTCTAATAATCTCTGCTTATTATCTGTACATCTTAAGTTGATTGTGTACGCATTCCATATCCATTTCTTTCATTTCAACTGGTTGGATTTCACCGTCGAATTGGAATTGGCTATCATCTAATACCTTTATATGGCATTTTTCTGTAACGAATTCTTCTGTGAAATCACAAGAGAGATGTTTGCCAGATAAGAACTTTGGAAGTTTTGCAATAATCTTTGATTTCTTGATTTCGTTAATAATAACAACTTCAAGTTTTCCATCATCTACAACTGCATTAGGGCAAACCTTTAATCCGCCACCGATGAATTGGCCATTACCGATACCCATCATAAATACGCTTCTTTCAAATTTTTCGCCTTTATCGTTTGTGATTTCCATATGATGGAATTTTGCATGTGCTAATGTATAGAAGAGGGAATAGTAGTAAGCTGCTTTACCTTTTAACTTCTTTACTGTTGCATATTTGTTTAATACATCAACATCCATTCCAGCACCAGCAACGTTTAAGCAACGCTTTTCTCCAACCTTAATAAAGTCAACATATGATGTGCTTCCTTCAAGAATTACATCCATAGCCTCTTTATACTTCTTAGGATGTCCTGAAGCCTTTATAAAGTCGTTTCCGCTTCCACATGGGATAACGCCCATTGTAACCTTAGAAAGGTCTGTAAGGCCGTTAAGGACTTCGCTGAATGTTCCATCACCACCTAAAACTATAAGTTTTAGATCATCGGATGCTTCGTTTAATTCTTTTGCCAATTGGATTGCATGTCCTGCATATTCTGTTTGATGAATTTTATATTCTTGGTTTGCATCTTGTAGACATTTCTCAACAACCTTAAGAGCTTTTAAGCTTGCTCCACGTCCACCATTTGGATTTAAAATAATATCGAACATATTGTGCCTCTTTAAATATATTTATTTAAGGGCATTTTACTATCCATAAACCAAATAGTCAACAAAAAATGAACAGAAAATTGAAATCTGTTCATCTATTGTTTATTTTTTAATATTTGTATTATTAATTTAGTTGCTATATAAAGACATTGCAAGACCATATAGAGCTTCAACAGCCTTATCTATTCCTATTGCTGAATTTATTACTATATCATAGTAATGAGGTTCACCCCATTTGGTTTTAGCATAGTGTTCATGATATTTTGCTCTTTGCTTGTCACAGTTCTTAATAATTTTGAGAGCTTGTTTCTCTGAGATATTATGAAGCGATGTAATACGTGTAATTCTATGATTTAGAGGAGATGTAACAAAAACATTTATAAGATTTGGTGTATCTTTTAAAATATAATCGGAGCATCTGCCAATTATTACACATGGATGTTCAGCTACTTTTTTGATTATTTTTGCCTGAACAGAGAATAATTCATCGTTAATTGGAACAAATTTTCCAGAAGAATAGGTGCCATAATCAAAGTTGGTTGGTGTTCTATCTTGGAATTGTTCAACAATTTCTGGCTTTATGCCAGTTTCAACAGCGGTCATTTCGCTAATAGCTTTATCATAAAACTTAACATTAAGTTTTTGAGCTAGTTTTCTACCAATTTCACGACCGCCAGAGCCATATTCACGGCTAATTGTAATAACACCATTAAAGCCCATATTCAAATCCTCCTCCATTTTTATTGTAATTACTTGAAAATAAAAAGTCCATAGCGAATTTTTATGGAATAAAAGGGGAGAAATAAAAAATGGTGTACACGAGTGGAGTCGAACCACTAGCCTTCAGAATCGGAATCTGAAACTCTATCCAGTTGAGCTACGTGTACATCTCAAAAAATAATTTATCATAAAACATAAAATAAGACAAAAATTTTTTCAAAAAACTGTTGACAATAAAAATAATAATGTTACAATATTAGCAGAAGCAATATGAGAGTGCTAACAATAAATAAAATAGATTGCTAACAAATGAACACAAATATTGCTAATAAATTATCAAAAGGAGATATTACTATGAAAAACTATATGGTAAAAAATGGAAACAATGGTTTGGATTCTATGTTCCAAGATGTTTTTGACAACTTCTTTAGTCCTATCTTCTATGATGAAAAGCGCTCATGGATGAAAACAGACATTAAAGAAAATGACAAACAATACATAATGGAAATTGAATTACCAGGATTCAAAAAAGAGGACATTTCAATCAATTATGAAAATGCCTATGTAACAATTAATGCAAGTAGAAAGTCTGAAGAAACTGAAGACAAGTATATTCGCAAAGAGAGAAGCGAAGAGTATTCAAGAAGATATTATGTCGGACACATTGATTCAAGCGAGATCAAAGCATCTTATGAAGATGGCGTCTTAAAGCTTGAAGTGCCAAAAGAAAACCCTAACGACAGTAAAAAGGGCATACAGATTAACTAATCTCGGTCTTCATAATTCTCCCTTTATAAAAGACCTTTTTGTTGTAGCACCGGCAGTAAATGTCGGTGCTTTTCTTTGTTTACAAAGCACATTAAAAAAATATATAATCAGTATATTATGAGTAAAACAGTTGTAGTTGGAATGAGTGGTGGTGTAGACAGTGCAGTTGCTGCATCACTTTTAAAGAGTCAAGGATATGATGTCATTGGCTTATACATGTCCAATTGGAAAGAAACATCAGAAAATGGAGTATGCACAGGTGAAGAGGACTGGGCAGATGTTAAAAGAATCTGTACAGCCTTAGATATACCATATTACTCTGTAGATTTCTCAAAAGAGTATTGGGACAATGTTTTTACTCATTTTGTAGAAGAATATAAGAAAGGTAGAACGCCAAACCCAGATGTTCTATGTAATAGAGAGATTAAGTTTGGACCATTTAAGAAGTATGCAGAAGAGCTAGGCGCAGATTTTGTAGCAACTGGTCATTATTGTTCAATTAAGCATGAAGATGGTATACATTATCTAATGAGAGCAAAAGATGAGAACAAAGATCAAACATATTTCTTAAACCAAGTTAAAGAGGAACAATTATCCAATGTTTTATTCCCTTTATCAAATATGATAAAGAATTCTGTTAGAGATTATGCAAGAGAGAATAATATTCCTGTATCTGAAAAGAAAGATAGTACAGGTATTTGTTTTATAGGTGAAAGAGACTTTAGAGGATTTCTTGCCCAATATATTCCAATGAAGGAAGGGAATATTGTCACAGAAGATGGCAAAGTAGTCGGAAAGCATAAGGGAGTTTATTTCTATACAGAAGGACAAAGAAGAGGATTGGGTATTGGTGGAGTTAAAGATGGAAATGAATCCAGATGGTTTGTTTTAAAGAAGGATGTTCCAAATAATTTACTCATAGTTTCTCAAGGGGAAGAGGATATATTATATTCAGATACATTATTAACAGGTGAATTCAATTTTATTCCAAGTATGCCAAAGGATAATGAATTTAGGTGTCTTGCAAGGATTAGACATCGCCAACCTTTACAACCTGCAACAGCATATATAGAAGGCAATGGAGTTAGGGTAGTTTTTGATACAAAACAAAGGGCGATTGTAGAGGGCCAATACTGTGTTTTATATCAAGATCAATACTGTCTTGGTGGTGGCGTAATCGACAAAAATCACTAAAAATAATTAAAAATTTTTCAGACAAAGCACATTTTCAAAAAAAATTTAGAAGTGGTATATATTATACCGATTTTATTTATTAATTGACGCGCGCATGTGCGTATACAAGAAAAAACCACAATATATAGGCAGTTTTTGGCTTAAAAATCAACAAGATATAAAAAAGATAAAAAATTTACATTTTTCACTTTACACAAAAAAAACATAGTGGTATAATCTCGCCTAGTCGCCCAAAAAGGCAACTACAAATTTGTATAATACAAATAGCCCGAAAAATAGTCAAAAAAGTACAAAAAACTATTTGACAAAAAAAATGGGTTATAGTATTATGTGAAGGCTGTCATCTAAAAATGACGGCAGTGAACCTTGAAAATTGAACATTTTTGAAAAGCGATTTTAATGTGAATTAAATCTATATTCAAATGCGTCAAAACCTTTGATAGCATTAGTCAAGATTAAACTCAAGAGTTTGATCCTGGCTCAGGACGAACGCTGGCGGCATGCTTAACACATGCAAGTCGAACGAATCTGATCCTTCGGGTGAAAGATTAGTGGCGGACGGGTGAGTAATGTATGAGCAATCTGCCCTTGTCATTGGGATAACATAGGGAAACTTATGCTAATACCAAATATGACCACGGTGTCGCATGGCACTGCGGTGAAAGCTCCGGCGGACAAGGATGAGCTCATATCCTATTAGTTAGTTGGTGAGATAACAGCCCACCAAGACTGCGATGGGTAGCCGAGCTGAGAGGCTGATCGGCCACATTGGGACTGAAACACGGCCCAGACTTCTACGGAAGGCAGCAGTGGGGAATATTGGTCAATGGAGGCAACTCTGAACCAGCAATGCCGCGTGAGTGAAGAAGATCTTACGATTGTAAATCTCTAAACTAAGGAACGATAATGACGGTACCTTAGGATAAGCCCCGGCTAACTACGTGCCAGCAGCCGCGGTAATACGTAGGGGGCGAGCGTTGTCCGGAATGACTGGGCATAAAGGGTGTGTAGGCGGTTTGACAAGTTAGAAGTGTAATACCTAGAGCTTAACTCAGGTGCTGCTTCTAAAACTATTGAACTTGAGTGTAGGAGGGGATAGTGGAATTCCGTGTGTAGCGGTGGAATGCGTAGATATACGGAGGAACATCAGTGGCGAAGGCGACTATCTGGCCTATAACTGACGCTGAGGCACGAAAGCGTGGGGAGCAAACAGGATTAGATACCCTGGT
>CAMZEU010000073.1 GCA_947305865.1 uncultured Clostridia bacterium
TTAGAGACAAAGTCTCTAATCCTTGTAAAAGAAGGTATGAATTGAATGGTGATATTGCTGCACCTTGGTCTCTTAATAATGTTGTACGAATCTTAATAATGTATGCAAGATTTCCAACTGCTTCTGTGAATACTACTCCATGATATGATGGATTTGGTTTGGATAATCCTGGGAATTTATCATTTTGTGCCCAGTCAAATTTACCTGCATCAACGATAACACCACCCATTACTGTTCCATGTCCACCAATAAACTTTGTTGCAGAATGTACAACAATGTCTGCGCCATATTCAATAGGTCTTAAATAATATGGTGTGGCAAATGTGTTATCTACTATTAAAGGAATACCATGCTTATGTGCTATATTTGCAATTGCTTCGATGTCTATAGCATTTGAGTTAGGATTTCCAAGAGTTTCAGCAAATAACAATTTTGTATTCTCTTTAATTGCTTTTTCAAAGTTATTTGGATCTTCTGGATTAACAAATGTGCATTCTACTCCTTGATCTTTAAGGGTATTTGCAAATAAATTGTGTGTTCCACCATAAATATTTGTAGAAGAAACAATATGATCTCCAGCAAGTGCGATATTTTGTACTGCATAAGTAATAGCAGATGAACCAGAAGCAGTAGATAATGCAGCTACACCTCCTTCAAGTGCTGCTATTCTTTGTTCAAATATGTCTGATGTTGGATTCATCAATCTTGTATATATATTTCCACCTTCAGTTAAAGCAAATCTTCCAGCTGCTTGTGCGGAATCTTTGAAAACATATGATGTAGTTGCATAAATAGGAACTGCTCTTGAATCTGTAGCAGAATCTGGTCTCTCTTGACCAACATGAACTTGTAGTGTTTCGAATTTGTAGTTAGACATTTTAGTTCTCCTCTTTTTTTAAGATTTGACTACATTATATTTTTCAATACCTACTTTGTCAATAGGTTTTATAGGTTTTTTAATAAATTTTTTGGATGATATTTGTTTTTACCATCCAACTTTGCTTCTCTATATATTTATATATAGTAATCTCCGTTTGGAGCTTTATTTTTATCTATTAAATCTTGAAGAGTTATGCCATTTAAGTAATTATTTATTACATCTTGGAGCCCTTTCCACATAGGAAGTGTAATACATTCAGCTGCTCTTGGGCATTGAATTGGACTTTGTTCTAAGCATGAAATTGGAGCTAATCCTCCTTCTGTTTCTCTTAGAATATCTCCTACAGTATACTTGTCTGGATTCTTCGCAAGTTTATATCCACCTTGGAATCCTCTATTTGTTTGTAAGAATCCTGCTCTATTTAATGTTGGAATAATTTGTTCTAGATATTTTTTTGAAATTCCTTGTCTTTCTGCTATGTCTTTTAATGGAACGAAATCTTCACTTCCATGTTCAGCTAAATCGAGCATCAATCTTAATGCATATCTTCCTCTTGTTGATACCATATTTACTCTCCAAAAAATTTAATACCCCTATTATATACTGATTTACTAGGTTTTTACAACAAGAAAATAAAAAATGAATCCCCAATTACTTGAGGACTCACTTCTAATTTATTAAATAAATTAAGGTTTAATTATTTCTTTCTCTTATTCATAGGTATATATTTATTACGTGTGCCTACGTGAATGTATTGTGGTCTTATAATCTTTCCAGCAACCAATAACTCTTCCATTCTGTGTGCACTCCATCCAACTACTCTGGATACAGCAAATAATGGTGTGAATAATTCGTCTGGAATTCCTAACATTCTATATCCGAAACCACTATAAAAGTCTACATTTGGACATACACCTTTATATATCTTTCTCTTCTTTGCAATTAATTCTGTAGCAAGTGTTGCAACATTGCAATAAAGCTTATATTCATCTTCTAATCCTTTTTCTATAGCCAAATTCTTAATATATTCCTTAAGAACTACAGCTCTTGGATCAGATAATGTGTAAACAGCATGTCCCATACCATAGATTAAGCCTTTATTATCAAATGCTTTTCCATCTAATATATCTGTAAGATAATCAGCAATCTCACCTTCATCGCTCCAATCAGATACGTGTTGCTTCAAATCATCCATCATTTCAACAACCTTTAAGTTTGCACCACCATGCTTTGGTCCCTTTAATGAACAAAGTGCAGCTGCAATTGCAGAATATGTATCTGTTCCAGTAGATGTTACAACATGGGTTGTAAAGGATGAGTTATTACCACCACCGTGCTCAGCATGTAATACCAAGTATGCATCTAACAATTGTGCTTCTGTATCTGTGAATTTGCCATCTGGTCTAAGTAAATACAAGATGTTTTCAGCAGCTGAATACTCTGGCTTTGGATTATGAATAATTAAGCTTTGATTTTCTTTATAGTGTATAAATGCTTGGTAACTATATATAGCAAGCATTGGGAATACAGCAATAAGCTTTAAGCTTTGTCTCATTACATTTTCTAATGATATATCATTAGATTTTGTATCATAAGCAGCCAAAGTTAATACGGATTTAGCCATAGAGTTCATTATATCGCTTGTAGGAGACTTCAAAATAACGTCTTTAACAAAGTTACTTGGAAGTGTTCTATAGTTTGATAAAGTCTTTGTAAAGAACTCTAATTCTTGTGCATTTGGCAACTTCCCATTTAACAATACATAACATGCTTCCTCATATGCTCTATGACGAACCTTATCTGCATTATCTACTAGATCGTTAACGCTATAACCACGGAAGAATAATTCACCTTCCATTGGATAAATATTGCCATTCTCTACAATTTTACCATTAACTTCTGAGATTTTTGTTAAACCTGCTTTAACACCAATACCACGTATGTCTCTTAAACCTTTTTGTACGTCATATTTATCAAATAAATATGAATCGATACTAGATGCGGCTTCAAAGTTTTTCTCCATGTGTACAATATTGTCTGTAATCTTGTTTTGTGCACGATTGGATTTTTGATATGACTCTAATAAAGATTCATACATTGCATAGTTGTCTGCATTGGTTGTAACTAAGAAGTCTACTGTTACATTAAATAAATCAGCTAAGACTGGCAAAAAGTAAATTTCAGGTAATCCTGCACCTGTTTCCCATTTAGACACCGTCTTGTCACTAATATTCAATTTTGTTGCTAACTCTTTTTGAGTCCAGTTGTTCTGCTTTCTTAAGAATGTTATGATTCTACCTAAACTTTCAGCGGTCATAGAATTACCCTCCTTTTTCCTAAGCGTTATTAACAAAATAACAAGAAAAAGGATAAAAGTAAAGCATTTTATTCCACAAAATGATAATTAAGTGCTAATTTTCTCTACGATGCGTAGATAGAAATTAACTATTCTTGAATAGATTTTTCAATTAAATCTGCCATTGAACCAGCATCTTTCCAAAGCTCGTCTGCCTTATTGCACCATTTAGCAAACTTTTTGGAATTTTTTGGGAATGCCTTGTAATGTCTCTTCAATGCTTGTGCCTTTAACAATGATTTAATTATGTTACTAATCGTAGACTTTCTGATACTACCATTAGCTCTAGCATCTATAATTTGGTTTACTAGATACAACATTTGTCTAATTGTCATCTTATTTGCAAAAGCATAGTTCATTTGAGTCATTACAGCTTCATCAAAGACTATACTCTTCTTAAATTCATATTCATTCTCTTCTTTAGTGGCGTCTACAGCCCCTATAAGCGTTGCCATAATCTCGGCAAAGTTTGCACCTTGGGTACGTGAATACTTAACATTTATAGGCCATAGAGCGTTCTTAGTTGGATATTTGCCGTCTTTCATAGCATTTGCAACTATATCAGCGGCTATCATACAAAGATTCCAGGATGCTGTTACACCTTCTCCACTATATGGCTTAGTAATTGCAGCACTATCACCAATACAAAGGAATCCATCTGATACTAATGAATAAATAGCATGTCTATATGGAGTTGTTCCTTTTTCTATTCTTGGTTCGCCAACTATTTCTGGCAAATGGATAGTATTTTCAAAATCCTTATATACTCTTTCTGCATATTCATATGAGAGATTTGCACCAATACCAAAGATTGCACCTTCTGGATCATCAGATGGAGCTACCCATGTCTTATAATAAGGATATGCTGTAGAAGTAACTGGTTTATCCTTAATAGGATTTGCAAGTTTTACATATCTTAGGATTACATAGAACATATCTCTAGGAGATAAAGGAGTATTTTCAATACCATAGTCATCTGGCAATGCACAACGAACTGTTCCTTTAATACCAGAGCAATCTACAACGAGTCTACAAGAAATATCTTCTTCAATGCCTTCTTCGTTTTTAATCTTTACACCAACAATTTTCTTTTCTTCATCAAAGATGAATTCTTGGAATTCGGTATTGAATTCATAATTGACTCCAAAGTTTCTAGACCATAGATGTAAATGTTTATTAAATTTCTCAAGATTAAAGACTGTAAATGGATACAATGTCTTTCTTGGATAATGACCATATGCAGATTCGCACATAGTATATTCAAACGATGTAATATACTCTGAATCTCCATCTGCCAAACGAGGAATACCTGTTTTTTCAAAATAAACCGTGTCTAGATGAAAGACTGTTAATCTCTTACCAATTTCTCTTTCTGGAAGAGCATCAATTACTAAAACATTAAAACCTCTTTCTGCCATTAACTTAGCAAAGAAAGATCCTGCTGTTGCTGCACCAATTACCACGATATCATATTCTCTCATAATTATAGCTCCTATAGTTATATTAAAGTATAATTTAACTGAACTAAATTATCAAATATATGAATGTTCTCTCAAATATTTAACAAACTCCTCTGGCGTCGAAGCAATAATCTCTGAATTTTTAAAATCATCTATATTTCTAGTTATTATTAAATTTAATTCCAATCTTTTCGAGGCCTCAACCAACATAGCATCCTCGTAATCCTTTACTTGAGATAACAATGCTAATTTACAATCAATTCTTGTGGTATCTACAACATCATATATTTTAAATAATTTACCAACTATATCTCTACAAAGCTTATCATTATGTGTTGCCTTATGTGTAAGATAATAAATATTAGCTATCGAATTAGTTGTCAGATAGCCTCTTATGCTACCTTTTGCAATTGCATCCACAATAATTCTAGCATTTTCATAAAATGGTTCACGATTTTGTAAATCATCTATAACAACACACGTATCAATCAATACTCTCATATTTCTTTACCCTCTCATCTCTTGCCTCTTCTAATGTAACATCACTATTTGCTAAAATTCCATGTAAAGACTCTGCTATTGCTATTATATCTTCATAAGGATTAGATAATTTGGCAACTAACTTGCCATTTTTTGATATATATACATCCTCTTTAATTGAAAGAGTCAAGTATTTTGATAAATTGGTTTTTAATTCTGTTGCTGAAATGGTCATACTTATATCTCCTTTATATTTCGTACTATTATATTATCATTATCGTACGATTTTATCAAGTAAAATGTACGTTATTTTTTTGATAAATAAAAAATGCACTTTGTAAGTGCATTAGTTAAATATAAATTTGCCAATATCTAATTATAATTCTTTTTTTACAGAATAGAATGTGTGTCCTTTAGGGAAATTGTCTAATTTTTCGATTATTACATAACCA
>CAMZEU010000074.1 GCA_947305865.1 uncultured Clostridia bacterium
CTTGGAAGCATTACACCAGTATAAGCATTTTCTGTTTCGTTAGAAGCAAATGAGCCTTCACCTTCGTTTGTAAAGAAGGTGCCAGAAACTACATCATATAGACCAATTTCTTTATCAGAATTCCTGCAAGCAGGAATATAGTAACGAACCAAGAGTTTATTTTGATAGATCTTACAGCTATAAATCTTAGTATCACCAGAATCAGAAAGTGTGCCAGCCTTATTCCTTCCAAATAAGTACATTGTGTGAGTGTTGGTATACGTTAATTCTGGATAAGCATAAACTAAAACATCATCTTTATAGCAAAGATTGCCATTCTGTTTATATAGTGTACGTTTATTTGTAGTAGAGAAACCATGTGCACCTGTTTTACTACTATTGTAATAGTAGAAATATCCACCTGGATAGTTTTTATTATGGGTCACAGTCATTCCTGTTGTGGAACCGAGTGCAGTGGTATTGGATGTAGTAAGGGAATCTAATTCATACATAGTATTGTTTGAATCTGCTATACCAGTGTTGATGTATTGATTTCCAAATCCTTCAACATATTCTAGGAGGTGATATTCATCTGGGAGTAATTTGGCCAATATTTCTTGACTAGATATAAATTTAGATGTTCCATTACTTTGTAATATCTTATCTTGTACTCCATCATACATACCATAAACATTGGTTTCTTTTTGGATGGATGGGAGATATTCACACATTGAGTTTCCGCTCAACATTCTAAATCCGTATATGTTAATTGCAGAGGATAGAACTATTCCAGACTCTCTATTTGTTCCAAATAGAATTAATGATCTTGTGGATTCTAATGTAGAAGTAAACATGCCTACCAAGGAAGGCGAAGAGTCATCATAGCCTACAAACACCATTTTTTGCGCAAGAATAAGCGTTGTCTTAGTAGAAGGGATTGCTTCAAATATAACGGTTTCAGAACCAAATGCAACTTTCCAAACACCAGTATCTAGGTAGATTTCAAGGCCATCTCCTGAACCGTTACCTAAAACATATCCATTTGTCATCAATAGGTTGTCTGTTCCAAATGCTATTTCTAGAATGGCATCAGTTTTTGGAACTATTCCTGTATCTATGTATTGTTCACCAGCACTTGTTAAATATTTTAATGATTCATAGTCTTCTGCATATTTAAGAGGCAAGATAGTTGAACCTGGAATCAAAGTTTCTGCGCTAGTGCCAGCAAAGAATGTGCCACTACCACTATTGGTATAGAATACTCCGTTGACTAAATCATACATTCCTGGTTCAAAGTCCGCTTTTCTATAACATGGAACCAAATCTCTTGCTAATATGCCAGATTTCCAAATCTTACATCTATATATTCTTCCAGAATAATGGTAATCATCGCCCCATGAAAATAAGAACACATTATAATCTGTGGCAGGTAGAGTTCTTTCATCTGTGCCAAGCACAACACCATCTAGAATAGCTTGTTTGTTCCTCCACTTAAATGAATGTTTCTTTGTATCTGCATTTACACTTCCAACTGTAAGTTGTTGTCCATCTACTCCTGTATATAAGGCTAATATAGATTCAATCTGATAATTATATAACCAGAAATAATTGTTTTCGCCTTGAGTTGCAAGTATCATGCCATTTTGATTAAGTTTAGTTGATTGGAAGGTTATTTCAATCCAATCGTTTTCCATATCAAGTGCAACACCCAAATCTATCTGCTGTCCAGCGGAAGAAGGACCACCAGTTCCGAATGCCTCTAGATAGTCAACTTTTTCATATTCATCTGGGAGTGTTTCGTTTGCTGTAATAATTAATTCACCAAGACTAAAATCATCTCCTACAAAGTTGGTATAAAACACATCATTTACCTTATCATATAAACCTACAACTGAGTCGGATTTGCGATAGCAAGGTATATAATCTCTAACTAAAACATCATTGTCCCAAATCTTACAAGAATATAATTTTATTTCTGCTGTCGAGATAAGGGCTTCTTCTCTGTGTAAGCCAAACAAATACAATGTATATGGGGAAGTAAAGGTATTGGCAGTATGATTGGAAGATAATGTTTCTGTGCCATTAACATAATATCCGAAGTTAGCCTTTTTTTGATATGCAGTAATAATTGCATTAGAATCAAATGACATTGGAGAGAATACGGCACTTGTGCCGTAATTAAACTCCATCTCACTATTCCAAGGATATAATTCAAAGGCATCTGTAGTATTGTCAACTCCTGCACCAAATAGAAGCAAATCATTGTTTGCATAACTTGAACTTGAGAATGTTATTTCAATTCCAGTATCTTTATTTGGAACAATGTTGGTATCTATCAATTGAGTACCGGTCGATTTAATATATTCTACTCTTTGATATGTATTAGGTATTTCATTATTATCGGTGGATGAACCGCCAACAATAAATAATCCTGTGCCATTGTTTGTATAGAACACATTATTTACTAAATCATATAATCCAGCTACACTATCATTATTTCTTGTGCAAGGCACAAGATCTCTAACTAGGGTAGAGCCATCCCATATCTTACAGTTATATAATTTTCCACTTGAGCCAGAAGCAAAGATAACAGCATTTCCGTCTGGCGTGTCATTATCTGCTTCTTGGATACCGTTTGTTCCATCTACTGTTAAATAGTCATTTGAACCTTTTATTCTATACTGAATACCTGAAGTAATTGTGGATGTGTATGTGAATCTCTTACTATATACAAAGTTTTTGAATGTGTTTTCATATATTCTTAAGCCATATTTACCTTGTGTTAAAATATATGCTGTATCGTTTAAATCGGATACAGTTAAATCAAATGCAAGAGAAGTTCCAGGAGCAACACCAGTATCTATGTATTGTGTTCCAGTAGCTTGAATATATGTGGCTAAAGTATAATCACTTGGCAAAGTGATATCTTTGATATCATATGTATCAACGGGGTCTCCAACTCCGAATGTTCCAGATCCTTCGTTTGTATAAAATTTGTTGTTAACTAAATCATACAATCCTGCGACATTGTCTGACTTACGATAGCATGGAACAAAATTTCTTATAAGTCTCTCATCTTTAGAATAAACCTTGCATCCATAGAGGGTACAATAACTGCAGAAAGTTCCTCTTACTGCAAATATTTGAGCATATTTTGATTCACTTCTTGTGTCGTATAAATTGTCGTGAGCAAAGACACAATTTACATAAACTTTGCCACTTTCCGCATAGTTTTCTACTCTAACTATATCACGGTTTCCTATATCAACCGTTGATTTTCTCCATAATCCTTCTCCATACTTGCCATCATTTACGCCCCAGTATTCACCAGCTTCTCCACCATGTCCCATAAGTTGGCGTTCTGAAGCATGTGTCAAATCATATTTGATATCGTATTCCCAAATTGCTTCGCCAATAACATCAGTTGTTATAAATTGCGTTCCTGATGTAGAGATATACTCAATTGGCTGATAGCCATTAGGGAATGTGGAGTCCTTAACTATATCTCCAACAACAAATGTTCCAGTTCCTTCATTTTGGTAAAATTTCTGTCCAACAATATCAAATAATCCAGCAACCGAATCTGCTTTTCTATAGCAAGGGATAACATCAAGTACTAAGTTTTTGTTGTCGTTATAAACTTTAAAAGAGTACAGTTTCATCCTGGAATAGTTCTGGACATCAAAGTCTATTCCATTATAGTGAGATGCAAACAATTGGATTGCACTTCCTGCATTAAATGTGGCCGCTTCCATCTTCGTTAAAAGAGCTTCATCTAGATACCAAGAGTTGCTATCCATAGTTAAAGTATGTCTTGAATTGACCACCAAATTTCCAGTAGTGTAAGATTCCTTTATTTCACCAAAGTCGCATCTTATCCCTTCATTTGCGATATAAAAAGCCGTTGTTGTGTCAATTTCTTGTGTTTCTCCTCTTGCACACCATATGGTTGAATTGACACTCAAATCGGTTATAGCAAAGGTCGATTCAATCTTGTATGTGCTCTTTGGAATAAGATTTAATTTAACTCTTTGTGTACCAGTAGCTTCAATGTATTCAACTTCCTGATAATTGTCTGGCAAGCCCATAGTAGTTGGTACTTCTTCGTTCTCAAAGTTGTATTCCGTTGAATTGCAATAGAATCTTTGGCTTATTAAATCATAAAGACCAACAGCTTTATCATAGTTTCTATAGCAAGGGATATAATTCCTTAAGAGTGTCTCACCATCATAAATCTTGAAGTAATAGATCTTTACACTTGCATAACCAGTGTTGGATTTGAATAGGGTAATATTTTGTGTGCCAAATATACCACTGCTGTTTACAGCAATAGTCTCGGTATCATTAATAGTCATGAATTCTTTGCCACATTGGACAGTATATGTCTTGTATGGAGAGAATGAATTATATGAGAAGTATTTCTTTTGTTCGGTACACCAAATGAGTTTAGTTGGCTGGTTGCGTGTTAATGAGAACATCCATCCTTCAGTTCCGAAGATACCACCAGTATTTGCTGCATTAGTATAATCTGAGAACTTTAAATCAAAGGTAAGTGTGTCAGAATACTTAATGCCGGTGTCTATACATTGAGAACCAGTAGATTGGATATAATCCAATTCGGTATAAGCACTTGGTAATAGAGTTCTCTCAAAGAGATATCTATCATCCCCAAATTCACCATTTGCACTGGACTTATAATATATAGCAGTTGCATCAGAGATTCTTTCTTTTAAGAACTTTTCTTCAGCAATCTCATTATCATAGATAATGGAACCACTTGGTGTAATGGTTTCTTCTTGTGCCTTTTTGGTAGACTTTTTGTTGCAGCCAACGAATATGACGGTAGCTATAAGAAATACTATTAAAACAAAAATCAAGAGTTTATTAATCTTCATTATTCCACCGCCTTATGTAAAATATTGTTTGGTTTCAATCTTCTAATAGCAATGATTGAAGCCAAGAATGTAGCAATACTTACCGCAAATACAATGCCAACATAAATAGCCACATCTACGAACGAGAATGAGATTAACTTCATAGAAGTTATCAATGGCTCGTTGAAGAATTTAGCAAAGCTAGAGGTTAGCAATCTGTTAATAAGTGTTGTAGTTAAATATGAGAACAGTAATGAGAATCCAAAGATACCTAAGTTAAGATATAGTGAATCCAATACTGCAACGCCAGTGAAGAAGTAGGATGGATAACCCATGCTCTTGTAAACACCTATGAGGTATCTACTCTTCTTAATAACTCTTAGATGATGCATTAACAATACAATTGCAGCAACGCCTATAAGGGCTATAAACAAGAATTTGAAGATACTAGAGAATACCTCGATGATATTGCATACCGTGAAAACTGGAGAGTATACGGAGAGGTTACTGTAATAATATAAGTCTTTTGATGCATTATTCAATGCATAGCATTGATATGGGTCATCAAATAATAGTTCATAAGGGAAGAGATATGCGTCTTTTAAC
>CAMZEU010000075.1 GCA_947305865.1 uncultured Clostridia bacterium
AATACACCTTTTGAAAAACCGTACTTCTTGACGAGTTCTTCTAGGTGGTCTACCTTTCCAACTCCGAATTCAATACGTACTGGTTGAGATAATGAAAAATCAAATTCTGCCATATATCCCTCTTATTTCTTATAAATGTTGTTTTCTAATTCCTCTACTTTAGTAGCTGCATTTGTGAGCCATCCTTTTCTCCATTCTTCTAAGTCTTGTAAGAAGTCTGTTTGAAGGAATGCTCTTGCCATTTGTATTCCCATTTCTGGAGCAACAACCCAACCACCCATACAAAGTATTTGTGCATTGTTGATAGCTCTTGCCATTTTTGCTGTGTATACACTTTCACAAACAACTGCATGTACATCTTGGTACTTGTTTGCAACAATATTCATACCTGCGCCTGTTCCGCAAATAAGAATTGCTCTGTCATAAGTACCATCTTGCACCTTTGGTGCAACATCACTTGCTACTTGGTAGAAAGGATGTACTTCATCTAAAGATTGTGTACCTAAGTCTACAACTTCATATTCTTTGTTTTCTAATAAGTCTGCCTTGATTGCTTCTTTTAATCCGAAACCAGATTTGTCTGAACCAATTGCTATTTTCATAAAATAACTCCTTATCGCATAATTAGTTAAAGTTTTTAATTAAATTATATAATATTAATTAATTATGTCAACAGAATAACCGAGTCATTTGATATTGAAATAACCTTAGATATATCTTAAAATTGTTAATAGAACAATTTTGGAGGACATCTTATGTTGAAGCTAATTAATGTTACAAAAGATTATGAGGTTGGAGATCAAGTCGTTCATGCATTGCGTGGAATAAACTTATCCTTTAGAAAAAGCGAATTTGTGGCCATTCTAGGTCAGTCTGGATGTGGTAAGACTACCCTTATGAATATCATTGGTGGTCTAGACAGAATGACTTCTGGTGAGATTTTAATCAATGGTGAGTCCACATCTAAGTATACAGACAAAGACTGGGATGATTATCGTAATAGAAAAATTGGTTTCGTCTTCCAAAATTATAACCTCATCCCTCATCTAACAGTCTTGGACAACGTTGAATTGTCTTTAACAATATCCGGTATCTCAAAAGAAGAACGTACAAGAAGAGCAAAAGAGGCTTTGGAAAGTGTTGGTCTTGCAAAAGAAATACACAAGCGTCCAAATCAGCTCTCTGGTGGTCAAATGCAAAGGGTTGCAATAGCCAGAGCAATAGTCAATGAACCAGAGATTCTTCTTGCTGATGAACCTACAGGAGCTGTAGATAGCGAAACCTCTATTCAGCTCATGGATATACTCCAAAAAATAGCAACAGATAGACTAGTTATAATGGTTACTCATAACGCAGAACTGGCACTTCAGTATTCAAATCGTATAGTTAAAGCACTGGATGGTGTAATAATCGAAGATAATAACCCATACGATGATGACGAAGAAATTCACGAACCAATACTAGATAAAAAGGCGAAAAGAAAGACCAGAAAATTATCTACAATGTCGTTCTGGACATCCATAAAATTGGCTTGGAAAAACATTATAAATAAGCGTGGAAGAAGTATCCTAACATCCATTGCTGGCTCTATTGGAATCATTGCGATTTCGCTTATTTTATCCTTGAATAATGGGTTCAGCCAGTATATAACAGAGTTCGAAGAACAGTCTATGGCAAAGTATCCTGTAACTATCACTTCTGGTAATGATTCTGTTATTTCTATGTTCAAAGACTTCCTTGGCGGAGATGCATTAAGCGGTGATTCTTTAGACTATTCTGCTGTTTTGGATCTCTTTGCAGACCAAGAAACAGATAGAACAAAATATACTGCCGAGCAAATGATATACATCTATGCTCAATTCTCCAAGATGTTTGAAAAGATGATGAATAGTATCAAAAAGACAAATGATATTTCTAAATTCAAACAATATCTTGAAGAGAATTTTGATTACTCGCTTGGTACTGTCAAATATGACTACTCCATTGGCATGAACATATACAAAAAGACAGTAACCGAAATAGAAGTTGGTGAGGGCGAAGAGCCTCAACCACCAAAAATTACATATACTCAATTAACTCCACTATCTGAAAGTGACACTCTTAAAGCTGTTACAACAATAATTGGAGATGAAACTACCACAGAAGACGAATATGATGGTGTTACATCCCTTCTAGACTCATTTAATTTCTGGGATGAAATCGTAGGTGATGACAGAGTCATCAATCAACAATATGACATCCTTTCTGGACATCTTCCAACAAATATGAACGAAGCTGTCTTGGTATTAGATGAATATAACCAAATTACTGACTTTGATTTGTTACTCTTAGATGAAATAGGGCTCATGGATCTAATTGCAGCTATGGGATATGATGACTACTTTGATGAATATAACAAGACTTTTGACCAAGCACTTGGAACAGAATTCTATGTATTACCAACATCAAAAGCCTTTGTATATAACGAAACAACTCAAGTCTATAATGACTTAAGAAAGAACAAGACAGATGAGAGATTCTTAAATGCAATGAAAAATGACTCAATTAAAGTAACAATTACTGGTGTCATTCGTCCAAAGCCAGGCACAAAGGGATGTATAAATGGTATTTTGGGCTATTCATCAGCCCTAAGCACATATATTATTGATGATGCAAACAACAGTGCATATGTAAAAGCACAAATAAAAGCATACGATGATTGGATGGCTGCTGTTGAAGCCGCAAAGAGTATCGAATTGAAGAAAGAAGATGGAACTCCTAAGGAACAATCCGACTTTACAACAGAAGAAAAACAAATACTTGCAAAAGTTGCTATGGGAATCATAGATGTTACAACTAAGTTCACATCCATAGACAGCAGCAAATATAAAACCATCTTATCTCGTGCAAATTATAGAGATTTAGAGCAACCATCCTATATCTACATCTACCCTTCTTCAGTTAAGAATAAGGAACAAGTAAGTGCATTTGTAGAAGCTTTCAACTCTAACCAAGTTGCCGAAGAAAAAGTTGCAGAAGAACAAGCCGAAGAAAACGGAGAAGATGCACCTACAACAACTTATGTTGTTGCATACCAAGATGACTTGGATTCTGCAGTAACTGAATTAACAGATTTATCCAATACTATTACATACATCTTAATTGCTGTTGCATTAGTATCTGTTATCGTAACAATGATTCTTATTGCAATTGTTATGTACATCTCTGTACAAGATAGAACAAGAGAAATAGGTATAATGCGTTCTCTTGGTGCCAGAAAGTTAGATATCTCCAACATATTCAATGTCGAGACAATGATTCTAGGGCTCGTCTCAGGCTTGTTGGGTGTACTATTAGGATTTATCCTAATATATCCAGCAAATCTCATCCTAAAGGCAACTATGGGCGTAGGAAGCATGATGCGTATGGCTATATGGCATCCATTTGTACTTGTTGCTGGTGCAGTAATAATCACAGTTATCTCTGGCTTGATTCCTTCTGTACTTGCAGCCAAGAAAGACCCTGTTATTGCTTTGAGATCTGAATAACCTTATACTCTATAAAACATTAAAGTGTATCCTATGGGTACACTTTTTTTATAATAATAAATGTTGGGCAGAATTTTTATGTCAAGAATTAACATAAAAATTTTAATCCCTATTGTTTTTATACCAACAGAATACTAAACTATATATATAAGTATTCCCCTATAGAGAGATTGATATGATCCAGATTGTTGACCTAGTGAAGACTTATGGTAAAGGTGCAGATTCTCTAGTTGCTTTGAACCACCTTTCGTTGACCTTACCAGATAAAGGTCTGGTTTTCATTTTAGGCAAAAGTGGTTGTGGTAAGTCTACCCTCTTAAATATGCTAGGTGGATTAGATGATATAACCTCTGGTGAAATCTTTTATGACGGTCTCTCTATTTCAAAACTTAGTGAAAATGAATTAAATAACTATAGAAACAACTACATTGGTATTATATACCAAAACTTCAATCTTTTTGAAAAAGACTCTGTTTTTGAAAATGTTTATATTGCTGGAAAGAAAGATGACAAGAATATCTTAACAGCAAAGATAGATAACATGCTCAAAGACCTTTCTTTGGAAGAAAAGAAACATACTCAAATCAAGAATCTTTCTGGTGGACAAAAACAAAGAGTAGCTATTGCTCGTGCTCTTATTAAAGACAGTAAGGTTATTCTTGCAGACGAACCTACAGGTAATTTGGATAGCAAAAATACCAAGATGATATTTGATATCCTTCAAGATGCAGCACAAGATCGTTTGGTTATTGTTGTTTCCCATGATATAAAATCCGCAGAAACATATGCAGATAGAATCATATACCTTAGTGATGGAACCATCCTAGATGATGTCACAAGAAATAAGGATTTCGAAGAGACTGGCAACTATGTTTTAGAGGTCCCTGCAGACTGCGAATTAACCGAAGAAAAATTAGAAGAAATTAATATTGGCTTAGAGAAAGAAAAGTTAGAACTTAGGAAGAATAAAAAGAAGTTTTACCCAACCAATATTGAGGACATTAAATCTGATAATAAGGCAGACGTAAAAAACCGTGTTAAGAACATATCCACCCCTTTACGTGTCTCTTTTAAGTTTTTAAGTAGTACTTATGTGTCATTCATCATGTCTATCATACTTCTCTCTGTCATCATTGCTTTGCTCGCTTTCTCTAATACTTTGATGATGTTTGACGAGTCTGATGCTATTAAGGTTTTGAACGAAAAATATGATGCAAAAGCATATGTTCTTACCAAGGCATATTCCTATTATGATGACCCTCTAAATGTCACCAAATCTAACATCTATGAAATAAAGGAAGACGATGTCCAAGCATTCAAAAATAATGGCTACACAGGCAATGCTTTCCCAGTTTATAACATCTCCCTTGTGAACTATTCTTACACAGATGGCTACAAAACATCTGACAAGGATTTATATTCAAACTTCTATGCAAAAGGTGGTCTTGGTGTTGCTGTAGTCACAACAGAATACTTAGAGAAAACCTTTGGTGGTATCGAAATACTAGCAGGTTCACTCTATGGATTAGACAATGATGACAGAATAATTATCACAGATTATCTTGCAGACTCCTTAATTATGAATTGCAAGTTAAGCCTAGAAACAGAATACTTAAGCGATGATCCAAATGACCCATATCAAAAGCTTGTTAATACGATGATTCATGCTAGATTTAAGATAGGCGCAATTATAAAGACAAACTACAAAGAAAAATATGAGAGTTTGATAGAACTATATAACCAACTTGTCCAAGATCCTCAGCATAAAGATGAAATAAGGAAACAAATCACGGAACATTCTATGATTAATAACTTCGATATGGATGTTAACACCATATTGAATTATGGCTATTCAATAAACCCTAACTATGAACAAGCAATATTAGATAGACCAGACGATTATTACTTCTTTTATGCCGAATCATATAT
>CAMZEU010000076.1 GCA_947305865.1 uncultured Clostridia bacterium
TGATAAGAACATAGTTGATTCAAGTACCACTGTTGCTGAGAGTTATACTTGTATTTATAGAACATCCACAGGTTTGTTACAAGGTAGAGTAACTAACGAGAATAAAGATATAACACTCGTTGAGGCATATGATAATTATGTTGCTGTTGTACCAAACTCAGATGATACAACTCTTCTTTCTAGAATTGTAAAAGTTCCTAACACAACAACAACTACAATTAAAGTTTTTGAAGATACAGAAAGATCCACATTCAAAGATAATGGCGAAGGCAGTGAATACTTCTATGAAGTGACATATATTGGAAATTCAAAGTTCTTTGTTTATGAAGATTGGCAAGTATCTGTTGATGATACCTATTCATATTTTGCATACAACGATGATGGCACAAAGGTATATTATCTCGTTAAGAGACATATCTATAATGCAGAGAACGATACCCTTGATGACTATGTTTCAGATGTATATTTCATGAACATCACAAACCAATATAATGCAAGCACACAAAAGGTTGGTGTAACAGCAGATCAATTCTTAAATGATGGTTATATGTATGCAAGTTATGTAGTACTTGTAGACCCTCTTACAAAAGAAGGGGAATATGACCAAATGATTATAGATACCAACTTCAACATTGTTCTTTCTCTCACAGGTAACTTTGGTATAACTGGGTTAAGACCAAAGGATTCAGAAGATGTTGGCTTCTTTGATTTAATGGTTAGATATGTAGATAACATTGGTATTGTTTCATTCATGCCAAGTGTTATGAGAGCATATGATATCTATGGTAATGTAATCTTTGAAAATGCAGATACAGTTATTACAAGTGCGGCATACAATGATGGCATGATTATTGCATCTACAATTAAGAATGAGACAACATACTATGGTGCATTCAATATGAAGGGTGAGTTAATAATCCCATTTGAATATACAACACTTACTTCCTATATGGGAGATTACTGTTACGGCAAGAGAACAATTAAAAATGCTGGCACAACAGATATCAAATATGAACTAATTGGAAGAGATGGTGTAGTTGTTACATCCATGTCAGACCATAGCGTACCACTAGCAGACGTTGCAACAGATAGTAGTGGGAACCCTATAACTAGAGTGGGTGTTTATATGTATAAGACTCCAAACACAGATACAACATATAATTCCACATATCCATACTGGTATGGCATAAAGAATTTCAATACAGATACAACTAAGAATATCATTGAAGGAATGAATGCTCTTAATACAAACTTCATTGGTGGAACATCTCTATATGCGCCAAAGAGCAATCCAGAATGTATCTTCGTTATTGGAAAAGTTTATAACGATTCACATACATACATTTATAGAATAATCTAATGGAAACGAGAATTGTTAAAGGTGAAGAAGGATTACAAGAAGCTGCATGTCTTATAAAGAGTGGAGAACTTGTAGTATTTCCAACAGAGACGGTTTATGGTCTTGGCGCTAATGCTTTTGACGAGCAAGCAGTTAAGAAAATCTTCATTGCCAAGGGCAGACCACAAGATAATCCTTTAATAGTTCACATCTCTTCTTTAGAAGAGGTCCCTAAGCTCGCCAAAGATATCCCAGAGCTCTTTTACACACTTGCTAATAAATTTATGCCAGGACCTATTACAATCGTTCTAAACAAATCTGAGGCTGTCCCGGATATAGTAACAGCAGGTGGAAAGACTGTAGGTATTAGAATGCCATCTAATCATATAGCTAACAAGCTTATTGCTATGTCTTGTCCAATAGCAGCACCATCTGCAAACAAGTCTAAGCACATTTCTCCTACAAAAGCGGAGCACGTATATGATGATTTGAAAGGGGAGGTTCCTTTGATTTTAGATGGTGGAGAGTGTGAATATGGTATAGAGTCTACAGTTCTAGATTTAACCACAGATACACCAACTGTTTTAAGACCAGGGGCAGTAACTGTTGAAATGCTCCAAGAAGTAATTGGAGATGTATTTGTTAATAACAAGGTTATTAAGATAGCAAAATCTCCTGGAATGAAATACACACATTATGCTCCAAAGTGTTCTTGTGTTGTTGCCATAACTCCAGAGAGTGCAAGAAAGTGCTATGAAGACAAATTAAAAGAAGGATTTAATCCAGTTTTAGTATATAGAGATATTTATAGAGATGTTATTCACCCAAGTGAATACAACTTTATTTCTTTAGGAATTACAATTGAACAATATGAACATAATATCTATGCTGCATTAAGAGAGGCAGAAGAGAAGTATGATTTCATTATCGTTGAGAACCTAAAAGAAGAAGGCTTAGGTGCCTCCGTAATGAATAGAGTTAATAAAGCTTCTTCAAATAATAAAGTTTAGAGATAAATAATCATTAAGCCAACTGAAGCCAACCATGCTAAGAAGCCGACCTCGGCTATTAAATACCATTTAACAAATACTTTTCTTGTTAGATCAGATGGATATGTTGTTAATACCATTTGATTTGCAGTTGATGTAAGTGGACTACCAAATTTAGCAACAGCAGAAGCAATTAAGAAATTAGGTATATTTGTGGTGAACGGTGCAAGTAGAACGATAGCTGTGGTATTGTTAAGTACCTGGCTTGAACCTACCACTACAAAGAATTCATAGTTCATAATCTTTTGTAAGAAATTACTAATTGCAGGTATAGCTTGGAAGTTTGCTCCAAGAACAAACATTGCAAGGAAGAGTATTGGTATTTGGTAATTAACAGTTCTATATGCGGATCTATCACAAATAAGAATAACTACACAAACAATTGGAACTATAATCCAATAAAGTCTTGGAGTCTTTACAAAGTCAAATATTGCAATAATAGCCAAGATGAACATCAAAATATAGATTACGGTCTTTCCGATAGGAAGAGTACGTTTAACATTTTGTAGAGGAGTGATATCAACATTCTTCTCAATTAAGCAGAGAATAAAGATTAATCCATATCCAGCAATTGCAATTGGCCAACAACTCTTAATAAATTCAACACCACTTATGCTGAAGTAATCCCATAGGTAAATATTCTGTAGTGTACCAATAGGAGATATTGTTCCAGATAAATTACAAGCTAAGGTTTGTAGAATTAAAACCTTTGGAAGCTTGTTAGATTGTCCAGCCATTTCTAGTGCAACAACAGTAAATGGAATAAATGTAAGAAGGGATACATCATGTGTAATGAACAAGGCAAACACAGCTGGTAAAAATACTAAAATAAGCACCAATGCACGTAGTGAATGTATCTTTCTTAATATGGCTGCAGACAATCTTTTAAAGAACTTAATGTTCATCAACGCTGCAACTGTAAGCATTAAAATAAATAAGCAGAGTATAGTCTTAAAATTGCATGCATTTACATAATGTTCTACAGTTTGATTTTCTTTTGAAACAAAGAAGCAAGAGACTATTGCAGCCACAACAAAAATAATGGTTAAGTAGTATTTTTTAAGAAACTTCAAAATAGCAGTACCGATATAGTACCACTTTTCTCTGAAGGACAGTTCCTTCCATATTTTTAGCTGTGTATTTGAGAATAACCCCTTACCCATAACATAAATTGTATATCAAACGGCCACTATTTTCAATAATTATACAAATTAATAAATAATATGTATAAAATGTGCTTGTCTTTTTTACATTCCTATGCTAAACTTTACTTTACAAAAATTAGGAGGAATAATATGCCATATTTATTTAGTTTACTAAGTGCAGTAGGCGATAATCCAGGTGGTGCTATACCACAAGAGATTCGTAATAATGTTCAATTGGCATTTATGATTTTGATGACTTTAGCTGCAGTTGCAATTATAGTCATCGTATTGATGCAAAAGGGTACAAACGACAACGTTGGAGCCATTTCAGGTAGTTCAGACACATACTACGGAAAGAATAAGGGCAAAACCAATGAACAAAGATTAAAGATAGCTACATTTGCTTTATTCACATTCATTCTTGTTTGCGCAATCATCGTATCAGTAGTAATGTTCGTAGGAACAAATAACTAATTAAATGTTAATGAATAATACTGGGCGGGCTCTTAGTGGTCCGCTTTTTATTTGCTAAAAACAAATAAAGTTTACACAAATCGCTCTAATGAGTATAATTAACAAAAGATAGGAATTTATGGAAAAAATAGTAACAATAACTACTAACAAGAAGGCATATCATGATTACTTTGTAGATGCTACATACGAGTGTGGTATCGTCTTGGTTGGTAGTGAAGTTAAGTCCTTAAGGAATAGTGAGGCAAATTTAAGAGATAGCTATGCCTATATCAAAAACAATGAGTGTTATATGGCAGGCTGTTACATTGCACCATATGAAAAAGGAAGCTATTTTAACAAAGATCCTAGAAGAGACAGAAAGTTATTACTTCATAAGTCAGAGATTAAAAGACTCTTTGCAAAAGTAACACAAAAGGGATTCACACTTGTCCCTCTAAAATTATATTTTAGTGGTTCACTTGTAAAGGTTGAATTAGGACTCTGTAGAGGTAAGAAAACTTATGACAAGAGAGATTCTTTGAAACTTAAAGAAGTGGAAAGGAACATTGAAAGAGAAACAAAAGATTATTAATAGAGGTAAAGACAATGAGTAAACAAAAATTCGAGACAACATGTATTCAAGGTGGTTATAAACCAAAGAACGGTGAACCAAGACAAGTGCCTATTTATCAAAGCACAACATTTAAGTACGATACCAGTGAAGACATGGCAAAGTTGTTCGATTTAGAAGCATCTGGATATTTCTACACCAGACTTCAAAACCCAACCAATGACCTAGTTGCAGCTAAGATAGCAGAAATGGAAGGTGGTACAGCAGCAATGTTAACATCTTCAGGTCAAGCAGCAAACTTCTTTGCAACATTTAACCTTGCAAATTGTGGAGACCATATTATTGCATCTTCAACAATATATGGTGGTACATTCAATTTATTTGCAGTAACCATGAAGAAGATGGGTATAGACTTTACTTTCGTAGACCCATATATATCAGAAGAAGAATTAGATAAGGCATTCAAGCCTAATACAAAATGTGTATTTGGAGAAACAATTGCTAACCCAGCTTTAGTATGTTTTGACATTGAAAAATTTGCTAGAGTTGCTCATAAGCATGGCGTATCGTAGATAACACATTCCCAACACCATTCTTCTGTAGACCTTTTGAATGGGGCGCAGATATCGTTACACATTCCACAACGAAGTACTTAGATGGACACGGCTCAGGCGTAGGTGGATGTATTGTAGATAGTGGAAAGTTTGACTGGATGGCACACAAAG
>CAMZEU010000077.1 GCA_947305865.1 uncultured Clostridia bacterium
TTTTCTGGAGTTTCATTTAACTTGGATTTTGCTTTTTTCTTATCTCTTTTCATTTTTTCTCCTTATGCATAAAATATAGAGTACGCTATATTTATTTCAAAATTATATCTGCCACTTCCATTGGCTTTTCTACAATGTATTTGGCATCATGATCTTTAAATTCTTGCAAATTACCATAACCCCATAAACAAGCTATGGTTTCAATACCACACTCACGTGCACCATCTATATCATAACAACGATCTCCAATCATAATAACTTGAGACTTGTCTTTAATTCCTAAATTATCTAACACCCAGTTAATAACATCTTTCTTGCTTTCTCTACTCTTGTCTGAAACAGCACCACCAATAAAATCTAAATATTGAGATATACCATGGTAATCAAACATAAGTTTAGCAAATTTCTCTGGTTTGGATGTTGCAGAAGCAATAATAACACCATTATCTTTCAATGTTTTTAGGAGTTCTTTTATACCTTCATATGGCTCACTCATTTTCCAGCCGTAATCATTGTATTTTTCTCTGTAAGATAGTATGAATTGCTCTGTTTCTTCCTCGCTTAAACCGCAATAGAGACGCATAGATACACGAAAAGGTGGTCCAATCATCTTATTTAAGTCTTCTGGATTGTACTTCACACCACTCTCATCTAAAGTTGTTTGAATAGACTTAATAATGCCAGGTGCACTAGCCAACAAACAACCATCTAAATCAAAGAGAGCAACCTTATATCTCATGCCATAACCTCATCTAAAACATTTGGTATTTGTGCAATGATATCTTCTGGCAAAGAAGAATATTCATTAACATTAGAAACCTCTGCGCATCTTCCTAAAATATATGCTCCAGTATATGCAGCCTTAATTGGTTCCATTCCCCATGCAAGTAATCCCACAATAATACCAGATAGAACATCTCCAGAACCACCTTTGGCAAGAGATACATTGCCAGTGGTATTTAGATACACAACGTTGCCATCTGTAATATATGTATTTGGAGTTCCTTTCAATAAAACAATACAATTCTTTTGCTTTGCATATCGTTTAGCACAAGGAATAGGATCTTTTTTAATATCTTCAACACTTAAGCCTGTAAGTCTTGAAAATTCTTTAATATGTGGTGTTAAAATGCACCTACGCATATAGTCTTTAATATCTTTTGTAGTATTTAAAGCATCTGCATCTATTACTATATTTTGGCTTCCTTTATTTAGAATTCTTTCCACAATACTCTTAGCATCTCCATTATCCATTCCCATACCAATTGCAAATGAAGAAGATGATATAATTAACTCGTCTATTTGCTTTTCATCATACAAAATATTTGCACCATCTGTCTTTAACGAACAAATACCAGAATATAGAGTAAAAGAATATAATTTATCAGCCAAAAATGCAGGTACGCATATAGTGGAAGTTCCTGCACCAACTCGCATAGATGCCTTTCCAAGTGCACTTAAAATAGCAATAGATGAGCAATTAGCAAACTGTGGAGCACCAACGAATTTTGCGCTACCACCAATAACTACACTTCTTCCAAATGTACCTTTATTTGAGTCTGGATTTCTCTTTGGAAAGTTATTTTTCACTAATTCTTTGCTAACTAAGATTGTCTCATCCATTGTTGTCTAAATCACCTGGCTTAATTGAGGATAATACTGAACTAATTGTATCCCAATCATATCCCTTTTGATATAAATGGTTACCAGTTTTAGCCCAGCCTTCTCTATCTAATTTAAAATGTTTCTTATTTAAATATTTAATAGCAAATTCTCTGCACTTTTCTTTCTCATCCCCTTTATTGAAGAATTCAGCCATGGCTTTACGTACAATTTTCTCATCTACTCTTTTCTCATTAATAAGCTTGTACTCCATCTTCTTTCTTCCCATTTTCTTGGTTTTAACAGAAATAAATAATCTACAGTAATCATAGTCGTCTATATACTTATAGTATTTCATCTTCTCAATTACTGCTTCAACATCTGCCTTGTGGAAACCTTTATCATAAAGTTTTTGTTTTACTTCGTACTCTGTTTTAGGGTTTTTGAGATATTTTGCTGCAGTATCAAAAGCAAGGCGATAAGAACTCGCCTCGCCTTCAATTGTATCTGCTATAATTTCAGACTTTGTTTGGTTTTTTAAAATATCGTTAAGTTCTTTCAAGGTCTTACCTATTATTTAACATGATATACCCAACCAAATGGATCTTCTATTCTTTGATTTTGGATTCCAGTGATTTCATTATATAACCACTCTGTAATCTTACCCATCTTTCCGTTGTTAATTGTCATTGTTAAATCTTTGTATTGGATTGTTCCAACTGGAGAGATAACAGCTGCTGTTCCAGTACCGAATGCTTCATCAAGTTTTCCATTCTTGTATGCATCTACTATTTCAGCAATAGAAACCTTTCTTTCTTCAACTTTGTAACCGTATTTCTTTAATACTTGGATTGCAGAATCTCTTGTAATACCACGGAGTATGCTACCATCTAATTCAGCTGTACATACAACACCATCTATTACAAAGAACATATTCATTGAACCAACTTCTGTTACATATTGCTTTGTCTCACCGTCCAACCAAAGAACTTGGTCATAACCCTTCTTCTTTGCTTCTTCTCCAGCAAGTAATGAACATGCATAGTTGCCCATACACTTTGCTTCACCTGTTCCACCAATAGATGCTCTTGTATAAACGTCTTCAACAATAAGCTTTGTTGGTTCTAAGCCGTGTGCATAATAACTTCCAACTGGTGAAAGAATGATAGCAAATAAGAACTTCTTGGATGGATGAACACCTAAGAATGCTTCACTACCAAACATGAATGGACGAATGTATAATGATGTTCCTGGTAATGTTGGAATCCATTCTTGTTCAAGTTCAACTAATTCAGATAATGCTTTAAGTACAACATCAATATCTAACTTTGCCATACAAAGTCTTTCTGCACTTCTGTTCATTCTAATGAAGTTGTCTCTTGGACGGAACATTGTAATCTCGCCTTTATCATTCTTGTATGCCTTTAATCCTTCAAAGATTCCTTGGCCATAGTGTAATGAACAACATGCTGGGCTAATACGGAAATCATCAAATGGTATAATTTCTGGTTCAGACCAACCACCTTTTGCATCATCATATTCCATAACAAGCATATGATCTGTAAAATACTTACCAAATCCAAGATTGTTGAAATCTGGCTTTTGCTTTCTTTCTTTTACTAATGTAACTTTCATTGTATCTCCTTCGAAGGTACTATAGTGTATCCTTCTTTTATTAGTTCTGTTTGTGCTTTGCCTTTTGTAATCTCTGTTATATCCGTTACAAAGGCATCTTTTTTCTCTGGTTCTATTAAGTATGTGGATTTTACAACATCCTCGTACTTAACATCTGTCTTAATATAGCCTTTCTTGCGTGCTAGAGCCTCTATGTTTGCATTATCTTGGTATGTTGCAGTAACTTCCATATAAAGCATAAATGCTTTCTTAGCGAGTTTAGCGTTGTTTATACCGTTTACTGCACAGTCTGTATAGGCACTAACAAGTCCAGGCGCTCCTAAGAGTATTCCACCAAAGTATCTTGTAATAACAATAACACTTTGGCTTATACTTTTTCTTTTCATAACTTCAAGTATTGGAATGCCAGCTGTTCCTTGCGGTTCACCATCATCTGAATACCTGAATGTGTTATCATCTATAAGGTAGGCAAAACAATTATGTCTTGCGTCTGGAAATTCTTTCTTTATACTTTGTATAAAGCTTTCGGCTTCTTCCTTTGTAACATCACCTTTAATAGAACAAATAAACCTAGATTTCTTTACGGTTATCTCACTTCTATATGTGCCATTTACAAAGGTTATATCATTCATTATTCAGCCGTTACTTTCCAGAAGTTTTTCTTACCTTTTTGAAGTACAAATCCATTAACAAGTTGTGAATCTGTAAGAGTTGCATTAATATCTGTTACCTTAACATTATCTACAGAAATACCACCACCTTGGATAAGTCTTCTTGCTTCACCTTTACTTGGTGCTGCTTTTATAGATACTAAAGCATCTACAACAGTCTTTACATCTTTGCCAATTGTTGCTGTTGGCATATTCTCAGAATCTCCAGAGAATGCTGCATGTGCTTTCTTTAATGCTGCCTCAGCTTCTTCTTCGCCATGAACAAGTTTTGTGAGTTCATATGCAAGTCTTTCCTTAGCTGCATTCATTCTTTCGTCATTGTATTTTGTGAGTTCTTCTATTTCTTCAACTGGTAAGAATGTTAAGTATCTAAATACCTTTTCAACATCAGCGTCCTGTGTGTTTCTCCAGTATTGGAAGAAATCATATGGAGATGTCTTTTCTGCATCAAGCCATACTGCACCTTTTGCTGTCTTACCCATCTTCTTTCCTTCAGATGTTGTTAAGAGAGCGAATGTAATAGCAAATGCTGCCTTTTGTTCTTTTCTTCTAATTAAGTCTGCACCAGCAAGCATATTAGACCATTGGTCATCACCACCACATTGTAATACGCAACCATACTTTCTATTTAATACTAGGAAGTCATAGGATTGCATTAACATATAGTTGAATTCAAGGAAAGTTAATCCCTTTTCTAATCTTTGCTTATAGCATTCTGCTGTTAACATCTTATTAACAGAGAAACATGCTCCAATTTCTCTAAGGAAGTCTATATAGTTCAAATCTAAAAGCCAATCTGCATTATTTACTAATATTGCACCGTTTTCGCCTTCAAATCTGATAAATCTAGCCATTTGCTTTTTGAAACACTCTACATTGTGTTCAATTGTCTCTTTGGTCATCATAGAACGCATATCGGTTCTTCCACTTGGATCTCCAATCATTGCTGTACCACCACCAATAAGAATAATTGGTCTGTGTCCTGCATCTTGTAAACGCTTTGCAAGTATCATTTGCATAAAGTGTCCTACATGAAGAGAATCTGCTGTTGGGTCAAAACCAATATAGAAAGATTGTGGACCGCTATCAAGCATTGCTTTTAATTCATCTTCGTATACAACTTGTTTTACTAGACCACGTTTTTCTAATTCGTCTAAAACACCTTTTCTTACTTCTGCCATTGTTTGTACCTCTTATAAATAAATATAATTTGTGCAAATTATAACACTCG
>CAMZEU010000078.1 GCA_947305865.1 uncultured Clostridia bacterium
TATTTTATATAACATTTTTTCATAATTGTGTCTATTATTATAAGATAATTATAAATTTTTGATTATTAGTTAAATTTTTATGATTTGTAATCAAATATTAAAAAGAGACAGATTATAATAAATATGTCGATTATTTTATAAAAATAAGCATCAAAATCCTAGTTTTCTACCTTCAAAAATCAGCATAAAAAATGGACATAAAAATAACCCACCAAAAATCAATTTCGGCGGGTTAGAATATCGGTTTTTAATAAAATTTAGTTGTTGTTTGTCAATGTGTGTTTGTTGAATTTTTCGTATGCATAAAGGTCGAAATATCCTGTTCCTGTAAGACCGAATAAGATTGTTTTTGCTTCTCCTGTCTCTTTGCACTTCAAAGCTTCATCAATTGCAACCTTAATTGCATGTGAAGATTCTGGTGCTGGAAGTATCCCTTCACTTCTTGCAAATTGCTCTGCAGCTGCAAATACAGATACTTGGTCTACTGCTCTAACTTCGTCTATATAGCCTTCCTTGTAGAGCTTAGAAACGATTGGGCTCATTCCATGATATCTTAGTCCACCTGCATGTGTTGGAGCTGGCATAAAGTCATAACCAAGTGTATACATCTCTGCAAGAGGTGTAACCTTACCTGTATCACAGAAATCATATCTAAATTCACCCTTTGAACAAGATGGACATGATTCTGGTTCAACAGCTATAAAGTGTGGATTTGCTTTGCCATCTAGTTTGTCATGCATATACTCTGCCATAAGTCCACCAAAGTTGGATCCACCACCAATACATCCAATGATTTCATCTGGATATTCATCTAATGAATCTAGTGCTAATTTAGACTCAATTCCTATTACTGTTTGGTGTAATAATACTTGGTTCAAAACACTTCCCAACTCATAGCGTGTATTAGGTTTTGTTACAGCAACCTCTACAGCCTCTGAAATGGCTGTTCCCAAGGAACCAGAGGTGTTATCAGGGAAATCTTTAAGCATTTGCTTACCAACGTTTGTAGTGTCTGAAGGGCTCTCAATAACCTTTGCACCATATGTTTCCATTAAAGTCTTTCTAAATGGCTTTTGTTGTGCTGAACAACGAACCATAAATACTGTTAAGTCTAATCCGAAGTAACCACATGCCATAGAAAGAGCTGTACCCCATTGTCCTGCACCTGTTTCTGTTGTAATGTTGGTAATTCCTTGTGCTTTTGCATAGTATGCTTGTGCAATAGCTGAATTCAACTTGTGTGAACCAGATGTGTTATTTCCTTCGAACTTGTAATAAATCTTTGCTGGTGTTCCGAGAACTTTCTCTAAACAGTATGCTCTTACAAGTGGGGATGGACGATACATCTTGTAGAAGTCTTGTACTTCTTGTGGAATCTCAATGTATTGATTTGTATTATCTAATTCTTGCTTTGCAAGTTCTGTACAGAAAATATGAGATAATTCATCTAAAGTTACAGGTTGCATTGTTCCTGGATTGAGTAAAGGGTTAATATCTATTCCCTTCTTCTTCATATCCACTCTAACGTTGTACCATGCCTTAGGGAGATCATGTTCATTAAGATAAGTTTTGTACGGTATGTTCTTTGGTATTGTTTCCATTTTTCTCTCCTTCGACACTTAATCTATGTGTCTATTTTTATTATTTTCTTTTTTATATCTGAAGGTTTTATAAATAAAAAACCGCACAGACTATTTTACGTCTGTACGGACAAATTCTTTCAAAATCTGCGGTGCCACCGTACTTGAAAACATATCGCTATGTTTACCACTTTATAACTGCTATCACAGTCTTGTATTTAACGCTACCACGTCCGAAGCTACTCATTACTTTTCGCCACAGCCCTCAGGACCCCATATTATCTAACACTGTTTCTGTTCATCTTCCACCGTCATGAACTCTCTATAAGTCATATGTTAGTTTTCTTTCCCTCAACGGTTTAGTTTATAGTAAACCCAAATAAATGGTTTGTCAATGTTTTTTAAAAATATTTTTTCATTCTCTTCACCAATAAAAAAGGTGACTGATAAGACATAATCAAATCAATCACCTTAATTTATTTAGGGTTTATTCTTTATTAGTTTCCTAATATTGTAAGAATAGAAACTCTTGCTGGATCTGTTGCGTTTGAAATTGTTCCTGTGTTAGAACAGTTGCTCTTAATTTCAATTGTAACTAATGTGCTGCTTATTTTGCTTAAGTTCGCATGAGCAACAAATGCACCTGCCCACATTTGAGCATTGCTTCCTGTTGATGCAATGTTTCCATTGTTTACACAATTATCAAATGTAAGTTTTGAAACAGATGAGTGCGTTGTGTCTGGTTGACCATCACCGAATTGTCCGATGAATCCTGCTGCACGTGCACTACCAGATTTTGCTTCAATATTTGCATTGTTTGTACAATTTGTGAATGTGATTGAGTGTCCTTCAATATAGTTGGTATGTGAAGCTGCACCGACTAAACCTGCAACTTTATCTTTACCAATGATTGAACCAGAAACCTTTACATTATCAAATGTAGCTGTAACATTTGCTGTTGTAGGAGTTGTTGCTTTATCACCAAATAAACCTACGACTGCTGCTGCACCCTTGAGGTCTGCACCATCAATATCAACATTTTCCATTGTGAGGTTCTTAACAACAAGGCTTGTATTATCATCGAAACATGCTTGTGCGATTAATCCAAATACAGAACCTGAAATACCAGATGATGATGGGATGAATTGTGGCAACTTAGAGCTATCTGTGTATTTATTTGATAATCCAATAATCTTATATCCCTTTCCATCAAATGTACCACTGAATGTATTTGCTGAGGATGCTCCAAATGGAATCCATTCTTTACCTGTTAAATCGATATCAGCACTTAATTCAATCTTTAATACTTTTGATGTAATTCCGTTTGAATGTGCGGATGCTAAGTTAATTAATGATTCTGCATCAGCAATTCTAATAACATCTGTTGAGGATGCTGTTGTAACAGTATTAATAACAGCCTTTTGTGCATCTGTTGGTGCAGCAACTGGTTGATGTCCTTCAACATTATATGTAATAACTTCTGTTGCAAAAACTGTTCCTTCATTAGCAATAACAACAGTTGATGTTGTTGCATCTTTATCTACAGCAATCTTACCTACGAATGCGTTCTTTTCAACCTCAATCTTTCCTGCTTTAACATTAAGTGTTGCAACAGAACCATTTTCATGATATGAGCTATTTGCAACTGCTGTAACGTTAATTTCGTTTGCACTGCCATAGTGTGTAACTACATCGTTTGGTGCATTAATTGTTAATTTTGTGAATGCACTGTTTGTACGAATAACAACGTTATTGTTTCCTGAATTACCATTGTAATTTACTGTTGTAACTTGGTTTCCACCAACGTCAACACCTACACCAGTAACTGTAATTTCTGAAGCATTATATCCTGCTTGGAGATAAACTGCATAACCAGCATTAATATATGTTGCTGCCTCATCAGAAGATTTTACAAATACAAATAATCCAGACTTATTTCCATCAAATCCGCCATCAACTTTTGTTCCATCAACTTTGTAGAATTTCTTTCCAGCGATATCAAAAGCTGCTTTGTATCCTTTTGCTGTTAACTTTAATGTAGAAAGATCAATACCATCTTCAATTAAGATGTTTCTTGCATCAGTTACAGTATTGATGTTGTCTGTTGAACTTGCTGCCGCCATATATTCATTAAGTTGTGAAACTAATGATGTATCATTAGATTGTTGTGCTTTCTTTGTGAAAACAACATAACCAACGACACCAGCAACTGCGAGAATTGCGATAATAGCAATAACTACTAACAATTCTACTAAAGTAAATGCTTTTTTCTTTAAGTTTTTCATTTTGCGTTCTCCTTATTTAAAGTTTAATTATGATTTCTTTTGACCCTTTACGGAACCATTTGAAAGATTCCATACTGCTTCGTATTTGCTATTTGAAGTACTTGTCATAATAATCTTTCCTGCATCATATGAAATTTTACTTGCCAATTGTTGTAATTCTTCATCATCGGAATTTGCACAAATATCTGTAATAGTTAATACGGTATAACCTGTTGTGTCTAATAATTCATCATATGCTTGTTTTGTAATCCAAGTTGTCTTATCATTTGCATCTGTTGCATAACCAAATGTACATACATCTGTAATTTCGAAGCATTGATTGCTTAATGCTTCTGCTTCCAATAATGTTTTTGCTTGATTTAACTCAGATTCAGCATTAGATTTTCTTGCCTTTTCAGTGAATACTGTGTAACCAACAATACCTGCTGTTGCGAGAATAGCGATGATTGCGATAACAACCAATAATTCAACGAGTGTAAATGCTTTCTTTTTCATTATCTCTTGTCTCCTCTTAGATGAAATAGTTAAGTAAATTATATGCTTTAACGCGTGGTGTTTCTATATGGGAGATTAAATAAATAGTTAAAAGTGTTATATAATTGTAAAAAAATACAAATAATTTGTTATTTTTGGAACTCAAGCACTATTTCTAATGAGTACATCTTATTTGCGTAATAGACATTGCTTGTACCATTATATTTGTTAAGAATATCCTTAACAATTTCCTTCCCTTTGCCGTGATAAATCTTATCTTCTTTTGACTTTATTTGGTCACAAGAATTGACCAAAGAAATGTTGAGAAAATCATCTGAATATGTCACATCTAAGTTGATCACTTTTGCCTTGCTAGACTTTGATGCATCTATAGCGTTGTCCAAGATATTTGTAAATAAAGAAATCATATCTACGCTATGCATAGGTAGGGATTTTGTGGTATTTATATGTATGTTAAATTCAATATCAAATCTCTTTCCTTCGCTGACTTTTAAAACCAATATCTTGTTCAGTAATTCATCCTTACAGAAGTATACTGCATTGTATTTTTGGACCTTATCTTTTAATTCTTGATATGCCTCTTCGTCCTTTAATCTTATGATTTCAAGGAAGTTGTTCATATCATGCTTAAGTTTTATTAGTTCTTCTTGATTAAGCAACATTTGCTTGCCATAGTATTCCTCAACTTGCTCCATTTTATTCTTTTGAGTTTCTTTGTCTTGTTGATACCTTTTGTTTATTTCATAAACAAGGAA
>CAMZEU010000079.1 GCA_947305865.1 uncultured Clostridia bacterium
GTACAAGAGGAAGAGGTAAAAGAAGAAGCTCCAGCAGAAGTTCCAGTTGTTGAAGAACCAGCAAAAGAGGAGCCAGTTGTAGAAGAACCTGTAGTTGAAGAAACAAAGGTTGAGGAAACTCCAGCTGTTGAAACACCTGCAGAAGAAACTGTAGATGATACATTCTCAGATGATGAGGTAGATGTATTAAAGACTCTTGCAGCAAATGTAGATACAATCATTGAAAAATTCGGTGATTCCAAAGGAAAGAAATAAGAGAAATGGGAAAAGAACAAGTTAAATCTTCCATAAAAAAATCATTCTCATCGTTGTCGAATCTAACAATGATGCAGTTAAAGGAGAAAATGAATTTCTCTTTTAAGGCACATCCAAAGAAGTCTTTGTTATCATTATCATTCTTCTTAATGGGATTCGCAGCTGTTATTGTTGTATGTTATTTTATAATTAACATAACAATGAGATTAAAGATTTTTGATTTTAATGGTACATTCCCAACGGCCATATTGGTAGTTGTATTTACCCTAATGTTTGTACTGTCATTAATATTTACAACATTTAGTTTGGTGAAGGCATTGTATTTTTCTAGAGATAATTTCGTATTATTAACATTGCCTACAACACCTTCTATAGTATTTACATCTAAATTGTTAGTTCACTATGTTAATGAATTAAAGAAAAATGCATTATTCCTAATTCCTTTATTTATTGGATATGGAATAAATGTAAATATGCCAATTTATTATTACCCATGGATGATAGTAATGTTCTTATTCATAGTAACACTTCCTGTATTACTTGGAGCATTAATATCAATTCCAGCTATGTATTTATATCAAGCACTTAAGAAAGTTAAGTTTGTATTATATGCAATAATATTAATTGCGGTTGTTGGAGTTATAGCAGCTGCAGCATATGTTATTTCAATAATTCCACCAGATATTAACTTTAGAGAAACATGGGGAACTACATATTTCCAAATAAGAGGTTTCTTATTTGATTTCCAAAATACTATGTTACCATTTAAGTGGCTCGTTGAGTTAATGGTTGGTAAATATCTTGCAACAAATATGTTTAGCATGAGCACTCTTTATATTTTATTAGGATTGTTTGCAACAATAGTTATATTAGGAGTATTGTGTTTTGTTCTTTCAAAACCTTTGTTCTATTCAATGGCATCCAAACCTTTTGAATATAAGAAGAACATGAATGCTAGAATTAGAAAAGAGAAAAGGCTTACACCATTTGCAGCAGTTTGTAAAAAAGAATGGGTACTTGCTTTACGTGAAAATACAATAACAACACTTGTTGTTCAATTAATAATAATCATGCCACTAGCTATAGCACTTCTTAACAGTTTGTATAATGCAATGAATACGAAGTTCTTAGGAACGCAGTTAACAGTATGCTTCAATATGTTTATAGTATTGTTGTTCTTATTGTCTGCTAACATTCGTATGGCAAGTGCTTATAGTAAAGATGGCGCATCAGCATATCTAAATAAATTACAGCCATCAAACTATGGTAAATTATTATTTGCAAAACTTACAGTCAATTTAGTAATTGGTGTAATTGGACTAGTTACTACAACGGTGGTTTATTCATTCTATCATGCATTAAGTATTGAAGAATATTTATTCTTCGTATTTATTACATTCTTCCTATTTGTTGCCCACTTATTTGGAAGCGCACAGTATGATATTATGAATTCACAAGCACAACAATTCGCAACGTTTGCATCTCAAGCCAACAATCCAAATGAGAACAAGTCAATTATAATGACATTCGTTTTGTCATTAGTATTTGCAGGATTCTGGATGTTCTTAGCAATGGAAAATGCAAAGACAGCTTGGTACAAGATAATAGTTGTTGCTTTTGTTTATATGGTTATTAAGATTTATTTCTATTTCTTAAGAATCAAAGTTTATTATAAGGAGATGTAATATGAAGAAGACAGTTATACTTGCCATATTTATAGCATATATTGCATCAATTCTTATAGTTCAATTCTTTGGTCTTAAGGTTGTAGAAATGCGAGGAAATGTTTATATAACCGAAATAGAGGTTTCAGGATTTGAATTTACAAATCGTGATGACTCGATAGAAGCAAAATACAAAATGGTGGTTCGATTAAGTGACGCCGCTGGCAATGAAACAAATCACTATGCTGGATACTTTATCCCTGGTACATATGATATGTCAGAAGAAAGTTTGGCATCAAATCCAAATAGAGTAAAAATTACATATAATATCGTGCCATATAACGCAACCAACAAAGAACTATCATTTGCATATGACAAAAAGGCAGTAGAGGGAACAGTTTATTTTGATGAAAATACTTATGAATTTGTTTTCTTAAAGCCAAAAACGGTTTCCATTATCATAACCTCTCAAGATGGATCAACAATAAAGGCTGATATTGGAATTTCATTAGTAGTATAAAAAGGAGCAAAAAAATGAGACGTAAAATTTGTATTTTATTAGTAGTCCTTATTATGATTGCAACATTTGCTACTGTATTTACTGCATGTCATGGTGGTAAATATAAGATGCAAGATTTCGTTGTTGATTTTACGGACTTTGTAAAGACTTATGAAGTAGGTGATCAAATTGATTTATCTACAATCAAAATGAATGCTACTTTCTCAGATGGGACAACAGAAGCAATTCCTCTTGATAAAGTAACAATCAAAGTTGATGGCGAACAAATTTCTCTAAATGAATTAAATAAAATCACTGAAACAACTGGAACAAAGATTATTGATATCAAATATTCCAATGTTCAGAGAAGTGTAACAATTAGAGTAAATGAAAAGCATATTGCAGTTTTAACTGGTGTTGAATTTGATGCTACAACAGTTGTAAAACAATATAATGTTAGAGATGCAGTTTCATTCAATGGATTAGCTGTTAAAGCAGTTTATGATGGATATGAAAGAGTAGATATTGCACTTACAGATGAAAATCTCATATTCTTCATGAATGAAGAAATGATTACAACTGCAAATCTTTCAAGAATTACAGCAGAAGTTGGCACAAAGAATATTAAAGTTCGTTACCGTACCATTACTTCTACAGCATCATTTGAAATAGTTGTTAATGACGTTTTAGATGAAGTTGCAATTAATGTTCCAGCCACATTTAAGACAAACTATAAAGTTGGAGAAGCTATTGCTACAACTGGAATTACTGCAACTGCAAATTATAGAAGTGGAAGAACAGAAAATGTTACTGATATTAAATATTATATTGGTACAAATGAAGTAGACTTCACAACACTTTCACAAACAAAAGGTAATAAAGTCGTTACAGCAAAAGCAACATATGAAGGAAAGACAGGCGAGAAGGCAATCACATTCGCTGTTGAAAACTATGTTTCTTCTATAGCAATGGATACTTCTTTAGCAACACTTGAATTTATTGCAGATACAGCTATCACAATTAATAATTTCAGTGATGTTAAGATTAATGTAACATATGCTGATGCACAAGATAATACTGTTATAGGTTTAGCTACAGAAGGTGTAACTTGTATAAACACTAATGGGGATGCTATTAATTTTGCACAATTAACAAATACATCTGGCACAAAGACAATTGTTGTACAATATGCCAATAAGATAGCATTCTTTGATGTCGTTGTTGTTGATGCAGATAGTTCTTTGAAATCATTAAGTGTTCTAACCAATCCAACCACAACAGCATATACAGCTGGTGCAACAAATATTTCATTGGATGGATTAGTTATTAAAGGTGAATACAAAGATGAACTTGGATTAAGTGATGTTACTATCGCATATGCAGACTTTGCAACAGAGGGAGTTCAATTGTACTACAATGACAGTTTAGTTACAGACCTTAATGTATTAACTAGAATCAATCCTGTTGGTGCAAATACTGTTACAGTTAGTGTTAAGTATTTAAGCAAAACAACAACATTTGCCCTTACTGTTACAAATAGTATTACAGAACTTGTAGTTGATACTCAACCAACAAAGACAGCATATTATATCGAAGATAATGTTGACCTTACTGGACTTGTTGTTAGGGCTAATAAGAACTATGGTTCAGATGTAATCGCAATAGCTGATTTAGCATTCTATAATGGTTCAGATAATGTTACTGCGAACTTAAATGCATTCACAGCAACAAAAGGAACAAAGATAGTTACAATTAAATACAGTGGATTTGAAACAACAACAACTCTTACTGTAGCAGACTTTGTAATAGGATTATCTGTTCAAGGAACAACATCATTTGAAACAGATGTTAATAAAACAAGTGGTTCAAAATTCACAACATTCACAGGTCTCCAAGTATATGAAAGTTATAAGTCTGGCGAATTAGTTCTTGTTCAATCTGGATACACATTCAGTGGAAATGAAATTACAGTTCCAGGAACAAAGAAAGTCACTGTTTCTTATAATGGATTCGACAATAATGGTATAACATTAGTTGTAAAAGATGTCTTAAATTCTATTGAAGTTGACCCAACATCAATTCCTACCAAGATTTACAAGAATGGTGAAGTTGAAAGATTCCTTATTTCATTAAGAGTATTAGGTAACTTCGAATATAAAGGACAAGAAGAACTTCGCTTATTACAAGATGACGGAATATCATTCCTTTATGGTGTAGTATCATTTGCTGTTAAAGAAGCTGGAGAATTCCAAGAATTAACACAATTACAACTTGACGACATTGCTCTTCAATCTGGAAATAGAGATGTTAGATTAACATACACATACAATGGATATGATCGTTCAGTTATATTCGCAATCAATGTACTTGAACAAACTGCAGGTGTAAATGAATTCTCATTACCACAATCTTTATTAAAATACAACGCTGCTCTTGATTTAGGTGAAGCAAATCCAAATGAAGGTGATGCAAACTTTGAAGGTGCATTATTTGTTGATGGTGATGAAGAATATTTGGTAGGAAATGATAACGCATATAAGTTTGTTCCAACATTTAACCAAATTGATATTTCAACTCACACAATTACGACTCTTAAATCATTCGCGGCAAAGAGCACAATTTATCTTGTTAATGGATTAACAGAAACAGCTCTTGTAGCAG
>CAMZEU010000080.1 GCA_947305865.1 uncultured Clostridia bacterium
ATACGCTTGAAGGCTGGGATATGGATCCGCCCGCGCTTTCTGATTTGCCGCTCAAAGGTGATACTGTCATCGGCAACGATGTGTGGATTGGACAGAACGCAGTCATTTTGCCGGGCGTACATATTCGTGATGGCGCGATCATCGGCGCAAACAGTGTCGTTGGCAGCAACGTTGAACCGTACACCATAGTAGTTGGAAATCCTGCAAAGGTACTGCGAAAACGCTTTGATGATGAACTAATTGATCTGCTGCTGAAATTCAGATGGTGGGACAAAGATGTCGATGAGATCGAAGCCCTTATCCCAATCCTGACCTGCGGCGATTTGGATAAAGTCAAGAAAGAAATAAAGAAACGTGTAGGTTGACAAAAGCCGGTTTACAGAAGCGGCGACAGACGTTACGTTTGTACGCTCTTTCGCATTTATAAAAGGAGAAAAGGATGAAAAAATTTGTAAAAGTATTATGTGTTGTTTTAGTAGTATTAATCCTCTTCACTTTTGCAGCTTGCAATAAGAAAAAGAATAAAACAGTAGAACCACTAACTTTAAAAGATTATTCTATTGAACATGAAACAAAGTTTGGTGGTGTTTATATTAAAATAACAATTGATGACTTTAATGCAATGGGATTTGCATTTGGAGATAGTGTCAATATAGAGTTCTCTAACGGCTTTAAACTAACCGATATTCCATATTTCAATGGTTTCTATGTAGATATGGGAGAACCTTTATTAGTTGGTTATCCAGGATATCCATATATTCGTGCAGGTTATAACAATGGCGATGATATGTGGGAAACAGGCCAATTACAGTCTTCACAAGAATCTGATAATTTAAAGAAATTATGGACTGTTTCTGAGGTAGAAGCAAAAGATAAAGCAACTATTACGCTGAACCAAAAAGCCAAATATCTTGCAGAGCAAAATGCTTTAGATATTCACTATACAGATACACAAGATGGAAGAACAAATGAAGTATTTGCAAACTTTAGACCAGTTAATACTATCGCTTCATTAAAACCAAATACTTTATATCGTTCATGCTCACCTATTGATAACCAACACAATAGAGCTCATATTTGTGATGATTTAATTGAACAAGCCGGTATAGGTTTTATCATGGATTTAGCAGACTCAATTACCGAACTCGACAGATTATATAATGTGGAAGACTTTGATTCACCATATTTCAAATCACTGGATGATAATGGCAATGTAATTCCACTTGCAATGAATTCTGCATTTAAGAGCCAAATTTTCTCAGACAAATTAGTTACAGGATTTAAAGAATTAATACAACATACTGGTCCATATCTTGTTCACTGCGTTGAAGGAAAAGATAGAACAGGTTTCGTTTGTGTTGTAATTGAAGCACTCACTGGAGCAACTTATTCCGAATTGGTAAACGATTATATGGTTACATATAATAATTACTATGGCATTAACTTAACAACAGATCCAGAAAAATATAATATCATTAAAGAGAAAAACCTATTCCCAATGTTAAGATATATAACAGGAGATAATGGTGTTAATATTGAAACTGCAGATTATGCAACATATACAAAACAATACTTGATGTCATTAGGTATGACTCAAACTGAAGTAGATACATTACAATCTTTATTTATTAATGCATAAGAAACACATACATTAATTATGGGAGATTCTAGTTCTGGAGTCTCCCATTTTTATTTTTGCAATATATTACAAAAAACTCTCAAATATTATATATAAAATGGAAAATTGCTAAATTTTTAATTTAGAATATTGAGAAATAATCCACAAAGAATTATAATTTTTTTGTTGAGGGATTTTTACTTATGAAAGGGACTTTAAAGACAAGAGCACAAATTGGACAATATTGGTACAACTTTACGGAATTATTAGCCCAATCTTTAACCAACCAAAAAATCGAGAACGAGATTGAATATATACATAAGATAAAATATGGTACATCTAAAGCAAATGTTGCCAATATTATGTATAGAAGAGATTTAGAAAATGTTAAGAAACCTCTCTTCATTTATATTCATGGTGGTGGTTATATTTCTGGAAAGTTGGATATGCGTAACCAACAAGTTCAAAATTATGCCAAATTAGGCTTCCTGGCCTTCTCTATTGATTACACCGTCTCACCTCAAGCAATTTATCCAACTCCAATTCAAGAGTGTTTTAACGCCGTAGACTGGCTCTTAGATAAACAAGATATCTATAATATAGATATGAAAAACATTCTAATTGCTGGTGAAAGTGCTGGTGGATATTTCATTTCTATATTTGCAGACCTAATTAATAATCCAGAAAAGATGGAAAGAATTGGAGTATCTTTTAAACATGCAAAAGATGTAAAAATTAAAGGTATTATATCTCACTGTGGTGCTTTTGATTTAAATAGGATGACAGATAAATCTAAAAAACAATCTAAGTTCCCAGACATTATTATGATGTGTAAGGCTTTTGTTGGGAAATCTGGCAAAGAGTTCTATGAATGGTTACAAACAGAAGATGGAAAGGATTCAATTCCAACTATTACTCCATCCTTCCCTCCAATGTTTGTTATATGGGGTGCAAAAGATTATTTAAGATATGAAAGTTTCGACCTTATGGAAGAACTTAAAGAAAAGAATGTTCCTTATGACCAATTCGAAGCAAACAAAGAAGTTGCAAATCATGCTTGGTCTATAATGACACAATTTAAAACAGCAAAAATTGGTTATTTAAAGTCTTTAGACTTTATTTTACCTTACTTTGACAAATATTTTGTTAAAGAAAATGATACATGGAAATTTAAAAATTAATTTATATAGAGGAAAAAATTATGATCGATTATGAAAACAAAGTTAACCCTATAGCAAGAGACTTAAAACCATCTGGAATTAGAAAATTCTTTGATATCGCAGTATCAAGAAAAAACTGTATTTCTCTTGGTGTTGGTGAACCAGACTTCGTTACACCAGAAGCGTTTAGAAACGCAGGTATTGCTTCTATTCAAAATGGTAAAACCCAATATACTGCAAATGTAGGATTACAAGAATTAAGATATGCTATATCAAGATATATGCATAATTTCATTGGCGTAGACTATAACCCACATGATTCAATTATGCTTACAGTTGGTGGTTCAGAAGGTTTAGATCTAGCAATTAGATCACTTTGCAGACCAGGAGATGAATTCTTAATTCCAGATCCAAGTTTTGTATCTTATGCTCCATTAGTATCCTTAACTGGTGCAACACCAATACCAATTAAGACAGATGCTGAACATAAGTTCAAAGTAACTCCAGAAGAATTAGAGAAAGTTATTACACCAAAGACAAAAGGTGTTATACTTCCATTCCCTAACAATCCAACTGGTGCTGTAATGACAAAGGAAGATTTAGCAAAAATCGTTCCAATCATCTTAAAGCATGATATTTTTGTTATCTCAGATGAAATCTATGCTGAATTACAATACAACAATGTAAAATTCACATCTATTGCTTCATTCCCAGATATGTATGAAAGAACCGTTATAGTTTCTGGATTTAGTAAAGCATTTGCTATGACAGGATGGAGACTTGGATATATTTGTGCACCAAAGGAATTACTTAATTTGATGTATAAAATACATCAATATGGAATCATGTGCGCTCCAACAGCTTCACAATATTGTGCTCTCGCCGCACTTGAAACAAGCTTCCAAAACGGATTTGCCGAAGTTACATATATGAGAGAAAAATATGACGAAAGAAGAAGATATTTAGTAGATAGATTAAATGCAATGGGTCTAACATGTTTTGAACCAGAAGGTGCTTTCTATGCATTCCCTTGTGTTAAGTCAACAGGAATGGATGGCGAACAATTCGCATATGCACTCTTAGACGCAAAGAACGTTGCTGTAGTTCCAGGTATTGCATTTGGTGAAAGCGGTAAAGACTTTGTCCGTATTTCTTATGCTTATTCTGTAGAAGCAATTAAGAAAGCTATGGATCTTATCGAAGAGTTCTTAAAAGAATTAAAGAAATAATTAAAAATCAAATTTAATAAAAATAAAGGCATACGGAGTAAAATCTATATGCCTTTTTAAATACATAGTATTTAAGATTTAAGAATTAGTCGTCTTTAGATTGGAATAATGCATCAACAAACATGTATTGGTTAAACTCGGCATTTCCACTCTTTTCATACTTTCTGTTTCTAATAACTTTTGCAGGAATGCCTCCAACTAATGTATATGGTTCTACATCTTTTGTAACTATTGCTCCAGTAGCAACTACTGCACCTTCTCCAATTGTTACTCCAGGAAGTATTGTGGAATTGGTATATACTTTTGCATACTTTCCAATTACAACAGGTTTATATGTTCTTTCTTCATGATCTTGCTCTGAATGACCGTGTGTGAATATCTTTGTGTACTCTGTAATAATTGAGAAATCATCAAATTTAACTCCACCTTTGCTATCTATATAGCATCCATGATTCCAAGATACATTCTTTCCTACTTCAATTAGATGACCATAATTAAATCTACAACCTTCATTAGCAATAAATCCTTCACCACAACTCTTAAATAAATTTGTGGCAATAATTTGTCTAAAAGGTATTGCAAAATCTACATTAATTCCTAAAGGAGTTCTATCTATACACTCCCATAAAATATGCATATTTCTTTGTTCTTCAGTATATGGTGTATCTATTCCTCTTGGAAGATAATCTCCCCATAGTTTGAAGGATTCAATAAGCTCTTTGGTATAGCCAGGAATACCTATAATTTCTAGAGCTTTTATCATGTTTTCACTATCTAGTCCTTGCCCTATTAATTTGCCTATATCTTCGAGCTTATTTTCTAAAATTCCCATATTCTAACCGCCTATTTTAACTCTTTTGCAATCTTGTATGCACTTGCTGTAGCGTCTGCAATTCTACCAATCTTTGTAGCATCACCAATAGCATATACTCTGCCTTCATATTGTCCTTCAAGTTCTTTAATAAGATTGTTAACTGGACGTGAACCAAGTGAAAGGATTACTACATCACAATCAATGTGCTCTGGCTCACCTG
>CAMZEU010000081.1 GCA_947305865.1 uncultured Clostridia bacterium
TTATATAATGTCATGGAAACATTTGCGATGATTCCTTTTGTGTCCTTTCCTAATACAGATACTATTGCTCTCATTTAAGGCCTCTTGTGTTTTTTAGTTTAACATATGTTAACTTATGAGGGTTGTTTAGTCAACAAATCTTATATTAAAAAGCCCCTCTAGCATTCGCTATTAGGGCCATTTATATAGGTTTAATTATTTCTTATGCAGATACAGATACTGAACTATAAACTGTTGTTCTTCCATAGGAGTATGAATTATTAAATGTGTATTGTGTTCCATCTATAGTTACTGTATGGCTTCCAGATGAATTCAAGGATAAAGAATATGCAGTTACTCCACTTCCTCTAGAAACATTGCCATATCCAAGTATTATTAATGTTCCACCAGTAATTGTCTTGTTTCCGTCTGCATCTAATGCTGCTGACATTTCACTATTAGGACCACGAGTGATTACAATACCACCACTTTGTGTATATGTACCATTACTATCTATTCCGTCTGTGTCTCCATTTGGAGATACTGTTACATCTAGATATCCACCTGTGATATTTACTTGTGGTGTTGCTATACCACTCTTTGCATTTACGCCATCATCATTAGCTTTTACATATGATTCGCCACCAGAAATATTTATAATATTTGCCTCAAGTCCTTCATATGAACTATCTATATTAATAATGCCACCAACAATGTTTAGAGTATAGTCTGCATGAATTGCATCTGCACCTGTTACACTTTGTTGCATTTGTGGACCTGTTGGTCTGCCTGGGCCCATTCTTCCTCCTTGAGTTTGAGTTGTTGGAGAATATACTACGATGTTTACTAAACCACCTGCTATATTAATTGTTCCAAGGCCTGTTTCTCCTGTATCAAAGACTGTGCCATAGTTTGCGTGAAGTCCATCATCATATGACTTAATATCTACTGTACCACCAGAGATTGTTAAGATATTCTCTACCTTAATTCCCTTGAATGAGTCTACATCTGTATTAGATGCTGTGTAACCACTATATGTTCCGGTATATATTGTAATATATGGTGAATTCCCTTCTTCGTCTTCACTCATAGTGAAATTATGTGCAGATTGAATTCCGTCTCCTGCTGCATATATTGTTACGGAAGCATTTCCTGTGATTGTGATATCTCCTCTTGTAACACCTTTCTTATTTGCATCTGTATTTTCAGACTTAATACCATCTCCATTTGTTGAAATTGCAACTATTGTTCCACTTGTAATCTTTACAGAATCATTGCCCTTAATTGCATTGTTGTATGCAGTAACTTTCAAAGAAAGTTTTTGTATTGTTAAGTCTTTTGTACAGTGAATACCATTGTTATATGTTGCTGTTATTACAAGTACTCCAGCACCTTTAATCTTTAGATCTGCTTTGGAATAAATTGCGCCTTCTCCAAGAGTGTCTGTATCTACAGTCTTATTTGCTCTTGTATCTTTAATTACATTTTCAGTATTCTTCTTTGCTGAAATATCTACACTATCTGCTGCAACAATCTTAATTGGGGAATCTGTCGAGTTTTCAATTGTAACTCCAGTTAATTCTAAAACCACTTCAGCATCTTCTGCATTAACAAGAATTTGTCCGTTTAAATATCCAGACAACACATAAGTACCTGCTGCAGTTATTGTATATGTTGTTCCTTCTTGAGAATATGTACCATCTTCTGTTGTAATACTAAATTCTTCCGTTGTTTCTGTAGCCGTTATGGAATCATCTGTAACAGCCTGTTCGGATGAACCAGTATTAGTTGTTGCATCTGGGACTGTTGTATCTACAGGTGTTGTTGTGTCTGTTGATGTACTATTCTTTACTGTGTCTAAAATACTAGAAATACTTGAGCAAGCGCACAATGCAACCATTGCTACCATTAGCACTAATACCACGCTTAAAATTAAAATCTTCCTTTTCATACTGAACTCCTTTGTCACATATCTGCAACTTTCATTTTCAGTATAAGAAAGGAAAATTAAAGAATTATTAAAACCAAAAAATTTTTTATTTTATGTTTTCTGGGTAGAAATCAAATGAGAAATTATTGAGCTTTTCCCACTCTTTTATATCTTCCATTGTGGCCTCTATATAGTCTATTGCCTTTTGTCCATTTGGAAGTATCTCATCTTCTGTATAAACCTTATCTGCTTTAATAAGTTTCAAATCTATCTCGTTACAAGCAAGAAGAAGATTTTCTTTTTCGTATGTGAAAAGATTTTCGCCTATTTTAATTAAAGACATTGTAGGTATGCGTGTGCATGCATTTAATTCTTTTAGCAATAATTGTTCTGCCTCTTTTATAGAATACACATTCTTTTTGCGAGATGGATAAATATTGTTTGGAGCAACATAAACTGCTTGTTCTTTTGTCTTCTTAGATGCTTCTCTTAAGATAATCTTATATGTTTCTTCTGGAGTGAGCTTAGTTGTATCTAAGATGAGATCATAGTTTTTGAAGTCATACATATTAACATTGTATACTTTGTTGTATCTGTCATTTTCCATGTCTCTTCTCTTTACGAGTTCGCTCATGGCTTCTTCTCTACTCTTATATGTTTCTTCTTTACTTTCTCTCTTCCCAAAGACTCTATCTGCTGCTGTTGCTGGTCTAATAAGGAGATGGACTTTGTATACATCTTCTAAGAAATGCCATGCCATTCTGGAGTCAAAGACTATATTCTTTCCTCTGTTTGCTTCTCCATAGTCCATTAACTTTTTGTCTATAGCATAATCATATGAATAGTCTGTCTTGCTTCTTTCGTTTAACTCTAAAGTGCTGATACCAAGCTCATTAGCATACTCTCTTTGAATCTTGCCTGTGCTGAAAATATCATAGCCATCTAAATCACGGAATAAAGCACAAAGTGCGGTTTTACCACTACCTAATTGACCGTTTAACGCTATAAACATAACAAAAGCTCCTTTTTTAGACTTTTTAACATTCTACATTTTTTGAGTGTAAATGTAAAATTATTTCATGGTTTCTTGCTTAACCTTTTTATCTATTACATGTCTCTTCTCAAGCTCTGCAATGATATCCTTTGTACTAATGCCCATCTCTACCATGAGAACCATAACATGATATACTAAATCACTAATTTCATAGATGGTTTCTTCTTTGCTTCCACCTTTACCAGCAACTATAACCTCTGTACTCTCTTCTCCAACTTTCTTTAGAATCTTGTCTAAGCCTTTATCAAAGAGATATGTTGTATATGAACCTTCCTGTGGGTTTGTTTTTCTTCCTTTAATGAGTTCATATAATGCATCTAAAGAGAATTGCTTGTATTCATTAGATACCCAAACGATATTCTCACCATCAAAGCAAGAATCTAGTCCTGTATGACAAGCTGGACCATCTTTAACTACTTCTACAACTAATGCATCTTTATCACAGTCTGCAATAATAGATACTACATGTTGGTAATTGCCACTTGTCTCACCTTTTGTCCAGAAACATTGTCTAGATCTGCTCCAGAAGCAAGTTAGTCCTTTTTCAATACTAGTCTTTAGACTTTCCTTGTTCATATATGCAACTGTGAGTACTTTTTTTGAATAGTGGTCTTGTACTACTGCTGGGATTAATCCGTTGCTATCAAACTTTAATTCATCTACGCTTATCATATCTATTTCTCCATTTTATAATCTTACTTCAATTCCATTTGCTCTTAAGTCTTTCTTCAAGTCTTTTATGTCTACTTGTTTGAAATGGAATATGCTTGCTGCAAGTCCTGCATCTACTCCTGGGCAACTTTTGAATAAAGTTGTGAAGTCTTCTTTGCATCCTGCACCACCAGAAGCTATTACTGGAATACTAACCTTTTTACAAATTGCATTTAACATTTCTAAGTCAAAGCCTTTTTTAACTCCGTCTGTATCTATGCTATTTACAACAAGTTCTCCAGCACCTTCTTCTTGTCCTTTGTATGCCCACTCAATTGCATCTATTCCTGTATTTTCTCTACCACCTTTTGCAAAGAGTGTAAACTTTCCATCTACTCTCTTTATGTCCATAGAAAGAACGACACATTGGCTTCCATACTTCTTTGCTGCTTCATTTATAATACTTGGATTATAAATTGCTCCAGTATTAACACTAACTTTATCTGCTCCTCTCTTAAGAACTCTATCAAAGTCCTCAACAGAGTTAATACCACCACCAACAGTTAAAGGAATGAAGATTTGTTTTGCAACATTTACTAAGGTATCTGCAAATAACTTTCTTCCCTCAGATGAAGCTGTAATATCATAGAAGACTAATTCATCTGCACCAGAGTTATTATAGAACTTAGCCATTTCAACTGGATCCTCGACATCTCTTAAGTCTCCAAATTTTACACCCTTTACAACACGTCCGTTACGTATATCTAGGCATGGTATAATACGTTTTGCTAACATTATTTAATTGCCTCCAATGCTTCTTTTAGGTCTATCTTGTTTTCATATAATGCCTTTCCTATAATGGCACCATATATATCATAATCTTTGAGTATCTTTAGTTCTTGTATAGAACTAATACCACCAGATGCTGTTATGTTTATGTTCTTTAATTTGGACAATCTGCTATACACTTCAAGATTGGTTCCTTGTAATAATCCGTCTTTGGAGATGTCTGTATATATAATATACTTGCATCCTTCATCTGCCAGATTTGAACAAAATACTTCAGATTCCATATCTGTAACCATATTCCATCCGTGTATTGCAACTTTACCATTATTAGCATCTACTCCTATAGCAATATAGTCTGCATAGTCCTTAAGGACTAACTTTGTAAAATCTGGGTTCTCTATTGCTACAGTTCCAAGTATTACTCTCTTTGCTCCTGCATTTAGATAATTGCGAATTCTTTCTAAATCCCTAATACCACCACCAACTTCAACATTGATACCAACTTCTTTTACTATATTGGTGATGATTCCAAAGTTCATTGCCTTTCCAGTCTTTGCACCATCTAAATCTACAACGTGCATCCATTCTGCACCTGCTTCTTTATAAGAA
>CAMZEU010000082.1 GCA_947305865.1 uncultured Clostridia bacterium
TGGAATTAACTGGATCAACAGAAAAAATAGATGCATTTATGGAAGTTATAACCAATGGTTATACAATCCTCGAAGTAGCAAGAACTGGTGGAACCGCATTAGAAAAAGGTTCTTCCGTAATGAGTAAGAAATTATGAGAAAAATAAAAATATTTGATACCACATTAAGAGATGGTGAACAATCTCCAGGATGCAGTATGCATATATCCGAAAAGTTGGATATTGCAGAAGCATTGGATAGATTGGGTGTAGATGTTATAGAGGCAGGTTTCCCAGCAAGTAGTGATGGGGACTTTAACTCTGTATATCAAATAGCAAAGACAGTAAAACATGCATCCGTTTGTGCTTTAAGCAGATGCAACAAGAAAGATATAGATAGATGTCTTGAAGCAATTAAGGTTGCTGCTAACCCTACTCTACACCTATTCATAGCAACATCTCCAATTCACCTTGAGTATAAACTCAACATGACAAAAGAACAATGCCTTGAAACAATAGACACTCATGTAAGATATGCAAAGCAATTCATAGATACAATTGAGTTCTCTTTTGAAGATGCTTCACGAACATCATATGAGTTCCTAGCACAATGTGCTAGTGTTGCAATTAAGGCTGGTGCTACAACACTTAACTTCCCAGATACAGTTGGATATTCATATCCACACGAAATGAAGGAATTGGTATCCTACATTAGAAGTAATGTAGAAGGTATAGATGATGTAGTTATTTCTATACACTGTCACAACGATTTAGGTTTAGCTGTGGCTAACTCATTGGCTGCTGTTGAAGCTGGTGCTGGACAAATTGAGTGTACAATAAATGGTATTGGAGAAAGAGCTGGTAATGCTGCACTAGAAGAACTAGTAATGGCAATAAAGACTAGACAAGATCACTTTGACGCCTATACAGATATTAACACAAAGTTAATATACTCCACTTCCAATATGGTTGCTGGTGTAGTTGGTATTAGAATACCACCAAACAAGGCAATCGTTGGAACTAATGCATTTGCACACGAATCTGGAATTCATCAACATGGTATTCTAAAGAATAAAGCCACATATGAGATTATGAATCCAGAAGATGTTGGTGTTCCTGTTACAGATTTAGTAATTGGAAAACATAGTGGCAAACATGCTTTCAAAGATGTAGTTGAACAAATGGGATATACACTCACAGATGAACAACTTGAGGAATATTTCACACGTTTCAAAGAAGTTGCAGATAGAAAGAAACTTATCACAAGATACGATATAGAAGTCTTACTAAGAGATGAAACCAGAAGACACATCAAGAGAATTTATTCTCTTAAGGACTATGAAGTAACCACATATAAGAATTCTGCAAGTGCTGTTATTACACTTGAAACAGAAGGTAAAGTTATTTCAGAGCATATGACTGGAGATGGTCCTGTAGATGCTTCATTCAAAGCTATAGCTTCTCTAACTGGCCATGACTTCAAACTTATGGACTACCAAGTACACTCTGTTACTCGTGGCAAAGATGCTCTTGGTATTGCATCCATCAAACTTGCTAATGGTGATGTAGTAAGAAACGGCAAAGGAATTTCAACAGACGTTCTTGAGGCTTCTCTTATTGCATACATCAATGCAACCAATAAGTTATTACAGGAGGGTTGATTATGGCAGATTTAGAATTCTATGATGTAACCCTAAGAGATGGTGCCCAAAGTGAAGGTATATCATTCTCTGAATATGACAAAAAAATGATATTTGGATTGCTAGACAGATTAGGCATAGACTTCATTGAAGGAGGCGATCCTGCATCCAATCCTAAGGATGCTGAATTCTTTGCAAATACCAAATCTAGCAAACTCGTTGCATTTGGCTCTACACGCAGAAAAGACACTTTTGTTGGTCAAGATGCAGGGATAATCTCCTTGTTAGATGCAAATACGGATACTGTATGCATATATGGAAAATCATGTGTGTCTCAAGTTGAAGGAGTTCTTGGGGCCACAAAAGATGACAATCTAAATATGATTGGAGAAAGTGTTGCATTCCTTGCTGGACGTGGCAAAAGAGTTATATATGATGCTGAACATTTCTTTGATGGATATAAAGAAAATCCACAATATGCTATGCAAACATTAATGACTGCTTTTATGTCTGGTGCTGACACTTTAGTTCTTTGTGATACTAGAGGCGCAACCTTCCCTAGCGAGATTTTTGATATAGTTAAAAAATGTGTTGATACTTTTGATGGCGCTAAAATTGGTATACATTGCCATAATGATATTGGCACAGCTGTTGCTAATTCCTTAGTTGCGATTGAGGCTGGTGCAACACATGTTCAAGGAACACTTTTAGGCTTTGGAGAAAGATGTGGTAATGCAAACCTCTCCACAATAATTGCAGACGTTGCATTAAAGTTAAACAAAAAAACAAATGTAAACTTATCTAAACTCACCAACGTTGCAAATGCAATCGCTGAGATATGTAACATCATCTTGGATCCAAGCATGCCATATGTTGGCTCTGCAGCCTTCTCACACAAGGCAGGCACACACGCAGACGCAGTCATGAAAGAGGCAGACTCCTTTGAACACGTAAAGCCAGAGGAAGTTGGAAATATGAGACATATCTTGGTTTCTGAAGTTAGTGGCAGAAGTGTTATCGTAGATAAACTTAAACAATACTTCCCTTCCATTACTAAAACAGACCCGGATGTCAAAAAGATTTTAGATAGAGTAAAAGAGTTAGAAAAAGAAGGATACCAATTTGAAGGTGCAGATGCTTCATTCATTATAATGGCACAAAAAGCTATTGGCACTTATGTCCCAAGTTTCTCTTTAGAGAAATATGAGATTAATGCATCTAGTCCAGATGGTAAAAACTCTGCAACAGTAACTCTTAAAGTTGGAAACGATATAAAGAGTGCATCGGCAGACGGAAATGGTCCTGTTAATGCTCTAGATAAAGCATTAAGAGAAGTTCTTTCTGAATTCTACCCTGAAATCAACAAAGTAAGCTTGATAGACTATAAGGTTCGTGTAATAGATTCAGCCTCTGCAACAGGTGCTATGGTTCGTGTTTCTATAACATCTAGAGATGGATATAGAACTTGGACAACAGTTGGTGTTTCAACAGACATTATCAAGGCAAGCTGGAAAGCTCTAGTAGATTCACTTGAGTATAGACTTAGCATTAAGGAGTAATTAACTATGTTAATGACAGCCACACAAAAGATTATAGCAAGCCATGCGGGTCATGATGTTAAGGCAGGAGACTTGGTTACAGTTGATGTAGACCTAGTTTTAGGTAACGACATTACTTCCCCAGTTGCTATTGAAGAAGTTAAGAAATCTGGAAAGAAAATATCTATAACAGAAAAGGTAGTCCTTGTCATGGATCACTTCGTTCCTTGCAAAGATATTAAATCTGCTGAACAATGCAAGATTTGTAGAGACTTTGCTAAAGCAAACAGAATTAAAAACTTCTTTGATGCTGGAGATATGGGTATTGAACATGCTCTGCTTCCAGAGAAAGGCTTTGCAAAACCTGGAATGCTTATAATAGGCGCAGACTCACATACATGCACATATGGTGCACTTTCCTGTTTTTCAACAGGAATAGGCTCTACAGATATGGCTGCTGCTATGATTACAGGCAAAATGTGGTTAAGAGTTCCAGAGGCTATTAAGGTTGTTATTAAAGGCAAGTTAAATAAATATGTCACAGGGAAAGATGTAATCTTAACTATCATCAAAGAACTTGGAACAGATGGAGCAACATATAAATCTCTAGAATTCTTTGGAGATATATCTTCTCTATCCATAGATGACAGACTTTGCATAGCAAATATGGCAATTGAATGTGGTGCAAAAAATGCTTTCTTCCCTGTAGATGAAACAACAAAAGAATACTTGAAAGAAGTTGGAGCAAATGACTATTCAGCTATTGAACCAGATAAAGATGCTGTATATTGCAAAGAGATAGTAATAGATTTATCTACTCTTTCTCCTGTTGCTGCTTTCCCTAGCCTTCCATCTAATGTTAAGTCTATAGAAGACTTACAAGAAAAGATTGTGCTAGACCAAGTTGTAATTGGATCTTGCACAAATGGAAGAATCTCAGATATGAGAGCAGCTGCATCCATTCTTAAAGGACATAAAAAGAAAGATGCCTTGAGATTAATTATTATCCCAGCCACACAAAAGATTTATAGACAATGTATCAAAGAAGGATTAGTAGATATATTCCTAGATGCTGGTGCTGTTGTCTCTACACCAACCTGTGGGCCTTGCCTAGGAGGTTATATGGGAATATTGGCAGATGGAGAAAAAGCATGCTCTACAACCAATAGAAACTTTGTAGGAAGAATGGGGGCTAAGACTAGTGAAATATATCTAACCTCAGCTTATGTCGCTGCACAAAGTGCAATAAATGGTTACCTATCTGCACCGGAGGATTAATATGGGAAAGGTTTTTAAATACGGAGATAATATAGATACAGATGTTATTATTCCAGCAAGATATCTAAATGATGCAAGCAACGAGAACTTAAAGGCTCATGCTATGGAAGATATAGACTTCTCTTTCCATACACTCGTTAAAGAAGGAGACATTATAGTTGGTGGATATAACTTTGGATGTGGTTCATCTAGAGAACATGCACCTCTTGCGCTCAAGGCTTCTGGCATAAGAATAGTTATTGCAAAATCATTCGCAAGGATCTTTTTTAGGAATGCTATAAACACTGGATTACTTGTCATTGAAGATGCAAGAATGGCAGATGAAATATCTCAAAATGACACTTTAAGTATTGATTCTGCAAAAATAAAAGACTTAACAACAGGCAAAGAATATAGCCTTCCAACACTAGATGGATACGTACAAAAGATAA
>CAMZEU010000083.1 GCA_947305865.1 uncultured Clostridia bacterium
AGCCTTTATTTCGTTCAGTACATAGTCTGTATTGCCTTTCTTAAGCATTCCTATGTTGATAACCATATCTATCTCTTCTGCGCCTTTTAAGAGTGCCTCTTTAGTTTCTATGAGCTTAATCTCTGTGCTGTTATATCCATTAGGGAAGCCTATGACAGTACATATTGGCATTCTTCCATTAGCATATTCTGCTGCTTCTTTTACAAAGCATGGAGGAATACAAACAGATGCTGTATTAAATTTAATTGCATCATCTATTAATGCTTTAATATCATCTATAGTTGCAGTTTGCTTTAATTCAGTGTGATCACAATGTTTTAAAATGTTTTGAATATCCATATTATTTCGCCTCCGGTACTTGTTTTACTATTAAGAATCTAATACAACTTACTAAACCTGTTGCAAAATCATCTGAGTATTTAATAATACTTGCACCAGCTCTTGCGCCTTCATACATAATTAAAACTGTTCCTGCCAATGCCTTAGGGTTAATATTATTAAATTCTCCTTGGCTTATGCCATATTTTATGAAGCTTTCCCAAATCTCAATACCTCTTGAGAATGCTTTATCTATTGCTTCTGCTCCATATGTATGACAGTATTCCAACAAAGCTATGGTTAATGTTGTTGGGTTTTTAACATTTTCTTTAATCTTTGCTAAAACAATATCTAGAGATTGTGTTGGCGTCTTACCACTCTTTAATTCTTTTGCAAGATCTTCTCCAATATTGTTTACGATTCTAGCAATAATCTCATTAAAAATTTCTGCTGGACTACTGTAATATCTATATAATCCGCCACGACTTAATCCCGTTGAAACACAGATATCATTCATAGTAACCTTTTTGAAACCTTTCTCAGCAAACAATAATGCAGCATGGTTTCTAATTTCTGTCTTCGTTTGTTTTCCTTTTGCTTTTAACATAGTTTTCTTCTTCCCTATATGATATTGCGACACATATGTCTTCTATTTTTTAATATATTAGATAATATTAAAAAAGTCAAATTTTGGCAAAAATGTCTCTTAATTATAAAAAAATTACCCTGTAAGGGTAATTATATGCTTTTTAATAACACCAGAATTTTTGCTTATTTTCTACTGCGGATATTAAGAATAGCGTCTTGTACTACCTTTTCAATTTCGCTGCCTTCTGAATAATCTGCCTTTACTGCAGCCTTAATTCTTCCATCTTTTACAAGTTTTTCAACCTTCTTCTTTCCACCCATGTTTTCGTTATATACTCCAACAGAAAGACCACCAAATTGTGTCATGAGTGTCATACAAGGAATATCTGTATCACTATCTCCAATATATATGAAGTTTGTTAGTGGAACAAAATAATCACCTTTCTTCATTGCATTATTTACACCATCATCTAGTTCATCAAATACTCCCTTGCTAATTCTAAACAAGAATTGAGTCTTATTGGTGTAGTTAACAACGAATCCTGGCCAATCTACAAAACCATCATTATCATAGTGAAAAGCTGATGCATAAACATGGTCAAAATTCTTAACTATAGATGTACCATCTATAATTTCTTTTAATCCAGAAGATAGAATGTAGTGATGTACTTCAACTCCTCTATCCTTTCCGAACTTATTAATTCTTTCAAACCAAGTATCAAGTCCTGGGAAGTATTCTATGTCTTTTCCTAAACTATTAAGATATTCTTTGGTTAATTTCTTGCCAACTCTTCCAGCTGCTTTAACCATTTTGTACATATATGTAAGATTAAGCTCTATATGTTCATCCACGGAATAAGTATCCACTTCTTCCCAGAATTCATCTATTCCCATACCTATATCTTGGACGAATCCTTGAGATTGCATGTCCAAAGGTGTGAGTGTTTTATCAAAATCATAACATATAGCTATTCTTTTCATACTTGCTCCAAATGTATATATAATATAACCAATTATTTATTAATAATCAAATTATTGTTTTTAAAAAACAAGCCTTTCGACTTGTTTTTAATTTTTTTTAGTTAAAGTATCCAAACAAAAGAAGTACCAATAGTCCTAAAACCACTAGCACCGCTACTGCAGGCAAGAAAAGTGTATAAAAAGCAGAGAAAAGTAATGCGAACCAATCTTTTTTATCTAATTTAATTTTTTCTCCTGGAAGCAATCCTTCTTTTTGTTGATTAAGTCTCGCCATCAACTCAAAGAATCCTTCTCTGCGTTTTATCTCTTCTTTATTATCCTTTGTTGGTTTAATTCTCGCCATTTTCGTTACTTATTTCTTCTGTTCTTTCTTCTTCGACATTGTCGGCTTCTACTACTTTTACACCATCAACTTTATCTGTTTTTCTAACCATCTTTGGTAATTCAAATAAGTAGTTGCCATTTTCATCCATTTTCTTTTCTATTCTATGGCATGCAACAAAATGTCCTGGTTCAACTTCTACAAGTGGAGGTGGAACTCTATCGCATTTGTCACATTTCATATAACAACGAGTATGGAATTTACATCCTTGAGGAGGACGTATTGGACTTGGTATATTACCTTCTAACAATATTCTTTCCTTTGATAAACTTTCAATGTCTGTCGTTGGAATAGAACTAAGAAGTGCTATTGTATATGGATGACGTGGGTCATTAAATATTACCTCTGCATCTGCATATTCAACAAGATTACCAAGATACATAACTGCAATCTTATCAGAAATATAACGTACAACTGATAAATCGTGTGAAATGAACAAATATGTCAATCCTTCTTTTTGCTTTAATTCATCGAGCAAATTGATAATTTGTGATTGAATTGAAACATCTAGAGCCGAAACACATTCGTCACATACAACAAATTTTGGTTTTACAGCAAGTGCTCTTGCAATACATATACGTTGTCTTTGTCCACCAGAGAATTGGTGAGGATAACGATGTAACATATAATCTTGCAAACCGCATTCTTCCATAACCTTTATAATGTATTCTTTCATAGCCTTTGCGCCATGTCTAAAATACTTATGTGTTACAAGACCTTCTTCAATGATTTGACCAACTGTCATACGTGGATTTAAGCTTGAGTATGGGTCTTGGAAGATTATTTGAAGATCCTTTCTTAAAGGACGAATCTCATTGTACTTTAAACGTGCAAGATCGACGCCTTCATCTGTCATTGCATCATATTTTGCAAATTCTTCATTGCCTTCAAATTTCTTTTTGATTTCTGCAAGTTTTTCACGTTGTTTATCATTTAGTACCAAAAGTTCATCTATTTCTTTTTGCAAAGCTTCTGCCTTTTCACATGCTTTCTTATACTTTGGACTATCAACAGCCTTTATAACTGTTCCATCTTTCTTAACCTTATCCTCTAATCCAGCATAATAATCTTTGTCAGTATTTACTGTTCTAAGCTTTTCACGAAGTTTTGCTATACGAACATTCATATTATGAATTGCTAATAGTTGATTACATCCTTCTTGTCTATCTTCAACAGCAAAGAAACCTCCAATTATTTTAACGATATGGAGAAGTTGAGTTTTTGCATTAGCTTTTGCCAAGTTGCAATTTTGCAACAAGAAGAATTCGGCCTTATCTTCACCAATTTCATCAACTTGTTTTTGATAATGTTCTGCTTGTGCTTCTAATTTTTTATATTTTGCTATATATCTATTAACATTAACAATTGTCTTTTTAATATAGCTTGGAGCAACCTCAGCAAGAGTTCTACCATAGTAAATACTTTCACCAGCGGTCTGATCATAGAGTTGTAATAAAACACGACCCAATGTGGATTTACCACATCCAGATTCACCAACAACACCAATTGTTTCGCCTTCACATATATCTAAAGATATATCTTCATTGGCTTTTACATATAATTGTTCCTTTTGAAAAATTGATGACTTTGCTATTGGGAAGTATTTTTTCAAATTAGAAATCGATAACAACTTGTTTTTTGTGTTCTCCACTTTGTCTTTCCTCCTTTTTTGCATAGAAACATCTTATTTTTTGTCCTGGAACTATTTCTTCTAATGTTGGTTCTTCATCAATACATTTTTGAGTACAGTACTTACAACGAGGAGCAAATTTACATCCCTTTGGCAATGCTAATGGATGTGGAACAACTCCTGGAATTGGCTCAAGTTTTTCGCCAACAGCTTCCATTCTAGGAATGGAATGCATAAGTCCTTCTGTATATGGATGTGAATATACACAATCCGTGAAAATAACATTTGCTGGTGCCTGCTCTACAACTTGTCCACAATACATAACAACCACATCATCCGCCATTTCATTTATTACACCTAAGTCGTGTGTAATAAAGATAATTGATGTTCCGTTTTCACGTTGCAATTGATTCATTAATGAAAGAATTTGTGCTTGAATTGTAACATCCAATGCAGTTGTTGGTTCATCAGCAATCAATATCTTTGGACGACATGCAAGAGCGATAGCAATCATAACACGCTGACGCATACCACCAGACAATTGATGAGGATATTGCTTCATAACTGCTTCTGGATTTGGTATTTGAACCGCCTCTAACATCTCAAGAGCCTTCTTAGCAGCTTCCTTTCTACTCATTCCTTGGTGAATCATAAATGGCTCTGATAATTGTTTCTTGACGTTAAATACAGGATTCAAGCTTGTCATTGGTTCTTGGAATATAACAGATATTGCATTTCCTCTAATATGACACATTTCTTCTAATTCATAAAGATAATCAATAGTTAAACCTTTTTC
>CAMZEU010000084.1 GCA_947305865.1 uncultured Clostridia bacterium
GGCCAGTTACTAAAATGAGAACATTAGATTATAGTGAATCAGAATTATGTATCATACAAGCTGAACTCTTTGAAATGTCTGTAGAAAAGGCAGCATATAGTTCATTGGTCTTTATTAGAAGGTTTATGCTTTCCAACTTTGTTGGAAGTTTAGACAATAAATCCTATTTGTTCCAATCTAACAATCCGGAGTATGTATTTGAATGCTTGGATAAAGAATTTGGAGAGAGTGAATATGGAAGCCAAAAATATAGTGCAGATGTAATGTACTGGGTTGGATATGTATATAGAACCATAGCTTTCTTATACAACCTTTCTAGCAAACAAGTTTACAGACTATTCCCAGCAAAGGAAATTGTTAAATGTTATGACATTTATAATTCTGTAGATATTACACAAGCAGCAAAAAGAATGATGGAAACAATAGGCTTCATTGGGAAAGAAGATTACACAACAGAAGGTGTTAAGATTTTAAGAGATATTATCAAGGAAGAAAAATAGTGAAGTATTTGTTCTATGATATAGAAAGTAGTTCGGGGAATTACACGGATGGTTCCTTATGCTCATTTGGATATTGTTTAACAGATGAGAGTTTTAATGTATTAAAGAAGGAAGACCTTTTAGTTAACCCAGCACCAAAGAATTTTGCGCTTTTAGACACTTATAAGCCAAGAATTCATTTGGCATATTCTGAAAGTGAGTTTAGAAAAGCACCTAAATTCCCAGCACAATATGAAAAGATTTCGTCTCTTTTTAATGAGGCAGATTTAGTTGTTGGATATGCCGTAGAAAATGATGTCAAATATGTAAATGGTACATGTGACTTTTATAAACTTGCTAGAATTCAATTTAAGTTTATAGATGTGGCTATGATTTATAAAATCATAACTGGCAACAAGAATCTTAAAAAACTAGAAGAAGTGGCTGCAAATTACGAAGTGGAATATACTGCACATAGATCCGATGAAGATGCATATGCAACTATGTTAATTCTAAAGGGTATTTTAAAAAGTGAAGAATTAACCTTAGATGGTTTACTAGAGAAGTATGAAATTGTTCCAGGTGTTAATAAGGCAGACAGAACTAGAATAACTTATCAAAAATCATTATTAGATGGGAGATTGGAAACACCAAGAACACATCGTCAAATGGATATACTTTATAATGCTTTTGATGATGAATTGAAAGACAATAATAAGCCAGAAAATAGTATTCTCACAAACAAGAATGTCATTTTTAATGACAAACTTAAATATTCAGATCCAAATTATGTAAGATGTCTTCAAAAGGCAATGATTAAGTTTAACTGTAGAATAGTGGAACTTCCTGTGCTTGCAAGTTACTTTGTAACATATCCAGGATGCAAGAACGAGAGATTCTATACTAGCCAACGTGGAAAACGTGGAGAAAAGATAAAGGCAATTAAACAAGAAGAGTTCATAAAGATGCTTGGAGAAATAGAACAAGTAGAATTTAATAATGATAGCGAAATTATTGTAGATTCACTTGAAAAAGCAGATGAATTTGCAATAGGTCATACAAGCAATTATGTATCAAAAGATACATCTACATCACCATTTGCTGTACTTTTAGGAGATTTTAATAAAGGGAAGAGATAGTTTCTATCTTTGCTAAATTTGCATTTTTAAATTTAGGCTCACTAGTGACATCTTTACCAAACCATGATGGAGGAACAAAGGAGGACAGATCATAGTCTTCCTTAAATTCTACTTCTACAGTTTTTAGTCCTTCTAATTTGTCGTAGTATATATCTAATTCCGCAACTAGATTGTCATACCCTAGTGGAATAAAATATCTTGTTTTTCTAATAACATTATTTTCTGCAAATTGAATAAGGGAATTATATTTTTCTTTTGTTATCTCAATTTCGAATTCATCTCTTGAGACTAGACCATTTCCTTTCTCGCAATAAAAGAGCTTGTTATCCATTTTTCTGAGTCTATAAGTCTTGTCTTTATCTGCATTTGGAATATCTAAATATACCTGCTCAATATCGCTGGATTTGTAATTTTCCATATTAAATGGAAGTTCTTTAACCAAATATTTGAATTCAATTTCCTTTCCCATGCAATTATTATACATAATTCTGTTGTATTATTCCACCTATTTGCTATATAATATTTGCAAATAAAATTTTTAGAAGGTGGAAACACAATGGGAAGAAGAATTGTACCTATTACTCTTTTAACAGGTTATCTCGGAGCTGGAAAAACAACATTATTAAATTATGTTTTGGGCAACCAAGAGGGATATAAAGTTGCTGTTATCGTAAACGATATCGGTGAAGTTAATATTGATGCAAGTTTAATTCAAAAAGGTGGAGTTGTATCTCAAAAAGATGACAACCTAGTACCACTTCAAAATGGATGTATTTGCTGTACATTAAAAGAAGACTTAATGGATCAAATTGGTAAGCTTGCACAAAGTGGTAAATATGACTACATACTTATTGAAGCAAGTGGTATCTGTGAACCAGTACCTATTGTTAATACAATAGAATATCTTGGAGAAGGATTAAAGAATAGCAATTTTGATTTTGGTGTAAGACTAGATAATATCGTTTCCGTTGTAGATGCTGCTCGTTTAGTAGAAGAATTTGGAAGTGGCAAATACTTAATGAAAAAAGATATCGAAGATGATGATATAGAAAACCTCATTATTCAACAAGTTGAATTCTGTACAAAGATTATCATCAACAAGACAGATTTGATTTCTGAAGAAGACTTAAAAGAAGTAACAGCTGTTCTTAAAGCATTGCAACCAGATGCAGAATATATTAATGCTGTACAAGGCAAAGTAGATTTAGCAAAAATCTTAGATACAAAATCATTTGATTTTGAAAAAGCATCTTCTTCAGCTGCATGGATTAAAGGATTAGAAGAAATTGAAGAGGAAGAAGACGAACCAGAGGGTGAAGTTTTAGAGTACAACATCCAAACATTCGTATACAAGAGAAGAAGACCATTCAACACAAATAAATTCTTAGATTGGGCAAATGAACAATACCCAAGAAGCATTATTCGTTGTAAGGGTGTTATTTGGATAACAAGAGACACAAAGAATATGTATATGTTTGAACAAGCTGGACTTCAAAAGACAATGGCAAATGTTGGGGAATGGGTAGTATCCATGCCAAAGCAAGACCAGGAAAATATACTTAAGTATAATCCAGATGTTGCAGCTGAATGGGATCCAGTTGTTGGAGACAAAATTATTAAACTCGTATTCATAGGCAAAGATATGGATAGAGCAAAGATTGAAGCTGATTTAGATGCTTGTCTTAAATAAGGATAATTATGAATTGCGAAGTTGAAGTTAAAAATAGAGTTAATTGGCTAAAAGAAATATTAGCAAATAGTGGATGTAAAGGTTTTATATATGGCAATAGTGGTGGAAAAGATTGCACACTAGTTGGTGCACTTTGTAAACTTGCTACAGATAACGTCTTAGGTGTTATTATGCCATGTGAATCTAGTAGAAACTATGGTATGGATAGAGATGATGCTCTAAATGCTGCTAAAACATTCAATATAGAACAAATTGAAGTAGATTTAACAGATGCTAAGAAAACACTTGTAAATAGCATACAACCTTCTTTAGAAGGTAAGCCAGGAGACTGGGCATATAATCAAGCATTAATTAATGTCAATCCAAGACTTCGTATGACAACTCTTTATGCACTAGCACAAACTAGAGGATATCTCGTTGCAGGAACAGGCAATGCAGATGAGTTTGAAGTAGGATACTTCACAAAGTGGGGAGATGGTGCATATGATGTTAACCCAATTGCAGACTTAACAGTTTCAGAAGTATATGAGATTTTAAGATATTTAGGTGCACCAGATATTATCATTACAAAAGCACCTAGTGCAGGATTATTTGAAGGACAAACAGATGAGCAAGAACTTGGTGTATCTTATGCAGATATAGACAAGTATGTAAAGGGTGAAAAACTAGACGAAAATACCTTTGCAAAGATAGATAAAATGAGTAAAAGAGCAAATCATAAGAAAGGTTTGCCATTCAGATACTCAAGATAATTTAATTGGTTAGATATTACATAGATGTAAAAGCAGTGTGTTAGAATGCTGCTTTTATTTTTTAGCTTTATAATTAGTAAAATGAATTTACCAATTATTTTCTCAGAATTTCTCATTTTTGTATTGCTTACTAACATATAAAATGTTAAAATTGATTTGCACACAAAAAAATACACTATAAAAAGTGTGGAGGAAATATGGGAAAAATAAATTTAACAACAGTCGAATTCAAGGGAACTCCAGAACAAGAAAAGAAACTACGTGAAATGTTGGAATCACTCAAGGGTCAACCTGGTGCAACAATGCCAGCTCTTCAACAAGCACAAGAGATTTACGGATATCTTCCAATCGAAGTCCAAAAGATCGTTGCTGAAGTGCTCAATGTACCACTTGAAGAAATCTTTGGCGTTTCTACATTCTATTCATGGTTCTCTCTTAACCCAGTTGGAGAAAATCCAGTTTCAGTTTGTTTAGGAACAGCTTGTTACGTAAAAGGCAGTGGAGATGTTTTTGAAAAATGTAAAGAAGTTCTTGGCTTACCAGAAGGTGGCACAACATCTGATGGCAAGTTCTCACTTTCTGCAACACGTTGTATTGGTTGCTGTGGATTAGCACCAGTTATGGTTGTTGG
>CAMZEU010000085.1 GCA_947305865.1 uncultured Clostridia bacterium
TAGTATAACACAAAGAGAATGTAAATGTCCACATTTACAAACCTAGAAAATGATAAAAAGTATTTAACAATCTCAAAAATATCTGGTATAAATAAAGCCATGAAGAAATTACAAACCAAAATTACAAACCAAAAAACAATAGATGTGCTCTCTTATATTGCACTTTCCTTTGCAATTATTTTTGCTCTAGGATTCTTCCTTTTCTTTATCTATGGAATAGCAAGTGCAATAGTTTTCACCACTCTTGTACCGTTAGTTATTTTTGGCGCATCTGTAGTTTGTTTAGGATTAAGTGCTGCACTATTTGGTTATTTCTTTAATCATAAGATTAAAAAAGAAAAACCAGAAGAAGTTAAGACCAAAACAGAAAAGGTTACAACTTGGTCTGTTGTTAAAGATTATATAACATTTGCAAACGTTGCTCTTGCTTTAGTAATCATTGGTGCTGTTCTTCTATTCACATCCATTGCTTTTGGATCCATAAAGAAACCAAGTTGGAGAATTGCTACAGCTTCTTTCAAACAAGAAAACGGATACTATAATCCAGCAAATCATTACACTATCCACTATTTCATTTCAGATGTTTCAAAAATTGACATAGATTTAAAAGATAAGAACGTTGTTGTTATCTATGATAACACTTATACAGATATCGTATTAGATGGATATGAACTTTATGAAGATGAAGTTACTGTTAGAAATATCAAAGAAGGCACTCTTTATTTGGCAGAAACAGAAAGTCCAAGAAAGCATGAAGCACTAGATAATATGTTTTGGTTTATCTTCACAAACAACAAATATGAAGCACAAATTAGAGTCTATATTCCAACAGCACAAAAGGATAATGTAACTATTATTGGAGATTACATTTTAGCAAAAGAATAAAAACAATTATCTTAAGATAAAAAAAATGGAGATACAAATTAATGTGTCTCCAATTTTATTTTTTAGTTAGACTATTTTTTATAGTTTGATATTTGCAGCAATTGCTTCAATGAATTCCTTAGAATTTGCAATCTTAATTTCAACACCATCTTTCTTAAAGAGTGATGCTAAATCTTTTGTCATTGTACCACTTTCAATTGTTTCAATTGTTGCGTTTTCAACAGCTGTTGCAAAGTTAACAAGAGCATCATTACTATCTAATTCTCCTCTCTTCTTTAAAGCACCTGTCCAAGCAAAGATTGTTGCAACTGAGTTTGTAGATGTTTCTTCACCAGCTTCATACTTTCTGAAGTGTCTTGTTACAGTCCCATGTGCAGCTTCATATTCAAATGCACCTGAAGGTGAAACTAAAATAGATGTCATCATAGCAAGTGAACCGAATGCTGTAGCAACCATATCAGACATTACATCACCATCATAGTTCTTAAGTGCCCAAATGAATCCACCATTGCTTCTCATAACTCTTGCAACTGCATCATCAATAAGTGTGTAGAAATATGTAATTCCAGCAGCTTCGAACTTATCATGGTATTCTGTATCATATAAATTTTGGAAAATATCTTTGAATCTATGGTCATAAATCTTTGAGATTGTATCCTTTGTTGAGAACCATAGATCTACCTTCTCTTCTAATGCATAGTTGAAGCAACTACGAGCAAAGCTCGTAATAGACTCATCTGTATTGTGAATAGCTTGTACAATACCAGTCTTATCACCGAAGTCGAAAACCTCTTTATTTCCTCTGTTGGATGTTAATTTAACTTCTCCACCAGCAACTGTCATTTCAACTCCCTTATATACATCGCCATATGCATGTCTTGCTACATAAATAGGACGAATCCATGTTGGAACTAAAGGTGTAATACCTTCAACAAGTAATGGAGCACGGAAAACTGTACCATCCATAATAGCACGAATTGTTGCATTTGGACTTGGCCACATCTTCTTAAGTTTGAACTCTTGTACTCTTTGTGCATTTGCTGTAATTGTTGCACACTTAACGCCTACACCATACTTCAAGCAAGCATTTGCAGCTTTTTCTGTAACTTTGTCATCTGTAGCATCACGATTTTGGATTGAGAGATCATAATATTCTGTTTTTAAGTCAACATATGGTTCAATGAGAATTTCTTTAACCCACTTCCATAATACTCTAGTCATCTCATCGCCATCCATTTCAACTAAAGGTGTAACCATCTGAATCTTTTCTCTTGTTGTTTCGTCCATTGTAGAATCTCCTAAAAATGTTTTATAACGTCAAATATTTTACTCTATATAACCTAGATTATCAAGTATAAATGCGCATAAGCATTGAATTTTGTGCATTTGGCACAAATAGCAAAACAACCTCAAGAACCCAGTAAAACAGGCACTTTTTATAGTCAATTATTCTAAAAATCGCTATTTTTTAAAATACTTTGGATAGTTCTGAATAAAAAATATATGTAAAATAAGGCTATTTATTATCTTCTAATTCCTTCCACATAATGAGTGCATCATACTTGCCATCGTAGTATTTTTTCCTTACACCAGCTGTTACAAAACCATAAGATTCATATAATTTTATAGCTGGATAATTATCTACTCTTACCTCAAGTGTCATTCTTTTTAGACCAACAATTTGAGCATCATAAATTAATCTGGATAATGTTAATTTTCCAAATCCTTTCCCTCTATATGTGTTTTTAACAGCGATATTTGTGATATGAGCTTCATCTACAACAGTATGATAACCAGCATAAGAAATAACCTCATCTCCACTTACGCCAATAATATAATGTGCATATGGATGAGATAATTCTGGAATAAACATATTCTTAGTCCAAGGAGACTCATGTTCAAAAGCTTCCTTCTCTATTTCAACCATTTGGTCTAAATGTTCATATGCAAGTGGGACAAATGTCATTCCAAATTCCTCTCTGCTTGAGATTTTCTCATATAAAATGGTACAAAAACGTCCACAAATTCATTATTTTGATATTTTTTCATTACAATTTGGTCTATTGCTTGGCACTCATCTATTAAAGGAGTGTTTATAACATTAGAGAAATCATATTCTTTCCCAGCCTCTATAAAGTCTGTTTCAACAATTTCTCCATCTTTACATTTAGCCAAATATGTATTTCCATGTCCAGCATCTACAGAAACATTAACTTCGCCTCTATTTGCCGCAAGTATTTCAAAGGTTGAGAAAGATATTCTCTTAGCCTTATTTGCAAAGGACATAGCCGTCATAGAAGAAACACCAATTCTTATACCAGTAAAAGATCCCGGACCAACGTTAACAGCGAAATTCTCTATATCTTTAATATCCATATTAGCTTTGCTAATAATTTCGTCTATGGTAGGCATTAAAGAAGTGGAATGTTCAGCCTTCTCCATCTCTTTTCTTGCACATAAAAGCTGTTCCCCATTACGGAGAACAACTGTTAATGTAGAATTAGTGGTATCTATTGCAAGATAATTCATTATTGTTGATGTTCCTTAATTGTGAATTTTCTATGTGTTTCGTCTAGCACATCTATTTTAACAACAATGATTTTTCCAGTCAACGACTTGTATTTATTCCATTCAATAATGGTTATACCATTATCCATTCTGTCTTCAATACCAAGTTCATAGATATCTTCTTCGTTTTCTATACGATACATATCTAAATGATATAAAGGATACTTTCCAGAATCATATTCATTCATTATTGTAAATGTTGGAGATGTGATTTCTTCTTGTACACCTAAAGCCTTTGCCAAACCCTTTGTAAACGTTGTTTTGCCTGCACCGAGTTCACCTTCAAGAATTATCTTTTCATTACCCTGTAAGCCCTCACAAATGCTCTCAGCCAATTTATATGTATCTTCTACAGATGCAGAATAATATACACCATCTTCATCTATAATAGATTCATCTTCTTTCTTCTTTCTTAATGATGTTCCATCCCAGTGTAAAATCTTAGAAAGTTTCTTATAGAATAAGAAAGTTACCAATGTTACTATAATGTATCTCAATAAATTGAATGGTACAATACCAACACCAAGATACCAGCCCCAGAAGTTATCTACTGTAATGCCTTTATATAAAGATGAAAGCATTCCAACTATTCCATTCATGTTATTTCCAAAGTATAAATTGAGATAGAATGGAATAGAAATCCATCTATTTACTATACAAGCCATACCTGTTGCAAATATAGTTGAAACCAACATTCCATACAATGCACTCTTTTTTGTCTTAAAGATCTTATAAATAATAGATGCAGGAAGAACAAAAGCAACGCCAAGAAGGATATCTGTTAATTCCCCAACATACATTGTGCTAGATAATGGGAACTTTAATAAGCACTTAAATACTATTACTAAGCAACCAGAGATTGGTCCCATTGAGAATCCAGCAAGTAATGCAGGAAGTTCTGAGATTTGGAAATCCAAGAATGATGGAAACATAAAAGGAAGCTTAATAAAATGTCCAAGATAATACAGCAAGAAAGAGATAGCTGTAAGCATTGCCATTTTTGCAACCCAAGATGCTGAAAGTCTAAAGACTTTTTTCTTGTCTAATGTCATTGATTTTGTCATAAATAAAAACTCCTTTGTTGGAGCTTTTGAAAAAGTATATATTTATCACTTTTCCCATCCAGACTTTAACTGTCGGTAAAGGAATTACACCTTTTCAACACCGAAGTGCTCGCAGACTATACTGCCGGTGAGGAATTACACCTCGCCCCAAAGT
>CAMZEU010000086.1 GCA_947305865.1 uncultured Clostridia bacterium
CTCCATTAATTATTCTCTTCATAGAGCCATTATTTCTTGTTGATAAATTAAATGTTGCATTAATAGTCTCTCCCCAATTTGTGTATTCAACAGAAATAGTATTTGTGTCTGCATCATATTCCCATGTACCTCTTGAGTTGGTTAGACTGTTTACATCTTCCAATTCTGTATAATAATCTCTGTAGAAGAGTTTATGGTCACTATTTCTCAATATCAATGTTCTCCAGTTACCTTCTGAATTCATAAATTGATAATAATAATCTTTTCTAGCCCAATCTATAGTTAACTCGTTATTTGCATCTACAATATATTCGTCAACATATTTTACATTGTTAACTTCTTCTAATGCCCAGGAAGATTTTGATTCAATAATTGGAGTGTGGTTAGAAAGGTCTACTGTCTTATAGTCCACTTCTTCATTTAGAACATAGACATATGATACATTACTATCTTCTCTATCTATATTATAAGCATATATACAGTATTCTGATTCATTATTCTCTTCATCAACATACAAGTATCCAAATCTATATACATTTTCTCCAGCATATAATTTTAAGTTTTTACCACTACCTTGAATAAATTCAAGACCATTTATGCTTATATATGTAACATTGTTTTCTTCTTCACTTATCCATGTTCCAATAGATACTCCAATTTGTGGAAGAGTGCTTTCTGTATAAACACCATTAAAGGTATATGCTCTATTTGTATCATAGAATGCAATTGTGAAATTTCCATCTGTTTCAGAATAGGTGAAAATATATGTTAATGTTCCATAATCTTCAGGTTCTGCTATAGAAAATACATGTGTTGTTTCATTTAAATCTAGTACATAATCTATTGATTCCTCAAAGTCTACATTACCTAAAGAAAAGTTTTGCAAATGTTTTTCTAGTAAGAACTTATGACCAGAACCTGTATATTCGAGTCTATAGATTTCATCTATCTTAACACTCTCTGCGTTTGAATTTAATATGGAATCTTCTACACCACTAAAATCTCTCCCCTTGTAAACATATGCATATACGGTATGATAATAAGCTCCGAATGTTACTTCTATTTGGGATGTTGTAACCTGATAGCCGTTGTTCATAGTTACCAAACGAATTGTTAAATCTTTATCTTCATCATAGAAGATTGCTCTTACTCCATCTACTTCTAATGTTGGTCCATTTTTATAAACCTTGAAAATAGGTGTGAAATCAACTTTATTATAATTATCTCCCATATCATAATAAGCATCAAAAGCACTATATCCAATATATTCTAGATAAAAGTATTGTTCTTCAAACTCTGCATTTGTATCTCTTTGGTTGGTTGTAGGATTAAAGAACCAGACATCAGATAAGTAGTTTCCTGTTGTTTGGTCATAAATGCAAGGTGTTTCAAATACTGGATCAGCTTTATTAATATTAAAGTATGCCGTCATGCTTGGAATCTCATTGAAGTTATCGTTTACTTCAAAGGCTGCAACTGCAAGATAACTCCCTGCATTTGTCTTAACATTATTTGTATAAACAACATCAACACCAGTTGGTATATTTCCTTGAACTTCTATCTTCTTCTCTGTTCCATCATATGTATATGTAGCATCTGCAAAAGTTAATCCTGTAACTGTTGCTTTTCCTATAACCATAGTTGCATGGAGGTCTGGCAAATTGTTGTAGTTTGCACCACCTGCAAAGTGTGCTGTGACATTATATGTGCCAGCATTGATATTGTAGTTGTTCTCATAAGTTACTTGTACACCTGCTGGTACTGTTCCAGATATTGCTAAGGACTTTGCTGTGCCATCATATGTGAATTGTGCATCTGCTAAAGATAATCCTTGGATGTCAGACTTAACGATAGTTAAAGTTGCTGGCATTGGTTCTACAGGATTGTGGTTTCCATCTACACTAAATACTGCTCTAACCTCATATGTTCCAACATCTGTTTGTTCATTGTTCTCATAGTAAACAACAACGCCCTCTGGAAGTGTTCCAGCAATTGCCAAACTATGTGGTTGTCCGTCATATGTGAATTGTGCATTACCAAAGGTAATACCACTCATATCAAAGCTTACTTTCGCAACTTGTACTGTAACTGCTATACCCTTAATAACTTGATACTTTGTTGTATCTTCTGGTGTATATGTTACATGGAAAGTATTAGGTCCAGCATTTCCTACAGATGTGGTTGCTGCTTCATCCCAAGTAAATCCTTGTGGTAAAGCTAAATCTGCAAGAGTTTGTCCGTATGTTGCATTTATTGTTGGTTTAATATACTCAGGTATGAGAAGACCTAAATCTTCATTTTGGTTTTCTCCTGTGCTATTACAAGCAACTAAGCACATACTTAGTATAGATACCAAACAAAATACTAATATTAACGCAAGTTTATTTTTCATAATTCCTCCTTGCTTATTCCTTATCTTCATCTGTAGACTCTTCTTTTTCTTCTTCTACAGTTTCTTCTTGTGCAACTTCTTCCTCTTTTTGAGGTTCTTCCTCTGCACTTTCTCCTGTTGTTTCATCTTGTTTTGCTTCTTCTTTATCTTCTTGTGCAGGTTTGTTATCCTTCTTCTTTCTGAATACAAACCAATATACACAGAATCCAACAGCGCCAAGAACTACAACGATTGCAATAACAATACCTGCAATTGCGCCACTAGATAATCCGCCCTTTGGAGCATCTTCAAATACTACTGCATATGTTGAGAAGTGATTTGTTTCAAAGATTACTAAACCATTTTCAAATCTTGCATTCATATCCGTCTTATTTCCATTTGCATCTACAAAGTATACCTTAGCAACTTTGCCTGCTGGGATTTCTTCACTGAATGGTGCACTAACTGTTGCCTTGCCGTTTTCAAATGTAGCACCATCTATTGTGATTTCAAATACTACAACTGCTCCAGCAACAACACTAGAAGCATTATCTCCCTTCTTTGTTTCCATAGAAACTTTGATGTTGCTTGCACTTGCTAATGCTGTAATTGCATTCTTGTCTAAGAGGATGGATTCATTATCTCCAACCTTAATCTCTAAGGATGCACTTGAGTTATCAGCAGCTGCACTCTTGATAATAGAAGTAATATCTGCATTCTTTGCATTTCCTGTTTCATCTACAGGAATATCTTTTGTATATTCACTAGCACCAGATTCATCTGTCTTAGGTGCTGCTTCTGTAATTGTAACCTCTAAAGTTCTAGAAGCTTGTAAATAGTTCGTAGATTCAGATGCAAAGATAGTCATTGTATACGTTCCAACGTTCGTGTAAGCGTTGTTGTCGTAAGTTATCATAGATCCTGCATAAGATGCTGTGGCACCATCAAAAGTGATCACAGAGCCCGTATAAGGCTTTGAAGTAACTATTCCACTTACATCTATTGTTTGTGTTGCCTTAGCAATTGAGAATGTCTTTGTATTATCTTGTGGCAAGATATAATTTGCAAGAGCTGGTCCAGAAAGGACAACACTTGCTGTATAGCTACCAGCGTTAGTCTTTGAACCCATAATTGTAGATGTAATACCGTCTGCCTCTACAAGTCCGTTAATTGTTAATGCTGGTGCATGAGCTTGTCCATCATATGTGAATTCGGAATCACCCCATGTATAAGTGATTGCCTTCTTAGCAATGCTCCAATTAAATGATGCCTTGCCAGAATAGTTGCCTGTTCCTTTAACTGTAACAGTATATTCTCCTGGATAGATTGCACTTCTATCTCCACTAACATTGCATGTAATATCTCTTGTTCCAAACTTAACTTCATATGTTGGAGATTGAGATAAACCTGTATATGTAAATGCTGAAGAAGTTACTACGATATTTTCTGCAGAAATAGGTCTTGGTGTAACTGTTATATATCCACCGTAACAATCAAATATTTCATAGTTGGCTGATGTTATACCAGAAACAGTAACTAAATATTCACCTATTGGACTTGCATCTGTATATTCAGTTGTAAATACAGCATTTGTGAAATCTAATACTGCCACAGTATCTGTGCCAAGGAAATCATTAGATGTGACAGTATATTGAGGATTTGTGGTACCATATAAAACTGATAAATTCTCTACTATTACATCTAGTCCTGCTTTATTAATAGTCCAAGTAAATTCAATAGTACCTTTGTAGTTTCCATTTGCTGTTAAAGTCATTGTGTAATTTCCAGCATTTGTTGCTGCTGTTTCACCAGTTGCTGTATAGGTAATATCATTACTATGATATCTAAATTCAAAATAAGGCTCTTGTTCTAAACCTGTATAATAGTCTGATGGGATATAATCAATACATGTTTCATCTACTTCTCTTGGTAATACTTCAAAGTATGATGTTTGTTCATCAAATGCAGAAGATACTTCATAGTTATTATTAATGCCTGTTACTACTAAATAATATTTTCCTGCGTCTAATGAACCAGATACTCCGTTATATGCAACTGCTGTACCTGTGCCATCAAATTTAGTATTAAATGAGACTAATATAACACAAGAAGTTGCAAAAGCTTTTGTAGAAGCTTTA
>CAMZEU010000087.1 GCA_947305865.1 uncultured Clostridia bacterium
AGTCTGGATTATCTATATATTTTGCACCACCATCTGTACAAATAATGATATCCTCATCTTTTGGAAGACGAGAAAGGGATGGGGTATTAAGAATAATTGCAACCTTTTTCATAGCTTGATTATAACATACTAAATACTTTTTTCAATATTTTTTTATTGAAAAATAAATGTGGCAAATGGTATAATTATTGTATAATTTTTGCTAGGAGCGAATAATATGGAACAATACAAAACCCCAGGCAGTGACGGAAAAGAGATTTTTGTAACAGTAATGGACGATGTAAAAGACCCAAAGGGTGTTATACAAATCATTCATGGAATGGCTGAATATGCAAAAAGATTTGAACCTTTAGCAAAGTTTTTCAACGAACATGGATACATCGTTTTTATGGATGACCATAGAGCACATGGAAGAACAGAGACAGACGCAGATAGAGGCAGATGTCCAGGAAATATATTCTTAGACACATTAAAAGACGAAGTTTTATTTTACAACCAACTTAAAGAGAAATATAATCTCCCAGTTTTTGTTTTAGGACATAGTTATGGCAGTTTCCTTGCACAAGCATTTGCACAAGAGGGAACAGACTGTAGAGCTATTGGTTTAATTGGTACAGCTCATATGGGTGCTGGATTAATGAAGACTGGTGCAGCTCTTTTATGGCCAATGCACATTATATGTGGCAAGGCAAGATTAAAGGCTGCAAACAATGTTTCTTCTTTAATGTTTAGATACAAGGGAGATTCTGGAAAGGCACAATGGGTTGTAAAAGACGCAGAGAGTAGAAAGAATTTCTTAGAAGATCCAATGACCGGTGTAGATATGAGCATTAACTTTGATTACTATATGCTAAAAGAAGTTGGTAAGTTATATGGAAAGAAAGCAAAGAACAAACTTTCTCCAACATGCCCAATAGCAATGTTCTGTGGAGCAGATGACCCTATTGGTGGATATGGAAAGAAGGTTGTAAAACTTAAAAAGTTTTATGAATCTGTAGGAATCCCAACAGAGATGCATATCTATGAGGGAGTAAGACACGAAGTACACAATGATGTTGACAGAGAAAAAGCTATGAATGATATGGTAAAATTCTTTGACAAATATGTTGTGTATAAACAAACAAGTATAGACGATTTATTAAAAGAACAAGAATGAAAATAGTTATTCCAAAAAAATGTAAAAATAGGTTCAGCCCACGATGATTTCACAGGTTGTACAGTAATGCTCTTCCCAAAGGGAGCCACTTGTGGCGTAGATGTTAGAGGTGGTGCTCCAGGGACAAGAGAAACAGACCTCTTAAAGAGTGAAAAGAGTGTCCAAGAAGTCAATGCTGTTGTACTATCTGGTGGTAGTGCATATGGCCTTGCTGCCTCCATTGGTGTAATGGAATTTTGCAAGGATAAAAAATGGGGATTTAAGGCAGCAGGTGGTAAGATTGTTCCAATAGTTACAGAGGCAGTTATTTTTGACCTTAATGATAAAGATTATCATTATCCAGATGCAGAAATGGGTAAAAAGGCTTGTGAAAATGCAATGAAAGATGCCGTTGAATATGGCCAAGTTGGAGCAGGCAAAGGAGCTACTTGTGGAAAGATAAGGGGACTCAAATATGCATCTAAATCTGGACTTGGTGCGGCAACTATAAAAGTGGCAGGAATTAATGTAACAGCAATAGTATGTGTAAATGCACTTGGAGATGTTTATGAAGATGGCAAAATTATTGCTGGTGCAAAGAATCCAGATGGCTCATTCTTTAACACAGAGAAATGGGTAGAAGAAGGACATCTTTTAGACGTTGTAAAGGGTAGTAATACAACCATAGGTTGTATAATTACAGATGCTAAACTCACAAAAACACAATGTAATAATATAGCTTCTTGTGCTCATGATGGCTTCGCAAGAGCAATTAAACCTGTACATACAGACTACGATGGAGACACCTTATTTGCTTGTAGTGTAGGCAGTAAACCAGTACTCAACATTATGATGCTCCAAACGGCAGCAGCAAAGGCAGTTGAACTTGCAATTATCAATGCTGCAAAAAGCGGTGTTGGGTACGAAATAGAGTACAGCGAAGAAGAATAAAAAATCGATATTCTAATAATATACTGTTTCCATTTGGAAGCAGTATTTTTATTTTAAGAGAAAAATTTGGCATACTTATTTATTATTGGTTGACCAATAATCTATTATCGTGTTAAAATTTCGTAAAAATTTAAAATTGTTATTGCAATTTTAGAAAAAGGAGACAACGGATATGGAACAAATGGAAGGAATGTGGAATAAAATCGCATCTTTTTTCATTGAACACGGAATGGATTTTGTACTCGGATTAGTAGTTCTCATTGTTGGCCTAGTTTTAGTAAAAATCATTAGCGTAATTATTAGAAAGATTATCTCAAAGAGCAAGAGTGATGGTGCAGTCGCTTCATTTATTATTTCTCTTTGTGTGGCAGTTATAGACATAGTAATTATCATTGGTGCTTTATCCATTATGGGATTGAACCTTGCATCTATCTTAACAGTTGTTGCAACTGGTGGTGTTGCTATTGGTTTAGCTTTAAAGGATAGTTTAGGAAATGTTGCAAGTGGTTTAATCATCATAATTAATAAACCTTTCAAGAAGGGAGACTATATCATGGTTGGTGGTGTAGAAGGCAAGATTAATAAAATTAATCTTTTCAACACTATCCTAACAACATGGGATAACAAAGTTGTTGTAGTTCCAAACTCTGTTGCAGTAAATAATCCTTTAACAAACTGTGATACAGCATCTACAAGAAGAGTAGATCTCCAACTCGGTTTTGAATATGGTACAGACTTAGAAAAAGCAAGAATGATAATTGCAACAGTTGTAGAAATGGATGAGAGAGTTTCCATTGAAAAGCCATATCAAATCGTTTTAACAACATTCAAAGACAGTTCAGTTTGCATAGATGTTAGAGTATGGACAGATACAGAACAATATTGGGCGCTCAAGTTTGATCTCCAAGAGAAGTTATATAATGCACTTTATTCTCAAGGAATTCGCTTTGCATACAATCATGTCACTATTAACAATGCACAAGACAGAGACATCCCACAACAATATAAAATTGTTGAAAGAGAATTTTCTGAGGCAGATATAGATTATGCAAAGAAGAAAATAGAGAACAGACAAAAGGTTCAAGAAGAGAAAATCGAAGAAAAGAAGAAAAAGAGCAAGAAAGAAGGACTCAAAGAAATTATTAATACAGCTCCTTCAGATATAGATGATGACTAAACAAGAGAGAACAGCAAAAGCAGAAAAACTACATAATTCTGGGTACAATTGTGCTCAGAGTGTTGCTTTAGCATTCGAAGACCTAACTGGTCTAGATACAAAGATAATAGAAAACGCTTCTGCTCCATTTGGTGGCGGTGTAGGAAGATCTCAAGAGGTTTGTGGGACAATTAGTGGAATGGTTATGGTTCTTAGTCTTATAAGAAATTATGACTGCTCAGACCAAAGACAAAAGATGGCACTATATAACGAAGAGCAAGTCCTCATAAAGAGATTTAAAGAAAAGCATGAAACAATAGTATGTAGAGAATTATTGGCACTTGCTAAAACCAAAGGTTTTAAGCATAGTTGTGGAGAGCTCATAAAAGATGCTGTAGATATTCTTGCAACATACTTAAAGGAACAAGGAATAAAGTTATGATAGATTCAAAAACAAGAGCATTATTAAGAAGTAAAGCAAATACAATTACACCATCTTGCACAATTGGTAAGGGTGGAATAAATGAGAATATATTAAATGACATTTTAGACGCACTTGAAGCACATGAACTTATAAAGGTTAGTGTACTTAAGAACAGTGACTATACTGCAAAAGAGATTGCAAGTGAACTTGCAGAAAATCTAAATGCAGATGTATGTGGTGTCATTGGTGGCAAAATCATTTTATATCGCAGAAGTTCAAAAGATATAAAGCACATCTTGGATAAATAATGGGAAAAGATAAGACAAAATTAACACCTGTAATAGATGTGGATAAGGATAAGAAACTTACTCCAGCGCAAAAACTTGCTAAGCAACAACTTAAGCAGGCTAGACAACAAACGGAGAAGTATAAGAAGGAATACTTTGAAAAGTATGATGATGTAAAGATTAACCACAGAGAAGATTGGTAATTCAAAATTAGGACATAGATTATGATTAGAAACGATTTAAGAAATGTAGCCATTATTGCACACGTAGACCACGGCAAGACGACCTTGGTAGATGCAATGTTAAAACAATCTGGAACTTTTAGAGAAAATCAACAAGTAGAAACTTGTGTTATGGACTCTGGAGATTTGGAAAGAGAAAGAGGAATCACTATTC
>CAMZEU010000088.1 GCA_947305865.1 uncultured Clostridia bacterium
AAGATCTTTACCTTCAAACAATATTTCACCAGACTTAATATATCCATTTTCATCTAGTAATTGAAGAATACTCATAGCTGAAACGCTCTTGCCAGAACCAGACTCACCAACTATTCCAATAGTTTTGCCTGCTTCAACAGAGTACGAAACACCATTTACTGCTTTTACTATTCCTTTCTTTGTAAGGAAGAAAGTACGTAAATCTTTAACTTCTAATAATGCCATACTTTACCTCCTTTAGTGTTGGTTATTTGTACGTGGGTCCATGACGTCACGTAACGCGTCACCAATAATATTTATACAAATAGTTGTGATTGCCAAGAATATAGATGGGAATAACCACAGCCACCAGTAATTACCGATAATCGTTAGATTCTTCGTGGCATTTAACATATTACCCCAAGTTGGTCTTGGATAAGTTACACCAAATCCCAAATAAGAAAGTGATGATTCTGTTAACATACATCCTGCAAAGTCAAGAGTCAATGTAACTATAATAACTGAAATAACGTTTGGAAGAATATGTTTGAATGCAATTCTAAATTCATTTACACCCATTGCTTTTGCAGCAGTAACATATTCTGCTTCTCTAGTAGCAAGAACCTGTCCTCTAACAAGTCTTGCCAAACCTGGCCAACTCAAAATACCAAGAATGACCATGATAATAAATATCTTCATATTTTCAGTAATGTTTTGTGTTGCTAAAATTGCAGATAATATCATAGCAAATGGCAAGAATGGAATTGCGCTTACAACTTCAGTAACACGCATTAAGAACATATCAACCTTTCCACCAAAATATCCTGAAAGAATTCCAATAACTATTCCAATAAATGATGAAATGATAACCGCAACTGCACCTATGGTCAATGTCATACGACCACCATTTACAAGACGCTTAAATACACTTGCGCCATATCTATCAGTACCAAATAGGTATCCTTTCAAACCACTCTTGTCTGTAACTTTATGGTCATTAAGAATATATGTTTGATATGATTCTGCATATATTTCATCAGCTCTAGTACCTTCAAGAGCACACTTAAGTTGATTATGTGTATTGTCGCCCCATGCATATGCCCAGCCGTCATTTGTTAATCCAACATAGTGTTCAGCGCCAGCTTCAACTTGTACAAAGAAACGTCCTTTACCAAGTTTTGGAGCCTCAATATTTTCTTCGGTAAAGTCACCCCAATATAACAAGCGGTTTACTTTATTGCCACTAGCACCATCTTCTTCAGCTATTAAAATGAAATTTAATCTAGAACAAGCCAATCCAATAAGCTTTGAACCGGTAAGTAATAGACTTTGTTCGGCAGCTTGTCCAAACATGGAATATTTAAGTTTAACAGTCTTCATTCCATATACTGACTTTTGATCTTGAGCAATGCCAACAATTGCACTTGAAGTCATATCAATGTCATATAAACGTAATGATGGATCCAAGAACTTATCTGCGTTTGAATAGCTCTTCTTATTGCCCCATGCTAGAATGCTTCCATCTTTCATAAGAATAATTGTGAATTGTTCTCCAGCTACAATCTTTTTAATGTTTTCAACATCAATTTTGCCTTGTATTCTTATCGATTCAGGCATTAATGCAATATTTTGATCGTTCTTTTGATTTTCATAATCTTGTTCAGATGCAATAAATTGTCCTAATGAATTAGAGCCCCATGCATATACAGTGCCGTCTTCGGCAATCACGACTGCATGATCTAATCCTGCAGCGGCATATGCAATCTTTTTCTCAGAGACTTCTTTTGGCATATTCTTCTTAATATCAAGTTTTGTTGTGCCAATTGAAGTTACACCCCATATATACAACTTTCCACTATCACTTACACCGAGTGAATAATATGAATTGGAACTAATAGACTTTACATGTCCATTAAGTGCACTAGGCACTGATAACATTGTCATATTTGGAGGCAAATATTTTTGTGTAGTAGCGGAATATTCATCTTTATAATTTGGCATACAAAGAGGTCCAATAAACACAAATAAGAACATTAATACAACTATTACTAATGCTGCAACTGCAAGTTTCTTGGAGAAGAATGCCTTAACATATTGTTTTCCTGGACTTACGATTTCTTCAACATCTGTAAGTTTGTGTTTTTTCTTTTTGCCGAACTTTTTATTTTGTTCTGCACTGTCAGGTGAAGCATCCTCTTCAGCTGCTTTCTTTGCCTCGGTTTCTTTTATTGCCTCTTCTTCGGCAGCTCTCTTTTCAAAATATGCCTCTTGTTTTTCTATTTCTCTTGCGGCAACTTTGCTAGCGCCCCAAACCATACGTGACAACCAACGAAGAAGTGTCTTTAAAACCAAAAGACAACCTTTGCCAATTTTTATTAACACTGCTTTAACTTGTGCCTTCTTATCAACAGTTGTTTCTTCTTGCGTTGACTCTTCATTTTGATTTTCAAGGATAGCGTCTTGCTTTTCGATATCTAATTCTTTAATTTCATTATTATCTTCCATATGTCGCCTCCTTATTTATTAACACGTACACGAGGATCCGCGAATCCGTATGCAAGGTCAATTAATAAATTACCAAGCAGTGATAATGTTACATAGAACATTTGCAAGAATAAAACAACGTCAAAGTCCCTAGTCATCAGCGATGAAATCAGCAAATTGCCCATACCATTTAGGCCGAACATTTGTTCTACCATAACAGATCCAGAGAAAATCCCTAGGAACCATCCCACAACAAGTGTAATAACAGGAATCAATGCATTTCTCCATGCGTGACTATATATTACTGTTCTTTCCTTAAGACCTTTTGCCCTTGCTGTACGAATACAGTCCATGCCCAAAGCTTCAATCATTGATGCACGTACATATCTTGTCATACCGCCTAGAGAGCAGAATGTCATTACAATCAATGGAAGCGCTAAATGGAACATTTTATCGCCGAATTCTTTAATGCCTGTATAATTTGCCCCAGGAGTTTCCATACCTGATGCAGGGAACCATCCTGCCAACCAACAACCCAAGTAAATAAATACAATTGCTATAACAAAGACAGGCAAACTATATCCAATAATAGTAACAACTTGCATTGTTTTATCTCCTCTACTGCCCTTATGTACAGCAGATGCAATTCCCAATGGAATTGTAATACCTAACGCAAGAATTGTTGCAAAGATATTAATAAATACAGTATTCCACATTGGTGCCTTTATGGCTTTTACAACATCATCTTTTAACTCGTACGAATAACCAAAGTTACCCTGAAGCATTCCATTACATTTGCCATCATAATATGGATAAACGCCTAACCATCGTAGATACCTTACTACCGGAATTTTAATATCCGTACCATAACGCCTTTGATAAGTTATGTACAACTCCTGAAATGCGCTTTCTCTTTCGTCTTCTGGCAACATTTTATACTTAGGATTTCCTTGGATTTCTGCTTTAGCATCTGTATATGCTCGATTGTTTGGAACTAAATTGTATATAAAAAACATAAGAATCGATAGGATGATCCAAACTATCACCATATATGCTATTCTTTTTAGAATATACTTTAGCATAAGAAATCTCCTTGTTTTTAATCAAAACAAAACCATTTGTACCATTTTAATGTACAGATGGCTTTGGTTTGCTTTTTGCCCAATAGAGCGAAGCCTCTCGACTCCGCCCCATTAGGTTAATTATTTAGTTTTTCTTTTATCTATTATGCTTCTTTAGGAAGTCTATAGATATCTGCGCTATCTTTTAAGTAACAAATGCTGTAGTCATCGTACATATCTGGGTCAATTGTCCAGTTATATGCATAGTCATATGCTGCACTGTTGAATCCAGTTGCGAAGTTGAAGCATGTGTATGTTGGTGTTCCACCATAATAGCCATAAACTTGTGCTTGGTAAAGTTCATCAAGCATTGGTGCGAAGTCACCAATTGAATACTTAATGACAAATCCTGCTTTCTTGAATGCATCACCAAGAACCATGTCTTTTACAAGAATATCTGAGAATTCATTATCTACTGTGCCGTACCAGTTAAGTGCTAATGGCATTAAATAGTAATCAACTTCATCAGTGTCTTTTCCTGCTGCATCTTTCTTCATGATTGCTACTGTTTCGTAAGAACCATCTTTTGCTGCGTATCCACGGTCTATTTCTCTGATTTGTGATGGTAAGAACTTCTTATAACGAACACCCTTTGTGCCGTAAGCTGTTCCATCTGCATTATAAATCCAACCATCTGCTACGAGAAGAGCGATTGCATCATCAGCATTCTTTGTGTATTCTTCAAGTTCTGCTTCGAGTTCTGTCTTGTTTGCTACATACAT
>CAMZEU010000089.1 GCA_947305865.1 uncultured Clostridia bacterium
ACTTGATATTTGCCTTAGCAGCTCTTTCTAATGCGTATACTCCTTCTTTGTTAGAAATAACTAAAGCAATCTTTCCACTCTTAATAATCCCACTATTTTGTGCGTCTATTAATGCTTGGAGATTAGTACCACCACCAGAAACTAAAACTGCTATCTTAATTTTGTCTGTCATAATAAAACAACTCCGTCTTCAGACTTAATAATCTCACCAACCTTATAAGCATCTACACCATTTGCTTGCAAAATGCTAATTGCTTCATCTACATCTTCTTTGGAAACAACAATGCTCATACCAACACCCATATTAAATGTATTGAACATATCTCTTTCTGCAATGTTTCCTGTCTTTTGGATGAGTTTGAAGATTGGTAATACCTTAACATCTTTCTTGTAAATCTTTACACCAAGTCCCTTTGGAATAGATCTTGGCATATTCTCGTAGAAGCCACCACCAGTAATGTGTGAAATTCCTTTAACTTTAATTTTTTCTAGCAAAGCTAGAACTGGTTTAACATAGATAACTGTTGGGGTTAAAAGTGTTTCTCCTAAGGACTTGCCATCTAATTCATCATACTTCTTGAATAAGTCTGTCTTTTCTACATCAAATACTTTTCTAACAAGTGAAAATCCGTTTGAGTGTACACCAGATGATGGAAGAGCAATCATTACATCTCCTTCTTTCATCTTTGTCTTATCTATAACTCTATCTCTTTCAACAATACCTACAGAGAATCCTGCTAAATCATATTCATCTTCTGGATAGAATCCTGGCATTTCAGCAGTCTCACCACCAATTAATGCACTACCAGATTGAACACAGCCTTCACATACACCAGCAACAATCTTTTCAATCTTCTCTGGATAGTTCTTGCCACAGGCAATGTAATCTAAGAAGAACAATGGCTTTGCACCACAGCAAATAACATCATTAACGCACATTGCAACACAATCTATTCCAATAGTGTCATGCTTATCCATTAAGAATGCAAGTTTTAACTTTGTTCCTACACCATCTGTACCAGAAACAAGTACTGGATGGGTATAACCTGTGAGATCTAATGGGAATAAACCACCAAATCCTCCAATTTCTTCTGCACCTTGAGCATATGTTCTTGCTATGTGCTTCTTCATTAACTCAACTGCTTTGTATCCTGCAGTAATGTCTACGCCAGCTTCTTTGTAACTTTCTGAATAACTCTTCATATCTCCCCTCTATTCTTTTCCGTTCCAACAATATGTACAAAGTTTGCATTCTGGAACACCCATTGCTTTTATCATACGGTCTAAAGATTGGAACTCAATTGAATCAAATCCAAACTTATCACAGATTGCTTTTCTCATCTTTTGTCCACGCTCTGTTTCTGATTCTGCATATTCCTCTAAATGTTCAAATCCCTCTGGTCCTTCAAGTTCCATAATAACTCTTCTTGTAATGAGTTCCATGTCTGAAGTTGCTCTTGAGAAGTTCAAATACTTACATCCAAACATAATTGGAGGGCACGCAGAACGCATGTGAACGGCTTTTGCACCGTGTTCAAACAAGAACTCGACTGTTTCTCTTAATTGCGTCCCACGGACTATAGAATCGTCTACAAACAATAAAGACTTGTCTTGAATAAGTTCTTTTACAGGAATTTGCTTCATTTTTGCTATTTTATTTCTATCTACTTGGTTTTCTGGCATAAAGCTTCTATACCAAGAAGGTGTGTATTTAATATATGGACGAGCAAATGGAATACCACAAGCATGAGAATAACCAATTGCATGAGGAGTACCAGAATCTGGAACACCACAAACATAGTCTACACCTTTGTTATTTCCTTTCTCTGTATCAGATTCTGCAAAGGATTTACCATTTGCATATCTCATTAACTCTACGTTTAATCCTTCGTAATTGGAGGTTGGATATCCGTAGTATGTCCAAAGGAATGTACATATTCTCATCTCTTTTGCTGGTTGCACTAATGTCTCAAGACCATCTGTTGTAACCCTAACTACTTCGTTAGCACCAAGTTCTTTGCAATCTGTATAATCTAACTTTTGGTATGAGAAGTTTTCAAATGCTATAGCATATCCATCTTCTCCTTTACCAATATGAATTGGAAGTCTTCCTTTCTTATCTCTGCAAGCTAAAATAGAACCGTCATCTCTTAAGATTAAAAGATTTGCTGTTCCTTCTATACAATCCTTTGCAAATTGAACACCTTCTAAGAAATCTGGTTTACTATCTATTAATGTGGCTATTAGCTCAACTGCATTAACCTCTCCACCAGATGCAACTCCAAAGTGATATCCGTTCTTCATTAGATATCCATCTATAAGTTCTTGCATATTATTAATAATTCCAACAAAGCATATTGCATATACACCATGTCTGGATTTAATAATTAAAGGTTGTGGGTCGTAGTCGCTAATAACACCTATAGCAGATGTTCCACTTAACTCAGAAAATAACTTTTCAAATTTAGTTCTAAATGGAGAATTGCCTAAGTTGTGGATTTTTCTTCTAATACCATTTTCTGCATCATATACAGCAATACCAGCACACTTTGTTCCAAGATGTGAATGATAATCTGTTCCAAAGAAAACGTCTGTTATGCAATCCTTTTTAGAAACAACGCCAAAAAATGCGCCCATTTATAATCTCCTTAAATTCTAGCCTAATACTCTCTTCATCATTTCTTTATATGCATCTTCTACACCGCCCATATCTCTTCTGAAACGATCTTTATCCAACTTTTCGTGTGTTGTTGCATCCCAGAATCTGCATGTGTCTGGTGAGATTTCGTCTGCTAATACGATTTGTCCATCTGCAGTCTTACCAAATTCAAGTTTGAAGTCTATTAAATCAATGTTAATGGACTTGAAATATGCTTTAAGGAAATCATTAATCTTGAAAGACATTTGAGCTATTGTATCTAACTCTTCCTTTGTGCAGTATTCCATAGCAAGAATGTGGTAATCATTAACCATTGGGTCATTTAATTCATCACACTTATAGCAATATTCTAAAACTGTCTTCTTCATTGGAACGCCTTCTTCTAATCCAAGACGTTTTGCAAGTGAGCCAGCTGCAACGTTTCTAACGATAACTTCTAATGGAACGATTTTAACTTTCTTAACAAGTGTTTCTCTGTCAGATAATTCTTCAACATAGTGTGTTGGAATACCTTCTTTTTCAAGCTTTTCCATTAAATAATTGCTCATACGGTTGTTTACAACACCTTTACCAACGATTGTTCCTCTCTTAACACCGTTGAATGCTGTTGCGTCATCCTTATATGAAACTATAACTAAGTTAGGATCTGTTGTTGCATAAACTTTCTTTGCCTTACCTTCGTAAAGTTGTTCTGTTTTTTGAATCATTTTATATTCCTCCAAATTGATTGTTTTATATTTATAAAATAAAAAACCGCAGTCCACGACTACGGAATTCTCTTATTTGTTATATTTCGCCTCTATATCGGCATTCTTTTGTAATACAGTGCTCTTGTTTTTCTCACGGTATTGTACTAATTTGTCGTGCAAATCAGAGTCTGTTAGTGCAAGCATTTCAATTGCAAGTATAGCTGCATTTGTGCCTCCATCTATAGCAACAGTTGCTACAGGAATTCCAGATGGCATTTGAACTGTGGATAACAATGCATCCATTCCACCTAATCCTGCACTCTTAATTGGTATTCCAATAACTGGTAATACTGTGTTTGCTGCAATAGCTCCAGCCAAGTGTGCGGCCATACCAGCAGCTGCAATAATAACACCAAAACCATTCTCTTCTGCTTTAGAGATGAATGTAGATACTTCTTGTGGTGTTCTATGCGCTGAATAAATATGAACCTCATAAGGTACACTAAAAGATACTAAGGTATCAATGGTTTTTTGAAGAACCGGCAAATCGCTATCGCTACCCATTATGATAGCTACTTTTTTTAGCATATGTCTTCTCCTCCGCCTATGCGTATAAAAATTATATAGGTATTATAAAAAATTAAATGTGGATAAGTCAATTAAAATAAATGAGTAAAAACTAAATTTTCCACAATATATGGTAAAAAATATTTTTAACTATCACTAAATATGCCGAAATTAGTGGATATTGGCTCTAATCTTCTTTGGTAGACAGAAAAATTATCCACTGCTATAATGTTTTTCATGCTGGTGTGGCTCAGTCGGTAGAGCAGCG
>CAMZEU010000090.1 GCA_947305865.1 uncultured Clostridia bacterium
ACTATATAGATGCTTTTCAAAAGATTGCTTTGTAATCTCTCCTTCTTTTTGTGCTAGTTTTGCTGCATTTATTATTTCATCCTGTGCACCATATCCAAATAAGATATTTACTATAATGCCACTGTTATTCTTTGTTTTATTTTCTAATTTAGAAAATAGTTCTTGCATTTTACTTGGTAGTATCTCTTTGTTTCCAGAAAAGATAATCTTCCAATTAGTGCCATTGTTTAAGAGACTTTCAAAGTAAGATGAAACGACCGTTATTACACTTTCTATATCTTCTTTGCTTCTAGAGAAATTCTCTGTGGAAAATGTATAACAACTTACACACTTCACTCCTTTCTTTTCTAAAGAAAAGACTGTGTTCTCTAGAACATCTTTACCTCTTTCATAAGACTGGACATTGGAAAAGCCATTGAGTTTGCCCCAACGTCTATTTCCGTCCATAATAAATGCTATATGCTTTGGATATGTCAAATTATACTTCCATTACTTCAGCAGACTTTGCTTTTTCAAGTTCGTCTACCTTAGCCATCTTCTTTTCTAAGACTTTGTCAACATCTGCTAAAAAGTCTTTGAGGTCATCTTCTGTGATTTCGCTATCTTTTTCTAATGCTTTGAGGTCATCATTTGCTGATCTTCTTGCATTTCTAAGAACAACTCTAGTTTCTTCTGCAAGTTTCTTGATGTCTTTGCATAAATCTCTTCTTCTTTCCTCTGTTAATTGTGGGAAAACGAGTCTGATTAATGTGCCATCATTATTTGGTGTGATACCAATGTTTGCAGCTAAAATTGCTTTTTCGATGTCTTTGAGAGCATTTTTATCGTATGGTTTGATAACCAATAATCTTGCCTCAGGAACTGTAATGTTGGACATTTGGTTTAATGGAGTTGGCATTCCATAATAGTTGACTTGAACTTTGTCTAGAATGTGAGCATTTGCTCTGCCAGCTCTAATCATTTTTAATTCGCCATCAAAATTATTGATTGCTTTATCTGATTTTTCTTCCATATCATCGAAGATTAAATCTACTGTATCAATACCGTATGACATAAATTTTTATCCTCCGTATTTTGTTGTAAATTAACATATATTTTAGCAAAATATTATGTTATTTGCAATATTGCACAATCTTAATTTGCTAACAAATTAAAATTTTGGGTTTATTTTAACATACTAAAAATGCACTTTTTCGATATTCTAACCAAGTAGAATAATAAAAATGGGCTCATTTCTGAACCCATTAATATTTTTGATTTTTTGTATTTAATCTTACTTCTTTTTGCTTAATTTCATGCACTCAATTACTAATGAGAATACACCAAAAATAATCAATGCAATACCTAAAATTAAACCTTCATAACCATAGAATTCATCTACTGTTAATAATAAGATACCTAATGTAAAACAAATTGCACCAATTACTAATTCAAGGATGAATGCTAATAAACTCTTCTCTTTTCTAACGAATTTTAATAAGAATGCATCTACCATAGCAAAGAATCCTAAACTAATTAGTAAGAAAGGAATACAAGTTAATACAAATGCTGCGTAGTTTAGAACTATTGATGCGATACCTATACCAATAAATATTGCACCAAAAATGCCAGAAATAGATAGCAAACTTTCTTTGGAAACTATTGTCATTACGATTGCAGCTGCACCGAGAACTATTAATATTACACCAAGTATGATGCTAAGTGTTTCGAGTGCAATTGCAAGAGAACAACAGAATAATATTCCAACAATAATACAGATAATAGCAATAATAAGATTGCTATAACCTTGTTTTTGTTTTTTACTCTCTGCCATAATAAACTCCTAATTTTTGATATTATTTTCCGATATATGTTCCAATCTTTTTGCCTGTTAAAGCTTTGATGATTCCATCCTCTTCTGCGAGTGAGAATGCTATGATTGGTACACTATTTTCCATACACATTGTGATTGCTGTTGTATCCATAGCTTTTAAGCCTTGGCTTATTACATCCATGTATGTTAATGTCTCATACTTCTTTGCATTTGGATTTGTCTTTGGATCTGAGTCATATACTCCGTCAACATTCTTTGCAAGAAGTAGTGCATCTGCACACATTTCGCATGCTCTTAAAGATGCACCAGAATCTGTTGAGAAATATGGGTTACCTGTTCCACATGCGAAGATTACGATTCTTCCCTTCTCAAAGTGGCTTAATGCTTTTCTAAGGATGTATGGTTCTGCAACTTTGTTAACTGTGAGTGCTGTTTGAACTCTTGTGTCGCATCCTTTTCTTTCAAGTTCGTCTTGAAGTGCTAATGCGTTCATAATTGTTGCAAGCATACCGATGTGGTCTGCAGTAGCTCTATTCATTTCTGGGTTAGCTTGTCTTCCTCTCCAGAAGTTTCCACCACCTACAACGATACCGATTTCAGCACCGAGTTTTTGTCCTGCAATAATTTCGTCACATACCTTGGATAACTTTGCTTCGTCAATTCCTGTTCCATTGTCTTTTGCAAGAGCTTCGCCAGAAATTTTGAGTATTACGCGTTTGTACTTTAGGTCTGCCATAATATTTCTCCTTTTTATAAAAAAGGGAACGCTTAATTGCGCTCCCAATTTGTTAATCTTTCTTTGTCATCTTAGCAATTTCTTCTGCTAAATTATCTTGTCTCTTTTCAATTCCTTCGCCCATGTTGTAACGTGTGAAGCGGATAATCTTGCAGTCGCCGTTTTGCTTGAGATATTGACCGATATTCATTGAAGAATCTTTTACGAATTCTTGGTCTACTAAGCATGTTTCTTTGTAGAACTTGTTAATTCTTCCCATTAACATCTTTTCGATGATTGCTGCTGGTTTAGAACTATCTTCGTTTTGAGCTTGAACTCTTAAGATTTCCATTTCTTTATCTACAACTTCCTTTGGAACTTGTGTTCTGTCGATATATTGTGCGTTCATTGCTGCGATTTGTAATGCTACATCGTGTGCAACTTGCTTTGGTGTTCCAGCTGACATTTCAACCATAACACCCATCTTTCCACCAAGGTGGATATATGTATCGATAACATTGTCGCCTGCTGCTTCGAATAATGTGTATCTTCTGATAGAAATCTTTTCTCCAACTTTAAGAACTACTTCTGCTTTTGCTTGTTCTTTAGCTGCGATTAAGTCTTCTACTGATACGCCTGGGTTATCTAAAACATAGTTTGCAACATCCTTTGTGAATGCTACGAAAGCATCTGACTTTGCAACGAAGTCTGTTTCGCAGTTTACTTCTACTAATACAGATTTATTTCCCTTTGTTGCATCTAAAACGATACCTTCAGCTGCGATTCTGCTTTCTTTCTTTGCAGATGATGCTAAACCTTTTTCACGGAGATATTCTATAGCTTTATCCATATCACCATCTGTTGCTACTAATGCTTTTTTGCAATCCATCATTCCAACGCCTGTCTTTTGACGGAGATCCATTACATCTTTACTTGTGAATGCCATATCCTTATTCTCCTTTAATTATTTATTTTCTTTCTTTGCTTCTTCTTCTGCAAGTGCCTTTGCAAGTGCATCAACTTTTTCTTCTTTCTTTTCTTCAACTGGAGCTTCTGTTTCTGCTAAAGCTTCTTCCATTGTTGCTGGCTCTTCTGCTGGAGCTTCTTGAGCTGCCTTAGATGCTGCTAAACCAGCTTCGCCTTGACGTGCTTCGATAACTGCATCTGCGATGATTGATGCGAAGAGTTGTACTGCACGGATTGCATCGTCGTTACCTGGGATAACATAATCAACTAAATCTGGATCACAGTTTGTATCTACAACTGCAACGATTGGTATGTTAAGCTTGTGTGCTTCGTTGATTGCGTTTTCTTCTCTCTTAAGGTCGATTACGAATAAGCATCCTGGTAAAGATTGCATGTTCTTAATTCCACCAAGGTTCTTTTCAAGAGCATCTCTTTCTTTTACTAAGGAAGCTGCTTCTTTCTTTGTGAGTTGTTGGAATTCTCCAATCTTTTCCATTTCGTTAATCTTTGTTAAACGTTGAATTCTTGTTCTGATTGTCTTGAAGTTTGTTAAAGTACCGCCAAGCCATCTTTGATTGATATAGAACATATCACATCTTTCTGCTTCTGCTTTAA
>CAMZEU010000091.1 GCA_947305865.1 uncultured Clostridia bacterium
TTTACAACGCCACCGTATCCACCTGTGAATTGTTGTGCAAATTCAGGTCTATTTAAGCAATATGCAATTGCTTGACGTACTGCTACGAATTGTACAGGACCAAAGTCAGCACGGAAACCGAGTTTTCCATATCCAGCACGTGAATAGTGTGTATAGATTGCTTGGTCATCTGCTGTTCCATATGTTCCATCTGTACCCTTTGCATATGCGATAGCTTCGTCTGTTGCATCTCCACCTGTAATTGCAGAGAGAACATCAACGCCGCCTGCCTTGAAGTCTGCAAGTTGTGTTGCACTTGTTATCTTCTTATATACAACTGTACCGATTGATGGTTTTGTTCCTTCAAAGTTTCCTTTGTAATATGTGTTCTTCTTTAATGTTGCAGTTTTGTCTGTCTTGTTGTAAGAATCAACATAATATGGACCACTATATGCATATGTATGATCTGTATTTCCAGCAACTGCCTTGATGTGTGCTGCTGTTGCATCTGTATAGAATGCTCCGTCAATATAAGCACCATTACCATCGTCCTTAATATCAACGCCTTCACCTAACCATACATTAAGTGGATATGGTGTGAATCCAGCTTGAATAATCTTATAGAAATATCCAGCATATTCAGAAGAAACTGTTACTGAGAATTGATAATCACCGAGTAATCTGATTCCTTTGAATTCTTTCTTTGCTGTTGCTACAACCTTACCAGCGGAATTCTTAATTTCTGCACCAGCATTTGTGCCATCATATGCTGCGAAGTCATCGTATCCGATATAACTCATACCAGCTTTATGATTTTTTCCTGCTGCTGTTGCTGCTGTTGGTGTTGAGAATGCAAGAACAAATGCTAAATAGTTCTTTGCTTTAATTGCAGAACCATCTGAGAACTTTAAGTCATCTTTAATTTCAATTGTGAATGTTAATGTTCCATCTGCGTTTACAACTTGATTGTGTGTCTTAACAACTGTATCATCCCATTGATATCCGCCTTCTTTGTTTGTAGTAACTGTAGAAAGTCCATTTACAAGACTTGATACATCGTTATCAGCTGAACCTGGGCTATTTGCACCGAATGTTGCATAACGGAACTTACCAGAAAGGTCTGTAGAAGATCCAAGAATAATCTTGTCATCTGTTGATGTCCAGTCGATAAGAGCTGATGCTGGGCTCCAATATGGGTTTGTTGGATGAGTTGTTACTCCACCGAGCTTCTTGTTATACATATCATAGTATTCGTTGCTATAAAGAGGGATTTCTGGTAATAATAAATTCCATCTCTCAATATAGAACTTCCACCATGTTGCATAAACATCTTCTTCAGTTGTCCATGTGCCACCAGTTGGAACTGTTACATTATAAACCATTGCCATTGAAAGGAAGTCCATACCTAATTCTGTCTTTGTAGCATCTGCTTTGTCGCTTAATGCAACAGCTGCGCCATCCTTAACATAGATATAAGCTTTGCCTGTGTCTGCTCCAACACCTTCTTCAACCATATCGATTGTTACATCTTTACCTAATTGTTCGTAAAGTGAAACATAATCAACACCATAAGTTAAAACAGAAAGGTCTTCATCAGACAATCCGCAACGTTTACATGTGTGAGTTGTAGAATCAAAGTCGTGACCAAGAGGATCGAGTGCCTTTGTTTCAACGTTATCTTGATCACTTGTTCTCTTTGCTAAACCTGCGCTAACGCATGTTGGTTCGGTAATTGTTTCCCAATCTCCCCAAACTTCATCTGGTGTGGATGGAGCAGGTGCCTTATCCTTTTTATTACATGCTGCGAGGACACAAGTTAAAGCAAGAACGATTACGAGAACGACTGCTAACCACTTGAATTTTTTCATTTTTTTACCTCCCAAAAATATTGTTTTTTGTAAAAATTCTTTTTTGCTACATCATATATTCTAGGAATTCCTGAAAAGAATGATCCGACTTCTTCGTACGCTATGCACGTAAAAATAAAAACAAAAAAGCGTGAAAATCCTCTCCCTCCCACGAATATCAATAAAATATATGTAAATGCATTTTACTTTAACACGCTAAAGATTGTCAATAAAAAATTTTTTTATATTATATAATGTATAAATTATGTCGTTTTTTGGCTTCTATTTAACTAATTGATATTTTGCTCTAAAATTATCAATTTGTATATGTCATCAAAATAAACTTTTACTTGCCCAAGTTGAATATATTTATTTGCTTGTTGGAGCTTTACAACTTTATCTTGGACTTGAATATAATGCCCATTGAGATAGAAGGTAACATCTACAATAGAACCTCTGGTTATTCTTCCTATTGTGACTGAAATCTCTTCTCTATCCTCTTCCGAGAGTTCCTTTTTTTCTACCCTTGAATGTCTTTCTTCTCTTTCGCTTAAAGCGGCCTGTAAACCTACTAAGGCATCAAAAGGCATAAACTGCTTTGCTCTTTCTATATTATTCACCGTTATGCCCTCCTACAAGTTTATTTCTTATTTGTGCTGTTGCACCTTCGCTAAGGTCCATACCCCTTATTATTGCATTTTTCCCAAACTTGGCCTTGATGTCTAGTATTGCTTGTTGGCCTTTTTTCTCTTTTTCTACTTTGTCATAATCTGTAAACAGATTATATCCTTCACTACCTTCACCAACAACATTGAAAGAAATGCTTAGTCTTCTAATAGGAGTATCTCTATATGTAGTTTCCTCGAATAATCTTTTAACATATCCCTTAACAATAGAGAAGACATTGGTAGTTTCAGACATCCTTGTTTGACCTCCAGTAACTGGTCTAACATCTTTTGAGTAACCAACAGAAATGCCCACATTTGTGGCACAAACGTGCCTCTTCATCATCTCTTCACACATATTCAGAGCCATCTCTGTCATTACAAGCATTGCCTTATCATAATCATAATCCTCAAATAGAATTTGAGAAGTAGATACTGATTTGGTTTTAGATTTATATGCTTTTATATCTGCAATTGTGCATGGTTCTCTGCCCCAAGCATGATCTATTAACAGCTCTGCATTAATGCCAAATGTATCATATAGAAGGTTTGTGTCAGCATTAGCAATCTCTCTCATTGTATTAATTCCAAACTTTCTAAGTCTATTTGCTGTGCCCCTTGCAACTTGCCAGAAATCTGTTATTGGTATATGGTCCCAAAGGGTCTTTTTGTATAATTCTTCATCCAAATATCCTATGTGGTCTGGTGCATGTTTAGCTGTAATATCTAGAGCAATCTTAGCCAAGTACATATTTGTACCTATACCAGCTGTAGAAGGTACTCCAGTTTTCTTCGCTATTAAGTCCATAAGCATATTAGCGAACTCTTTAGCGCTCATTTTATATACATTGAGATAATCTGTCGCATCTATGAAAGATTCGTCTATAGAATAGACGTGGATATCATCTTTGGAAATATAATCAAGATATATTTCATATATATCAGCGGCAACTTCTATATACTTTTTCATTCTTGGCTTAGCAATTATATAATCCATATCTTTTGGAATATCAAAAAGCCTACATCTGTTTTTAATACCTAATGTTTTCATTCTAGGAGATATGGCTAAACATATGGCACCATTCCCTCTTGCTGGATCTGCCACAACCAAATTAGTTTCAAATGGATTAAGTCCACGCTCTGCACATTCTACAGATGCGTAGAAAGACTTCATATCTATACAAAAATATGTTCTTTGCTTTTCCATTTTAATCCCTACCAAAATTTTATGCTTAGGTATATTCTAATACATAAATCACATAAAATTAAGTGCTATTTGTCCCATTTTTTGACCACATATATTGTAAAAAAAACAAAATGTTATATAATTGAATTAATCAAAACTCAAGGAGTCATAAAATGGATCCAGTTTATTCAGTAAATATTGCAGGTTATATTACAGACCTACCTATTTTAACATTACCAAGTGGTATTAAAATTTGTTTCTTCAACTTACACGGAAACCAAGAATTAACGGAACACTGTGGAAAAGAATTAGCCAAGAAATTAGTTGGTTGCGATGTTGTTTTAACAGCAGAATCCAAAGGATTACAGCTTGCGCACGTTGTTGCAAGAGAACTTAACCAACATTACTATGC
>CAMZEU010000092.1 GCA_947305865.1 uncultured Clostridia bacterium
AGTGGCCTAAAGCTAACACTTGTTCAGATTTTGTATTACTACAATTTTTACAAGCATATGTTGCAATGCCATCAGAAGTACAAGTTGCGGTATTTTTCGTTTCATCCCATTTATGTCCGTAAGCATCTGACTTTAAACTATATGTATCACCACATTTTTCACAAGTGTATGTAACAATGCCATCAGAAGTACAAGTTGCAGTATCTGAACTTTCAAAATACGAATGTTCACACCTTTTGTTTGCACATCCGCTTAAAGATAACAAACAGGCAACTATTATTAATATCAAAAAGCATTTTTTTAAATTTTTCATCATTTCCTTAACAACATAGTCTATTTTATTAAAGATCTTCCTGTCATCTCACGTGGTTGAGGAATATCCATCATTTCAAGTAGAGTTGGTGAAAGGTCACATAGTTTGCCACCATCATCTAATCTCTTACCTTCTTTATAACCAACCATAATAAGTGGTACAGGATTTGTTGTGTGGGCTGTAAATGGTTTGCCATCTGCATCTCTCATCTTGTCTGCGTTTCCATGGTCTGCTGTAATTAAGCAATTTCCACCTTGTGCAAGAATTGCATCTACAACTTTTCCTACGCATTCATCTACAGTCTTAACTGCTTTAACAGCTGCATCAAATACGCCAGTATGTCCAACCATATCACAGTTTGCGAAGTTGAGGATCATTAGGTCATATTCACCAGAATTTATCTCTTCTACTGCTTTAGCAGTAACTTCATATGCACTCATCTCTGGTTGAAGGTCATATGTTGCAACCTTTGGAGATGGAATGAGGTATCTGTCTTCGTTTGGATTTGGAGTTTCTACACCACCATTAAAGAAGAATGTTACGTGTGCATATTTTTCAGTTTCTGCAATTCTAAATTGTTTGAGACCAAGTTTAGAAATGTACTCACCCAATGTGTTAACAAGATTTCTTGGCTTGAATGCAATTTGTACATGTTTGAATGAATCATCATAACGTGTAAAACAAACATAATCCAAGTTGAGATATCCGGTTCTTCTTTCAAATGAATTGAAGTCTGGTTCTGTTAATGCTCTTGTCATTTCTCTTGCTCTGTCTGGTCTGAAGTTATAGAAGATTACACTATCTCCTTCTTCAATCTTTGCAATAGGTTCACCTTTTTTATCTACGATAACAATTGGTTCAACAAACTCATCTGTTACGCCATTGTCATAGCTTACTTCAACAGATTGTGCTGCGTTTGTAGATTTGATACCAATGCCTTCTGTAAGCATACGATATGCCTTCTCTACTCTCTCCCAACGGTTATCTCTGTCCATTGCATAATAACGTCCAACAACAGATGCAATTGTTCCTATGCCTTCTACATTAAGCCATCTTTGCAATTCATCTATGATGTCTGCTGCACTCTTTGGAGGAAGATCTCTTCCATCTAAGAAACAGTGAATGAATACATCGTCTAAGTCATTTTTCTTTGCCATTTCAACTAATGCATGTAAATGCTCAATATGACTATGTACACCACCTGGTCCAAGAAGTCCCATTACGTGAAGTTTCTTGCCAGTACCAACTGCATGTTGCATTGCTTCTAACAATACATCATTTTCAAAGAACTCACCTGTTTCAATTTGTCTAGATATTTCTGTTAAGTCTTGATATACAACTCTTCCTGCTCCAATGTTTAAATGTCCAACTTCTGAGTTACCCATTTGCCCAGCTGGAAGACCTACATCTAATCCGCTTGCACCAATTTGTGTATTTGGATATTTGAACTTAAGTCTATCTAAAACTGGAGTACCTGCTGTTGTAACAGCATTGTCTGGACCTGGCTTATCATAGCCAAATCCATCCATGATAATTAAACCTGTAATTTTTTTCATATTAGTATTTTACAACTTGTGAGAAGTCTACTGCCTTTAAGGATGCGCCACCGATAAGTCCACCATCAATGTCTGGTTGAGCCATTAAGCCCTTAACATTCTTTGGATTCATACTGCCACCATATTGAATACGGAGACGATTTGCGAACTTTCTGCCATATAAATGAGCTATCATTGAACGAATATTCTTAATTGTTTCTTGTGCTTGCTCGTCTGTTGCTGTCTTACCTGTTCCAATTGCCCATACTGGTTCATATGCTACAACAATCTTCTTTGCATCTTCTTCTGGAATATCTGCAAATGCGCCATTGATTTGTTTACGTACTACAGCCTTTGTACGGTTCTTTTCACGTTGTTCTAATGTTTCACCAACACAAACAATAGGAATTAATCCTGCTGCTAATGCAGCCTTTGTACGTGCATTAACGGATGCATCTGTTTCACCGAAGTATTGTCTTCTTTCGCTGTGTCCAATAATTACATATTCAACACCAAGTTCAACTAACATCTTTGCAGAGATTTCGCCTGTGAAAGCACCTTTTTCTGCCCAGTGAACGTTTTCTGCACCAACTTTAATGTTTGTGCCCTTTGTGAGTTCAACTGCTTTTGCTAAATCTGTGTATGGTGTACAAATAACTACATCACACTTTGCATCTGCTACTAATGGAATTAAATCTTTTACAAGAGCTTCTGTTTCTGCTATTGTGTTGTTCATTTTCCAGTTTCCTGCGATAATTGGTTTTCTTAACATAATTTTATCTCCTTAAAATTTATAATTTTAATTATTTATCATTTAAGCAATCGATACCTGGGAGTACTTTACCCTCTAAGAATTCAAGGGATGCTCCGCCACCTGTTGAGATGTGAGACATCTTATCTGCAAATCCCATTTGGATAACTGCTGCTGCACTATCTCCACCACCGATAATTGTTGTTGCGCCACTGTTTTCTGCAAGTGCTGCTGCGATAGCTTTTGTTCCTACTGCAAATCTTTCCATTTCGAATACACCCATTGGTCCGTTCCAAACGATTGTCTTTGCTTTAGCAATTTCTGCTTTGAAGAGTTCTATTGTCTTTGGTCCAATATCTAATCCTTCCCAACCATCTGGGATGCTTCCTTCTACAACTTTTGAATTTGCATCATTTGAGAAGTTGTCTGCAATAACTGTATCTACTGGCAATAAGAGTTTTACGCCTTTCTTCTTTGCTTCTTCCATTAAACCTTTTGCGAGTTCAACCTTATCTTCCTCAAGTAAACTGTTTCCAACAGTTTGTCCCATTGCAACTTTGAATGTGTAAGCCATACCACCACCGATGATAAGAGCATCACATTTATTTAATAAGCTTTCGATAACACCAATCTTGTCTGATACTTTTGCACCACCAAGAATTGCTACGAATGGACGAACTGGACGATTTACTGCTTCGTCTAAGAACTTAATTTCTTTTTCAATAAGGAATCCACTAACTGCTACTGGAGCATATCCATATAATGCAATACCTGCTGTTGTTGCATGTGCTCTATGTGCTGTTCCAAATGCATCATTTACATATACATCACAGAAAGCTGCAAGTTTCTTGCAGAGTGCTTCATCATTCTTTTCTTCGCCTTTTTCAAAACGAGTATTTTCAAGAAGAACGATATCTCCATCATTTAATGCTGCAACCTTTGCTTGTGCATCTTCACCAACTAAGTCTTTTGCAAATGTAACTTTCTTATCTGGAAGTAATTCAGCAAGTCTCTTTGCTACTGGAGCGAGAGTGAACTTAACTGGATCGTTTTTGAGAGCTTTTTCAATATATGCCTTTGTTGCTGCTTCTCTTTCTTCTTCTGGAAGTGCCTCAACTGCTTTCTTCTCTTTCTTTGAGAGTCCAAATCCAGGTGTAAAGATATTGTGTGGTTTACCAAGGTGTGAACAAAGAATTAACTTTGCGCCAGCATCTGATAAATACTTAATTGTAGGAAGTGCTCCTTGGATACGGTTTTCATCTGTAATGACACCATCTATCATAGGAACGTTGAAGTCTACACGACACAACACTTTTTTGCCTTTTACATCAATGTCTCTGATTGTTTTTTTGCTCATAGATTTATGCTCCTTTAAATGTTAATTTTTATTTTACTAACAAAAATTATATCACAAAGGGCTCTTACAAGTAAATAA
>CAMZEU010000093.1 GCA_947305865.1 uncultured Clostridia bacterium
CTTTTTATTTTCAATTTTGTATATAAATAATTATATATCGCCAATAATTATATTCTTTTATAAAGAGTAAAGTCAAGAAATTAAAGATATTGTTGCCACTCATTTTCTAGTTTGTTATAATAGCGGCATGTCGACAATAAAAGTAAACGGAGTAAGTTATTCTTACTCAATTGGCGAAGGACGTACAATTAAGGCCTTAAAAAACATCAGCTTTGAGGTAGATCAAGGTGAGTATATAGCCTTAGTTGGAATGAATGGTAGTGGTAAGAGTACTCTCGCCAAATTATTAAATGGGTTATATATCCCATCTCAAGGTACTGTGTTAGTTGATGGCATTGATACTGCTGTTGATGACACAATTTTTGAAGTTAGAAAAAAAGTTGGCATAGTTTTTCAAAATCCAGATAACCAAGCAGTAGCAACAATTGTTGAAGATGACGTTGCATTTGGACCAGAGAATTTAGGTTTTCCAAGAGAAGAAATAGCAATAAGAGTCAACGAAGCACTTGAGGCAGTAGACATGGAAAAGCATAGAGAAAGAACATTCTCTAAACTTTCTGGAGGTCAAAAGCAAAGAGTTGCAATTGCTGGTGTTCTTGCAATGCGTCCAGATGTCATCATTTTAGATGAAGCCACATCAATGTTGGATCCAAAGGGTAGAAGAAAGGTAATGAGCATAGTTAAGAAACTTAACGAGACTGGAATAACAATTATCAATATTACACACCACATGGACGAAGCTGCGCATGCAAATAGAATTATTGTTCTTAAGAATGGAAATATTATTGCAGACAATGCACCAAAAGAAATCTTCGCATCCAAAGTTATGGACGAAGCTGGTCTTAAATTACCATTGCCTGCACAAATTGCAAACCAATTAAATGAAAATGGATTCAACTTTGAATCTGCACCACTCACTTTAAACGAGTTAATGGAGGAGATATGTCAGCAATTGAAATAAAGAACTTAACATATACTTACTCCAAGAAAACACCTTTTGAACAAACCGCTCTTAAGGATGTTTCATTCGTTGTAGAGGAAGGTGAGACATTTGGAATTATTGGCGAAACGGGTTCCGGAAAATCTACACTTATCCAGCATCTAAACGGGTTAATTAGGATGAAAGATGGAGAAGGAACTGTTTTAGGGAAGGATATAAAAGACAAGAAAAACTTAAAACAATTAAGGTTTGATGTTGGAATGGTTTTCCAATATCCAGAATATCAACTCTTTGCAGATACAGTAGAGCAAGATGTGGCTTTTGGTCCAAAGAATATGGGACTCCAAAAGGTTGAGATAGATAGACGTGTTCGTAAAGCAATAGAACTTGTTGGTCTCAATTATGATAGATTTGCTCAAAGATCTCCATTTGAACTATCTGGTGGTGAAAAGAGAAGAGTCGCAATTGCTGGTGTTATAGCAATGGAACCAAAAATTCTTGTTTTGGATGAACCAACAGCAGGTTTAGATCCTCAAGGAAGAGAAGATATTCTTGCTTTAATTAGAAAATTAAAAGAAGAAGTTTGCCCAACTATTATTATTGTTACACACAATATGGATGAAATAGCAAAAGAGGCAGACCATATTATAGCCTTGTTTAAGGGAGAAATCGTATACAATGGGACACCATTAGAGGTTTTCTCACATGAAGACTTTAAGGAAAAGACAAGACTTGAATTCCCAACAGCAACATATATTGCAAACGAGATTAGAAAGCAAGGCGTAGATATTAAACAAGTTGTAACATCAGAAGAATTAGTTTCAGAACTTGCAAGAATAAAGGAGGGTAAGAATGTTTAAGGACATTTCATTTGGACAATATTACCCATCTAATTCCTTTGTTCACAAATTAGATGCAAGAACAAAGTTACTATTAACAATAGTATTCATTGTTGCATTGTTCTTTATTCCATCTAATGTAAGCAACAGAATAGAGCAAGCATGGTATGGCTATTTCGGCTATATGATGACATTTGCAGTATTGCTTACAATCATCATTTTGGCTAGAGTACCGATTGCTTCTATTTTGAAATCTATCAAAGGTGTTTTATTAATTATTGTTATTATGGCCGTAATCAATTTGTTTGTATCTAACCAAGGCGAAGTATTATGGGCTTGGAGAAGACTCCATATAACAGATGCAGCTATACACACAACAATAAAACTTATATTGAGACTTGTAATGTTAATTATTGGTGCAAGTATTCTACCTTTGACCACAACTCCAGTTGCTCTTTCAGATGGATTAGAGAGTTTATTAAAACCTCTAAAAGTTATAAGGGTTCCTGTACATGATATGGCCATGATATTATCTATAGCTTTACGTTTCATTCCAACCCTTTTCGAAGAAACACAAAAGATAATTGCAACACAAAAAGCAAGAGGAGCAAGCTTTGATACGGGCAACATTTTCAAACGTGCTAAAGCATTAATACCAATCCTTATTCCTTTGTTTGTAAGTTCATTTAGAAGAGCAGATGAATTAGCATTTGCAATGGATTCAAGATGCTACAATGCAACAAGCAAACGTACTAAGTATAGAGTAAGCAAGATGGGTTGGAGAGATGCACTCGCTTTCATATTTATGAACGCATACCTTGTCGCAGTTTTAATGGATAGATACTATTGGGTATTTGAGATGGATAGAATCATATTTGGAGGATGGTTAGGGAAATGAGAAGATATAAGGCTATAATCTCCTATGATGGAACCAAATATGTAGGCTGGCAAAGACAAAAGAATGGTCTCAGTATCCAAGAGGTTTTAGAGACTGCAATGCAAAAGGTTTTTGGTTGTGAGGTAGAATGTACTGCAAGTGGTAGAACAGATGCCGGAGTTCATGCAGAGGGACAAGTTATTCACTTTGAAGTAGAAACAGCTATTCCTGCAGACAAGATCCCTTTCTCTGTAAACAACTATTTGCCAGATGACATAAGCATGCTTGCTTGTGATTTTGCTCCAAAAGGATTTAATGCAAGATTCTCTGCAAAGAAGAAAACATACAGATATTCTATCTATTATTCTAGATTCCCACTTCCAATGTTAGAACACACACATTATAGAAGCACAGTTCCAATGGACGTAGATGCTATGAAGGAAGCAGCAAAGAAACTAGTGGGTACGCATAACTTCAAATGCTTTATGGCTGCCGGATCTAATATCAAAGATAAGACCACAAGAACGATGTATTCTGTAGATGTAGAAAGAAATGGTAATGTTGTTACAATTACAGTTTGCGGTAATGGATTCTTGTACAATATGGTTAGAATAATGGCTGGAACTTTATACTATGTAGGTATTGGAAAACTCACAGTTCAAGATGTAGGAAGAATTCTTGCGAACAAGGATAGAACTATGGCAGGAAAGACATTGCCAGCAAAAGGTTTATGCTTAGTTAGTGTCGAGTATGGAGATGAAGACAATTCATTATCTTCAAATAATGAATAACCCATAATTGACTTTTATAAACTCGTTTTGTACAATTTGCAATATGTTAACATTAAAACTAGTTACTAATAATGAAGAAGCAAAGGGCGTTTATAATGCTCTTGGATTAGAAAATAATGCATCCGGCATCCTTTTTGTATTTTTAGATGATGAAAAAGTTGTTGGATTTGCAAGAAATATTCTTCAAGCAGATGGCTCTGCATTATTGGATGAAATCTACTTTGTAGATGGCCTTGAATTTGGAGATAAGGATTTCTTCTTAAGAAGCGTATTATACAAGTATCAAGGTGCTTCTGTATTATTAAAACTAGAAGGAGACCACAAAGAACTATACAAATTTGGTTTTGTATACGAAAATGGATATACATCCATATGGTCTAAAGATATAAATTTACATGGAGGTTGCTCTGGTTGCTGAGCAAAAACTTATGGAAGAAATAAAATCAAAGAACTTTATTGAGGAAATTATTGATGAAGAACTAGCTGAAGGCAAAGTTTCTGCTATTCATACTAGATTCCCAC
>CAMZEU010000094.1 GCA_947305865.1 uncultured Clostridia bacterium
TGAGTTACTTCGTGAATTGTTTCTCCAATTTGAATTATGGTTCCAACTGGAAGTGTAAATAATTCTATACCTTCTGTTGTAATGTTTTCTGCAAATTTGCCGAAGCAAAGACCTTTTACACCAAGATCTTCCATCTTCTTTATACTCTCTCTTCCGAGTAAGCTTATTTGTCTCTTGCTACCCTTTTCAGCATGAGCGTCCCCTTCAACTCCAAAGTCTTCAATGAGAACAATGCTATCTACAGGATGCTTAATTTCACCCTTCTTTGTACTTACATTACAAGATACAACTTTTGCCATAATTACCTCTCAAAATGTCCACTCTTTCCACCATCTTTGGTGAGAAGGTAAACTTCCTCTATACTCATTCTCTTATCCACTGCCTTTAACATATCATAGATAGTTAATGCTGCAACAGAGGCGGCTGTTAATGCTTCCATCTCTACACCAGTCTTCCATGTTGCACTAGCCTTTGTGAATATCTCTACTTCATCTTCTTTTACTTCAAAATCAACTTTGACGCTGTTTAATGGGAGAGTATGGCACATTGGAATAAGTTCAGAGGTTTTCTTTGCTGCTTGAATACCTGCAATTCTAGCCGTATTTAGAACGTCTCCTTTAGGAGTTTTCTCGTTTACTAATGCTTGAATTGTTTCTTTATTCATTTTTACTAGAGCATGTGCTGTGGCAATTCTATTGGTGCATTCTTTTTCACCAACATCTACCATCTTTACTCCATTCTTGTCTACGTGACTTAATTCCATTTTATCCTCCAATGCTATTCATCTCCCTACTCTGAATAACGCCTTCGTTAATTTCGTGTTCTTTAGGCTTCATTTTTATGCCGTTTATAATTGCTTCTTTTAGTTCTTCTCTGTTTTCAATTTTGTCTTTGAGATCCACATAAGCTTGTCCGTGTAAGCATAGTAACAATTTTCCGTCTGCTGTTAGTCTTACTCTGTTACAAGCTGCACAGAACTTATTAGATATCGGTCTAATGAAACCTATCTCAAGACCATCCTCAAACATATATGTTTCAACATTGTTGGAATAGTCTTTTTGCTGGGTACGTATAAGGCCATTTGCTTTAATCACCTTATCTGCACTAATACCATAATTTTCATATGAACGACATACACTGAATGGCATTAATTCTATAAACCTTACCTTTATTTCATTCTCTTTCCCAAACTCAGCAAAACGTCTAATGTCCATATCGTTTAAACCTTTCATAAGAACAGCATTGACTTTTATGTTCTTAATCCCAATTTCTTTTGCAGTTTGAAGCCCAGATAGAACTTGGTTTATATCTCCACCACGTGTAATGGTTTTGAATTTATCTGCGTCCAACGAATCTAGGCTAACATTTAATAGATCCAGTCTTACTTCTTTGAGTTCATCCTTGTATTGGTCTATATAGAAACCATTAGTTGTTAAACTCACTTGATTTATTGGCATTTGTCCAAGGTCTTTTAAAAAAGATGTACATCCTCTACGTACTAATGGTTCTCCACCAGTTACCCTAACTTTCTTTATGCCAAGTTCAACAAGTACGGAGATAATCTTTTCCATATCCTCAAAGGAAAGAATATCATTGTGTTCCTTCTTTGGAACACCTTCTTCAGGCATACAATACAAGCAACGAAAATTGCATCTGTCCGTAATTGACACCCTTAGATAACTGATTTCTCTACCAAATGAGTCTAACATTTTATTATTGTTACCTTGCCTATATCTTTGAATGTATAGCCACCAATCTTTTCAACTTTTGTTCTAAATTCTTCACTTTGAATGGTTGCTATGAACTGTTTTATTCTATCATCTTCAAGCATATCTGCTCTTACTAAGAAATCATAACTCTCTTCACCAACTGGAATAAAGTCTAATCCCATAATGTTAGCTGCTGAAAGAACTGCCATACCACAATCTGCTACACCATTTAATACTGCGGATGCAACTGCAAGATGTGTTGTGTATTCTTTGTCATAACCAACTACTTCTTCTGGTTTAATTCCAAACTTGGAAAGTTGGTAATCAAATAATAGTCTTGTTCCAGCACCATTTTGTCTGTTAGCAAATGAGTATTTACCATTCTTCAAATCTTCAACAGACTTTATCTTATTTGGATTGCCCTTTGGAACTACTATTCCTTGTGTTCTTCCTAAGCCTTTAATAAGAGCCATATCTTCGTCAAAATATTTCTTAACAAATGGGATGTTATATTCGCCACTGTCTTTGTCTAGGAGATGTATTGGAGCAATATGTGCAGAGTTTGCTTTAATAGCAAGAATACCACCCATGGATCCAACATGAGCACTTGAAACTGGAAGCGTATCTCCAATGATATCTATGACAACATCATGGCTTCCAATAATAACAAGCTTCTTCTTTATTTCGTCCAAAGGACGATATAATTCAACTTCAACTTCTTCTCCGGCCTCTATGCCTTCACTATTTCTATCTACATCTACTATTCCGTCTGCTTTTACCATACTCATTACTGCGGCTGCACCTCTGTCCATAGGAGTTGCTACGAGCTTCCCATCTACATATCCTAAAGCAACACGGATAAATTCTTCGTTTTTAAGAGATGAAACTACACGCTTTGTCATAACTGCTGTAACCTTATCTCTTTGAATTGCATTTATAGAAAGCATCTTTGCAATAACTTCCTTAACAACCTTCTCCATTACTATATACGCAGAAACTGGATATCCTGGAACACCAATTACTGGTTTGCTATCTATTATTCCAAGAATTGTAGGCTTGCCTGGCTTAATTGCAAGGCCATGTGTGTATACTTTTCCAAGTCTTTCTATAATGCGCTTTGTATAGTCCTTAGTGCCTGCAGAAGAGCCAGCATTAACGAGTACTGCATCATTTTCTTTTACAGCCTTCTTAATTGTTTCTTCTAGGAGAGCTTCATCATCTATGCAAATGCCATATCTATGTGCTTCTCCGCCATAACTGTTTATCAAAGCAGACATAACTCTACTGTTGCTTTCCATTAATTTTCCTTTCTTTAATTCCTTTGCATCCTCAACCATTTCATTACCAGTTGGGATAACAGCAACTCTAGGTTTCTTATATACACAAACAGTTGAATTGCCAGAAGCAAGGATTGCACCTATATCTAATTCTCTAACTTTTTGTTTGGATGGGAATATCATCTCGGTTGCAACGACAGTTTCACCAATACATCTAATATGTTGCCATGGTTTAGAAGGTGCAATAATAGAAATAGTGCCATCTTCATTATTAATGACATCTTCTATCATAATGACGCTATCGAAAGGTTGATTAATAGCGTTCCCCGTATTTACGTATTCAAATTGTCCTTCCTTTAATACTAAAGGATTAAGCTCTGTTGCATCTGCTGTATCTATAGAACAAACAGCAATACCATCCATTGCAGAAGCATTGTATGTAGGATCACAAACTTTGGCAAAAATAGCTTTAGCACAAACTCTACCAACAGCTTCTATTGTTGGTACTTCTTCTGTTTCTACAACATTAACCAATTTTAGATAACTATCTAAAGAATCTTTTAAAGAGTTGTTTTCTATGTAAACATTTCTCATAATTACCTACTTGGATAAAAGTCATAAACAGGCAACAAAGTGTCTGAATATACTCCCTCGTTATTTGCATTAATTTTTATATACCCATCTGCTTTAAGCATAGTTGCAAGGTGTGAAGACTTTAAGAATAATGGCTCTGCATAAATCTTATTATCTTCTACCTTTATTGATACTGGTTGTAATGTAGTCCTTCCTGGTGTGGAATGGAA
>CAMZEU010000095.1 GCA_947305865.1 uncultured Clostridia bacterium
GAGGATATCATTATTTGTACAGATGGTGGTGCAAAATATATAGATAATCCAGACTATCTTTTAGGAGATATGGATTCTTTAACAGTTGCTAATAATGCTAAAAACACAATCATTCTTCCAACTCACAAAGACGTATCTGATGGAGAGTTTGCTATACGTTTTATAGCAGACAAAATTAAGCCAGATGAAATACATATTTATGGCATTGCTGGAGGACGTACAGATCATATTCTAGGCAACCTTTCACTACTAGCATTGGCTAACGAATTGGGCTATAACGCATATGGCCATGATGATATTCAAGATATATATTTTACTAACACCAACTTATCTATTAAGGCAAAAGAAAACGACACCATATCTATAGTGCCGTTTAGTGGTGATGCTGTTGTTTCAGCCACAGGTCTTGAATACCCTTTAAATAATCTTACATTGCCTATTAAAACTACATTAGGAATATCCAATGTGGCTATGGAAGAAGATATTAATATATCAGTCCTCAGCGGTAGTGTCTTTGTCTTCCACACTCTCTGATTCTTTTACATTTTCATCCTCAACAACTTTTGTCTCATAATCTTTAGAATTATTATCTTCTATTTCTTCTGGTTCGTCTTCTATTTGTACACCCTTCTTTCTTCCAACCTTTCCTTCTGCTGCTTTATCTAATACTTGTGTAACAAATGATCTAGATGCAAATAGTAAGCTTCCTAGTGCAATTGCTATAGCACCATCTGCAAAAGCGAATGTGTTGTATAAGAATCCCCATGCAACAGCGGTGTATCCTTCTTCTGCATACATACCAAAAGCGAAAATACCACTTCCAACATGTGATAAATATCTTAATACTACGGCAAGTATACCACCGAGAACAAAGGCAAGAATTGGCACCTTTTTAAACAATCCAATTTCTTTAAATACTCCTGCAACGCCTATCATTGCGAATGCAAGTGGATAGTCTAATAAGAATTGTATTGGGTGGATAATCCATGGATCTTGTATTGCTTGTAAAATACCATATATGAAACCAAGTATAAGGCCTCTTCTAATTCCAAACATGTATGAATAAATCATTAGTGGAAGAAGAGAAACAAATGTAATTGTTCCGCCTTGAGGCATCTTGAATAAGGCAGCATAACTTAGCGCATAACTTAATGCAAGAGATATAGCACCATATGCAATTGTTCTTGTGTCATTATAGTCATTGTGTTTCTTTCCTAGGAAGAAATAGAAAACAATTATTACTGCAAAAAGAATAACTGCGATAACGGCCATTGCTACCGTGTTAATTCCCTCATAATCTCCAGATGGTTCTATCTCATTCTTATAGTAAAGAGACATACATACTACGGTTGCTATAATTCCTAATAATAAAAGAACGCCTACTATAATCTTTAAAAATTTAGCAGCCTTTTTATGCCCTGTTGCAGATACTGCAAGTGTAACTGCTGCGCCAACAATTGCAACTAACAATGTTGCTAGAATAGGCCAAAACAAATAATTGATTAATGTGAAATCTGACATAAATAAATCCTCCAACGCATTGCTAGAGGACATCAAATACAACAATGAAATTATGCTTCCTTACGCGAGTATTAACTCACAAGTTCGAGGGTATAATCTCAGCCTATTGGCACCCCTAGCTATATGTTGCTCTAATTATAATGTTGCTGTATAAAAAATGTCAATAACACAAAAACGCATTTTTACTTTATTTATTGACTTATTAAAATAATAAACTATATAATTTTACTATCTAAAACAAAAATTTTTTTTAGGAGATACGTATCATGGCAAAAAAAGAAAAGAAAAACAGAACTTCCTTAATTAAGGAATTCAAAGATTTCATAACTCGTGGTAATGTTATGGACTTAGCCGTTGGTATGATTATAGGTGCTGCATTCACCGCAATCATCACCGCAGTTGTAACAGGTATCCTCACTCCTCTAATCAATATGATTCCTGGAACAGGAGACACAAGTGCTCTTATTACAATTCTTAAAGAAGCAGTATATGATGCAGATGGCAACGTTATCCAAGAAGCAGTTATCCTCAACTGGGGTGCTGTAATCTCTGCAATCATTACATTCCTCTGCACAGCTCTTGTATTGTTCTTAATCGTTAAGGCATTCAACATAGCAAAGAAAAGAAGCGAAGAATTAAAAGCAAAAGCAGAAGCAAAATTAAAGAAAGAAGAAGAGGTTGCTGAAGAAGCTCCAGCAGAAGAACCTGCAGCTCCAGCTGAACCAGTAGAAACTACAGATGATATCTTAAAAGAAATTAGAGACTTACTCAAAGCTCAAAAAGAAGAAAAATAATCTGTAAAAACTAAACAATTTAAAAGAGCCTGACCAATAATCAGACTCTTTTATTTTTCCCTCTTATTATCTAATTAATTAAATAAACTCGTCGTAATCTACAGTTATTCCACTCTCTAATGTCTTAGTGGTTTCTGGTGTCTTATCTACTTGTCTCATAAGAACAAACTTATCCATTAAGAAGACTATTACAAAGTCTGCTGCGGAATAGATTATCATAGACAATGTTGGGCAAATAGATACCCAAATGCTCTCCTCTGCTGCACCAGCTGCTATGAAGCCTCTCTTTAATGCATCTGCAAGAGGTGCACCAACTAGGGTTTCTGCAATGATTAATGCAACAACCATAATTACATAACCAATAAATGAGAACAACTTGTTGCTGTTGGATTTAAATGTTGTCTTATAGTTAAGAACAAAAGATAATACCTTTGCTACAACATTTCCTGCTAAGAATCCAATGAATTCATTTAATGGTTGGTTAAATGCTTTAAATACTCCAGCAAATTCCATTTGTTGTGTATAACCTGCTGCACCAAAAATCTTAATACATACATTTAATACGATAATCTGAGATACAAAGCATAGTAAACTCAAGAACATAAATAAAATCATTTGAAGTATTGCACGATGTTTATCAAAAAAACCTCTTATTCCAGTTCTTGGAGCATTCATTGCCACAAAATCACTGTAATAAAAATCTGGTTCAAAATTTTCTTTTTTACCCATAATCTCCCCGTTCAATTTATAAAAACTACTAAATATTTTAAGATTTTATTGCTCTTATGTCAATATAAGAGCACATCCATAGTTGACTATTAGAATAATATTTTATATTATTTTTTATATGGAATGGTTTATTTGTATAGCCTTACTAGTTGTAGGACTAATATTAATTATCAAAGGCGGAGATTGGTTCGTTGATGCAGCAAGCTGGATTGCCGAAGTTAGTGGCATTCCTCGTTTTATTATTGGCGCAACCATTGTATCTCTTGCAACTACTCTTCCAGAAATTTTAGTTTCCTGTATTGGAGCTGCTGAAGGCAATATCGGACTAGCAGTTGGCAATGCTGTTGGATCAGTTAATGCGAACTTAGGCCTTATCTTAGGAATGTCTATTTTGGCCGCACCAGCAATACTAGATAGGAAGAAGAATCTTCCTAAATCCATAATTTTAATAGTTGCAGTTGCAATGTTGTTTGCATTCTGTTTCACTGGTGGAGACAAAGTAAACCATACCGGGACATTGGTATTATGGCAAGCAATTTTAGTTATCTTAGTATTTGTTGCATTCTTTATTGAGAACTTCATATCAATTAGAAAAGAAGCTATTGCAAGCGGTGAAATAGATAAAGAAAAGAAACTTGTATTCAATAATGACCCAGTTGTTTTAATGATAGGACGTCTTAATAAAAGAAAAAAGTTG
>CAMZEU010000096.1 GCA_947305865.1 uncultured Clostridia bacterium
AAGAAGAATATTTGCTCATCTTTTAATCCAACAGATTTCCAAATCTCTGCGCTTTCATCGTCTCTTGGACAAGTATCATCTCCAGCAAATACACTAACATTTAATTTTGTTATGTCTATGCCTAATACTTTTGTGAGGAATTCATAAGAATAAGATATGCTCTCTTTCTTGAAGTATGCACCTAAAGACCAGTTGCCAAGCATCTCAAAGAATGTACAGTGAGATTCATCTCCAACTTCGTCTATGTCTCCAGTTCTTACACAGATTTGAACGTCTGTGAGTTTATCTCCTGCTGGATGTTTCTCTCCAAGTAAATATGGTACTAATGGATGCATGCCAGCTGTAGTAAATAAAACAGTTGGATCATTTTCTGGTATTAAGGAAGCTGTTGGTATAACAGCATGGCCTTTGCTCTTAAAGAAATCTAAATAAAGTTTTCTTAATTGTTCTGAGTTCATTTTCTCACTCATGTTATTTATTCCTCTTCTTCTAAAAATTCTAATCTTTTAACATTACAACCTAGAGACTCTAGCATATTGAATGTCTTGTTTTGCACTACTGTATCTGTTACAGACTTGGTAAATGCAATGGATACTTTGCCGTTAGATGTTATAGCTGCCATATTAACTGTTGCATTCTTGGATACATTAAGGTTGAATGTAACCGTATCTATGCCAAAGGAATCATCTATACTTAGCAATCCCATATTGCTAAATATTATAGTTTGTCTTGACTTTAAAAACAACCTAGAAAATCTACTTATCATTATTTTTAAAAATAGTGGTGCTATTTTTAGTATAAATAGTCTCTCACTTCTAACTAATGTTGAGATAATTCTAGCTAATTTATCTTTTTGAGCCTTATCTTTTAGTTGCTCGTCTGCCATTCTAATATAGTCTTCCAAAGTATAACTTGGATCTGGCTTAACTATGATTCTTATGAAGTGTACAAAGTTTCTAACTGTAAGGCTTGGGAAGAAGTTTCTAAGGTTAATTGGGACCATTAGAACTATGCTTTTCTTCTTTTCTATAGTCTCTCTTGTTCTTGCAATAGAGTACATTAGGACTCCGGACAAGAAGCCAGTTACTGTTGTGTTATATTCCTTACATAACTTCTTAACATCTTCTTGAGGTATAACAACTCCATCCGTGCTCTTATGTGCAAGTGTACCACCTAACAATATAGGTTTATCTCCAAGTAATTCTTTTAGATTTACTTCCTTCAACTTTATTGGTTCATAAACTTTATGGAAATAATTTTCGACTTCTTCTTCAGATGTCATAGCATCTAAATCTCTAACTTTTTCTAAGTTAGGATTAAGTCCAATACCTTTTGCATAATTTGCAAGAAGTACTTTCATAAACTCCATAGCACCAGAGCCATCACATACTGCATGGAAGAAATCTACTACTATCATCTTGCCCAAGTAAGATACTCTAATGTTATGTCCGTTATTCTTCTTTCTGTCTATTGGAGAAAGTACTGTGTTATCAAATTCAAAGATAGGCAACTCTGTATCAATATGTTCAAAGTAATGCCATGCATAACCCGCCTTTAGTTTAACACTCATTGAATGGAATCTTCTAAGTGTAGCATTAGCACTATCTCTTAATACATCAACATTAATGTCATCTTTCATAATGACACTATATCTAAATAAGCTCTGATCTTTCTTCGTGTTGAAGATAGGATAGAACCTAGATGATGTATCTAAAGCATAGGTTATCTTTTTTTCTTTCATAATATAGTAATAATAAGTTATTACATATTAGTAAGTCAACAAAAAGGGATATTGCTAAATGGTCAAAATAATTCCGTTCGGTTTCTTTTTTTAATAATTTTCAAGCAATATTATGTATTCGCAAGGTGCATTTGTGGGCAAATAGTTTGTTCCTACATTTGCTACTCTAAAAGTTACTCCATTAACTCTTTTCATAAGATTGGAGCTATATAGATTATCGTCTTCTATGTTGTGATATATCATTATGCCAACAGTATCAGTATCTTGCAAGGCATCAATTATGTATGGATAATACATACCATTATATTCTTCATACTTATAGTCTGCTATATCGCCTACTGCCACCATATTTGTTAGTAATTCATGCAATGTTGCAAACTCAGTACTCTTTTGGAATACCTTATCTCCTATGGTTATCTTTACTACTCCAACTGGTTCTTCGTCGCCTGGCTCTTCTACTTCTTTTCCGCCTAATCCCCAAGAACAAGACGACATCAAAAGCATACTGCATATAAGCAGTATCATAGTAAATATAGTAAGATAAACTCGTCTCTTGCACATACCTAGATTTTAGCACTTACTTATCCTTTTGTGCAATATTGACACATTTCTGGCATTTAAGTTTACAAAACTTAATTGTGGCTTGTTATGTTGACATACACACTAAACACGTGTATAATTATTCTTGATATTTCTTATATAAAAGGAGAAAAATTATGTACACAAGATGTCCTAGTTGTAGAGCCGAAATTAGTTTCGAGCCACCAAAGAATCTTGCAGACCTTCCACAAGGATATAAGCATCGTATTAGATGTCCAAACTGTGGAGTAACTATTAGTGTTAAGTTACCAGATTCCACTGCTGTAGCAAAAACTGCACCAACTTACACATATGACGATCCAAATCAACAAGGATACGATCCAGTAAGAATGGGTGAAGGAACAGCCGAAACAAAGGGTGAAGCAAGAGATATAAAGAAAGCAGACAAGAAGAAAGCAATGAAGTCATGCCGTCCAAGAAGTATCTTCATGCTCTTATTCAGTTTAATCTTCGTTGCAATTAATGTGCTTGCTTATCTCGATGTTAAGATTCCATATGTTGAAACATATTCAACATATTTCAATGGTATCCAAGTAATTGAAGATATCATCAAAGATGCACAAGGATTCATCGCTGGATTCCAAGGCGGAGATATGGCCGCATTATTAGGAACAATTTATGCATTAATACCAGCATTAATCTTCGTACTTGCAGGTATCGTTGCACTTATGAACTTAATTGGACTTATTGCAGGCAAATTCGGAAAGACATTCAATGTAATATTTACAATATTAGTATTCTTATTCAGTATTGCATTCTTTGCTATCCCACTCCTTGTTTTAACAAAGGGATTCGTAGCAGAAGGTGCAACATTCGGATTCTCAGATTACTTCAATGTAATTCTTGGTAAGTTTGAATTCCCAGCAGATTGGGGTCCACAAAAGATCGCAGATGCAGGAGCACTTGCAGCACCATTCATCGAACTCGAGAACCATACAACAAACTTCATCCATCTTGCAATTCCAGCACTTGGTTTGATTTACTTCATTCTCGGTATCATCGGTGCAGCTATTCCAAAGAAGAGAAAAGAAAAAGTTGCATAATAGTTAATTACACAATAATAAAAAAGGCTCTGGTTTAATTACTGGAGCCTTTATTTATGATATGGAATGTGATTTAAAATTGTCTCTGCCCTATATATCTGTTCTAAGAGCATTACTCTAAATAGTTGATGTGGGAACGTCATGTCCGAAAAAGACATTAATGCATCTGCCTTATTTCTAACATCATCAGATAGTCCGTTTGAACCACCAATTA
>CAMZEU010000097.1 GCA_947305865.1 uncultured Clostridia bacterium
CTAGAGCTGTTGTAGGTTCGTCTGCAATGATTAAACGTGGATCACAAGCAAGTGCAATAGCAATCATTACACGTTGTCTCATACCACCAGAGAGCTCGTGAGGATACATCTTGTAAACACCTTCACTATTTGCAATACCAACCATTTCAAGAAGTTCAATACATTTTTTCTTATTATCTTCTTTGGTGTTTTCCTTTCTATGAAGTTGTAATACTTCTTCGATTTGTGCACCAATCTTGAAGATAGGGTTAAGAGATGTCATTGGTTCTTGGAAGATCATACTCATATAGTCACCACGTAATTGTTGCATTACACGTGTAGGAGTTTTAACTATATCGTAAACCTTTTCGTCACAGTTGAATCTAATTTCGCCTTCTACAGTTTGTCCAACTGGTCTTTGAACCAATTGCATTAAAGACAAACTTGTAACAGATTTACCACAACCAGATTCTCCAACTATACCAACTGTCTTTCCTCTTGGGACATCGAATGATACACCATTAACTGCTTTAACTGTTCCGATATCTGTGAAGAAGTAGGTATGTACGTTATCAAACTCTACGACATTGTTTGGATCTCTCATTTGTGTAAGATATTCTTTTTCTGGAATATTCTTACGATTTCTCTTTCTTTCTATCTTGCTAGTAATTCTTCTGTTTTGACGAGAAATTCTTGCGGATTCTCTTGCGGAAATATAATTGCTAGACTTTTCTTTTCTCTTGGCTAATTTGGCCTTAATATCTAATCCCATATCTTACCTCCTTAGCGCTTCATCTTTGGATCGAATGCGTCTCTTAATCCATCACCAACGAAGTTGAATGCAATAACTGCGAGACAGATTAATCCACCTACTGGAATCCAAATGTATGTGTACTTGATCATATCATTAATAGTACTTACTGAGTTAATAATTGCTCCCCATGTTGCCATTGGGTACTTAACACCAAGTCCTAAGAATGAAAGTGTTGATTCTGTAATGATAACGCCACCTAATCCCATTGTTGCTTGAACAATAAGTTGTGGCATAACGTTAGGAATCAAATGTCTAAAAATTCTACGTCTATTGCTTAAACCAGAAGCTTCAGCTGCAACCATGAATTCTTGTTCACGAAGTGAAAGAATTTGTCCACGAACAAGTCTTGCAATTCCTGGCCATCCAAGAATACCAAGTAATACCATCATCCAAATAATACGCTCTAAGTTTGGCATACCGATTGCATCGAATGTTGCACCAAGAATAATCATAATTGGGAGTGATGGTAAGCAATAGAAGATATCAACTATACGCATGATAATGTTGTCAACAATACCACCGAAGTAACCAGCGATACCACCCAAAATCATACCTAAGATAATTTCAATGAATACAACGATGAAACCGATAACAAGAGAAATACGTCCACCATACATAATACGTGCAAGAACATCCATTGCATTATAGTCTAATCCAAGGATGTGGTCTTTTGATGGTGGTGCATAAATATCTGCAACATATTTAGATTGGATATTTCTAAATACGAAGTTTCTTTGTGTTCTTGTTACTTCGAATTCTTCTTCATCGTAGATTGGATCTCCATGTTCATCTTTAGCTGGAACCAATTCGCCAGATTCTGGATCTTCAACCATTTTTTCGCTTTGGATATTTGCCATATATTCATATAAGTTATTAGCAAGCATATAGTTTATAACTGTTTCGGCTTGCTTCTTATATTCAACGGTTAAAGTATCATCACCATTATATCTTCTTGTTACGAAGTTTGTGATAATTGCATAATGTTGCTGTTCTGCACCAACCATTCTGTCTAAGTAAACTTCGCCATCTACTGTGGATGTCTTATAAACTGTACCATTAATTTCAGCTGTTCCATTTGTTCCAACAACATTTAATGCTTTTGCAATAAATGCATCTGTAAATAGAGTACCTGCTTCATAGCAGTTTAAAACCATCTTGGAAGAAATAAGATAATCTACATCTACTGGTATATAAATAAGATATGTGTCTCCATCTTTGTAGACGTTATATGTTACTGCATCATATGTAACTGTATCTTCTGTATAATGAGCTTGTGCCTCTGAAACAAAAGCATCATCTACACCATCTTTCTTGGAAACAACTGCAGGTGTAGCATATGTACAAACAATATTACCTCTCTTTGAACCATCAAAGTAATATGAATTTCCACCATAGTTGATTGTATCTCCACCTTTTGCATTTTCTAGTTGATTTCTTAATGGTGTTGAAGGAGTAAACCAATCCTCCAAGACTATTCCGGCAGTAGCAAATGTACCAACTGTACGTTTCTTTGCCAATGTAATAGATACGTCTTTATCTTTTCTTATCAATTTGTAGATACCATCTTTTAGCTTATCTAAAGAATAATCTTTTTTGTTTTTATCTTTTAAGGCCAATGTGTCCAAATTATTTGGAATCATCACTGTAAGAATATTTTCATTTAAGTAGGCAAGCATTGTTATATCTGATTCTGGATCTTGCTCAAACATATAGTAATCATATGTCTCTCTATAATCTACATTTGCGTAGTTAAAATACATTTCTTTATATGTTTGGAAGATGTCATCTTCATCATACTTATAAACCCATGAGCCAACAAAGCAGAACAAGAATAAAACTATAAGGATAAACATACCTATTAAAGCAAGTTTATTTCTAAAGAATCTCTTTGCAACTAACATACCAGGAGAAACTACCTTAACACGTCTTGCGTCATCAAGTGCAGTCTCGCCTTCTTTAAGATTTTCCTCCATTATACCAGAATCTTTTGATACTTCTTCTGTTTCGCTTGTCTCAACTTTTTCTTCTAATGTCGTTAATTCTGAGGTTTCACCTTCAGTCTCTGGAATCATTTCTTCCTTAACTTCTTCAGGAGAATTAATTATTTCTTGATTTTTATCTTTATCATCCATAATAAACCTCCCTATTCAACTCTTACTCTTGGATCAACAAGAGCATAAGAAACGTCTGCCATTAAGTTACCTAATAGCGTTAGAATTGCCATAAACGTTAGATAGAACATTGTGAATGGAATATCACCAGCTACCATTGCATGGTAGGATGCATAACCAATACCCTGAATTGAGAACAATGTCTCTGTAATAAGAGCACCAGCAAATAATCCTGGAAGTGCACCACCCATAACTGTAACGAGTGGAATCAATGTGTTTCTAAAAGCATGGTGGTTAATAACCTTTCTTTCTGGAACACCTTTTGCTCTTGCTGTTCTAATGTAATCTGAGTTCAAAACTTCCAACATATTAGTACGTGTGTACCTCATCATACCACCAATAGACACTATGATTAATGTTAGTGCTGGTAATACAAAGTGAGCTGCACCATCCATAAAATATGTGAAGCTATCCGTTACACCTGGAGTAAGACGAGCATTATGCATACCCGCAATTTCAAACCAACCGAGTTTTGAACCAAATATCAATTTTAATAACGATGCCGTAAAGAATGTCGGCAGCGATATACCAATTAACGAAATAACTGTGACGGCATAGTCAGAGAAAGAATATTGTTTTCTCGCCGCCAAGACCCCCAGTGGAAT
>CAMZEU010000098.1 GCA_947305865.1 uncultured Clostridia bacterium
CCAGTTATCTCAGCAGTTGGACATGAAACAGATTTTTCACTTTGTGACTTAGTCGCAGACTACAGAGCACCAACTCCAACAGCAGCTGGAGAGAAAGTTGGTTATGATTGGTATGCATTGGTAGACCAAGTTAATAATTATATGCAAAGCATAGTTACTTTGTGCAACAACAAATTTGTTCTTAGTTCAAATAAAGTTCAAATACTTGGACATAGACTACAACAAGCAAGTACCACTTTCTATACCAGAAAGGTGAATAAAGTTAAAACTTTAACAGCGAAGCTAATTGAGAATTCGAATGCTATATACCAAAACAACGAATTGAAATTAACAAATCTTTGTTCTACATTGGATGCCTTATCTCCTTTGAAGACACTTCAAAGAGGGTTCTTTAGTGTAACCAAGGATGGCAATATGGTTACTAGTGTGGAAAATGTTAAAGTTGGAGACGAAATTCGTATTAGAGGAAAGGATGGCACAATAGGTGCAGAAGTTAAAAAAATAGATAAGGAGAAATAGAAATGGCAGAAAAGACTTTTGAAGAATCTCTCCAAAAACTTGAAGGTATTGTAAAGACCTTAGAGGGAGATGTTTCCATAGACGAAGCTATTAAGCTTTTTGAAGATGGAATCAAAGTATCCAAGGAATGTGTGGAAGAATTAAAAGCAGAGAAAGGAAAGTTATCCTTACTCACAGACGAAATTAATAATCTCACAGAGGAGTTAAATATAGAATGAGTAGACAAGAATTCTGTGCTCACATAGAGCACGACTTATTCTTGCTTTTAAATAGCAAGAGTGCACAAGTTGGACAACAACTTGTAGAAATGATGGGATATGCAACATTAACTGGTGGAAAGAGATTAAGACCAGCATCTATTTATCTTGGTGCAGAAGCAGTTGGTGGAGATACTAAGAAATTAGATTCTAAACTTAGAACACTTGCACTTGGATTAGAATTAATCCATTGCTATTCTTTGGTCCATGATGATTTACCAGCAATGGACAATGATATGCTAAGACGTGGAAAGCCAACAGTGCATAAAGCATATGGGGAAGCAAATGCAATACTTTGTGGAGATGCTCTTCTAAACTATGCAATGGAGACTTTACTTGAAGGTGTTGTTAGATATGATGATCCAAACTTCAACAAAGCAGCCCTAAAGATAGCAGAGTGTGCTGGATATAAAGGAATGATATATGGCCAATACTTGGATATAAACGGAGCAGGAAAGGATATCCGTTCCCTTATTGGTCTCAACCAATACAAGAGTGGAAAACTCTTTGAGGCAGGATTTGCAGCAGGTGGCATTCTTGCTGGCGCAACAGAGGGCACAGTTAAGATACTTTGCAACTACGGACAAAATCTTGGAGCAGCATTCCAAATACTAGATGACATAAGAGATATGAAGAAAGATGATATATCTGTAGCTAAACTTGCTGGAGAAGCAAAAGCTAGAAGTTATGTTGTGTATTACATGGGAGAAGCAAAGAAGGAAGCAGAGAAGTTACAAGTTAGAGACGGACTAAATGCTCTTGCAGATGATATGTCTAGAGGCGAATATTAATTAATATTAAACTTAAACAAGTTTGTTCGTTAGTATGGGAAACCTGCTAACGAATTTTTTTAATTATTTGTGCATAAAAACTCTTGCTATTTAGATTAAGTTGTGATAAATTAATTAAGCATTGTGGCACCATAGCCAAGCGGTAAGGCAGAGGTCTGCAAAATCTTTATCTCCAGTTCGATTCTGGATGGTGCCTCCAAAATACCACGGCGATTCTAAATACCACATGCCGGAGTGGTGGAATTGGCAGACACAAGGGACTTAAAATCCCTCGCCCTCAAAAGCGTATCGGTTCGAGTCCGATCTCCGGCACCAAGAATTATCTCTCGTTCTTAACAGAATGGGAGATTTTTCTTTTATGTGAGAATACTCACATATTTTTGTTTCTATTCTTGCATATTCCTTTTATCTTTGATAAAATGTATTTGTATAACTATATCGCACACATATGGGCATTAGTTTTAGTCTTTGCGAATAGGTAATAAGTATAAAGGAAGATTTAGCAATGATTTCAACAACATATGCAATGAGAAGAGGATATAAGCCTATAGACTTTTTCTATCGTGCTGTTGTTAATGTTAAATCCAAGAAAGTTCAATTTGTAGATGCATTCCAAATTCTCAATGACAGATATGTTGGAAGAATGAATGTTATGAACTATTTCTTCATTGCTGAAAATTCTGTACGTATTAACGAACTCAATCTAATTGCTTTAGACGAACTTAGAAACTATCACCAAGTAATGAGAGAAAACTTCTACATCCCAGATGTATTATACAATCTCCCAATTACAACAAGATTCCTTGGTTCAGATAGAGACTTAGAAATTCTCCAAGCAACATTAAGAGAAAAGGGATACAAGAAATCCAATCTCATTATTTCTTTCAATGCTAACACATTACTTGCTCTTCCAAAAGAAGCAAAGGTTAGATATGACAGATTAAGAAGAATGGGATTCAAGACATGTGTTTATGGTTTTGGTGAAGAGTTCAACGAGATAGACTTATTTGCAAGATACAATTTTGATTACCTAAGATGCGAAGCAATTTATTTTGATGCAACACCTCAAAAGAAGAGATTGCTCAGCATGCTTGTTAAATACTGCAACACAAACAAGATGTCTTTAATAATGGAAGGTGTAGACACACCAAGCCAGGTAACAAGATTTAGAAAAGAGGGTGTAACTCTATATACTGGAAAAGCTGTTGCAAAATTAACTAGATGGGTAACCAGAGAAATATTATCTCTTCCAGCACTTAATGCAAAGCAAAAGGAAGAATATCTTAGAAAGTTAGAAGCTGAGAAGGCTGAGGCATTAAGAAAAGAAGAACTTGCAAAAGAGAAAGCAAGAATAGAAGCAATTAAGAAAGCCAAGGAAGATGCAAAGGCTGGAAAGGTTATTGCACCTGAAGCTCCAAAGCCAGAGATGACTAAGTCTCCTTATCAAGTTCGACTTGAGAAACAAAAGGAAGCAGCAAAGAGAGCAGAAGAGATTAGAGCAGCAAAGAGAGCAGAGAAAGCAGCTTTATTTGATGCACACAAAGAAGATAGAGACACAAAGAGAGAAAGAAAACTTTACGAAGATGTTGCAAGTTCAATGGCAAAAGAATCTTCTATATTTGGAGGAGATCCATTTGGAGGAACTGGAACATTTGGCATGAAGTTGAATCTTGGAAGAACAGCACCTAAGTTCAAATCCAAAGATGCAGAGGTTATTATCTCTGAAACAGAAGAGGAAGAAGTAACTTCATACGAAAGTGAGAAAGTCTTAGGAGAAGGCAAAGCTGTTAAAGAAGTCTTTGACGAAAAGAAAGCAGATGCAGAAGATGCTGCAAGAGAAGCACAAGAAGCCAAAGAGAAAGAAGAAAGAATTAAAGCAAAGCTTGAAGCTTTAGAGGCAGCAAAGCAAGCTGAAGAAAATAAAGAGAAAGAAGTTCCAGTTGAGGAACCAGTACAAGA
>CAMZEU010000099.1 GCA_947305865.1 uncultured Clostridia bacterium
TTTAATCTTATATTTTTGATAAAATTGTCTTAGTTCATCGTTTGTAATCATAATAGCCTTAATTTATTAATTTTGTATTACCTTGTCAATGTCTTGTATTACTTTTCAGTTCCTACTGTTCTTTTTCCCTAGGTGCTGGCATTTTTAAGATTTTTTCAGCACTTTTACACATCAGGCTGAAAGTAGGTTAAATCTTTTTTAAGTGTAAGCCTGGTTCCAGATAGTTCCAGACACCACCAGATTTCGGGTAAATCTACCAGACGAAAGGGAGGTCTATATCCATATCTACAGACCTACAGACTGAAGTACAGACCGAAGGAAGTCTAAGGATAGTTTATAAAGTAATCTTCTATGTTCTTTTTCATTTCTTTTATTTTATCTTGTTTAATTCTAAGAGCCATTTCTCTTTCTAGTTCATTATAGGATTTAGTTAGATAAGTAAGATGTTCTTTAATCTTATCTACAGATTTAAATTTTAAGATAGGAGAAGTGGTGGTTATATAATATTTGCCAGAATAAGTTTTACATATAGTCCATTTAGAAATTAAGACGGCTTGGTCATTACCAACAAAAGCACCAAAAGTACAAGTATCGGCTGTGTTTTTGATATTAAAGTCTTTATCATAACACAAGTTTAGAGATTTAAGAAATGGTTGAAGTTCGTTACAAAGCATTGTTTAAAGTTTCCATACGGTTATAAGTTTCAGTTTGATATTTAATACCTTCAATGAGATATTTTTCAAAGCGTTCAACAGAAGACACATAATGAGAACCACCAGGTTCCATATAATAATTATAGAGATTTCCATTACGGTCATAGTTTTTGGCAATATAAGGGTCTTCAAAGAGTTGAACGGAGTTATCGTCATAGAAGATAACAAGAGGGCAGGTATTGGCTGTGTATGAATTTATACCATAAGATACTACAGAATGAGTAGGAGTATCAGTATCAGTGATTATAAAAGAACCTTTTTCACAGTCAAAGTAGCCTGGAGTTAGATTGTATTTTTTAACAAGTTCACGGACATAGGACCCATTTAGGGGAGTAAAGTGTTGTTTCATTTAGGAAAGTCCTTTTCAATAGAAGATAGTTTATATTTAATTTTTTGTTTTTTTACATAGAGAACGGCGTTATTTAGTTGTCTTTTAAGGTTAATAAGGTGTTGAACAATAGCGGCCTCGCTGTCAATGGGTATCGCACCATAGAAATACCAGCCAGATAGATTTTTAGATATTTTAACTTTTTCTGCAAATTTCCAACCATATTCTATTCCGCTAAACCACATTAGATGAGTATCAAGTATAGGATAATAACCTTTAAACCCATATTCATTTTGTGTGGGGTCTCTCAGTTCTAAATCTAACAAATCTATCAGTTCTTGATGTAGAGTTGGAAGCATTAGAAGTCCTTTTCAATGGAAGAGAGTTTTTTCTCTAATTGTTCTTGATGATGAGTTAAGTTTACGTCTGCCATAAAGAGAGATAGAAGTTCATAGAGTTCATTATAAGATAGAATATTACCATCTTTTTCGGCAATAGGAGAGCGGTGGTCTTTGAAGTGGACGTGTTCAATAGTGTAGAACGGGTGGTAAATATTATTGACTATTCTTTTAAATGGAACTGCATTAATTCTAAAGAGTTTGCCGTGTAGTCTAAAGCGAAAGACAGTTAAGTTCTTTTCTTCAAAGAGAGGGTGAGAGATACAGAGGTCAATGAGGTGAGTATCGTAATGGTCAAAGATTAGATTGAACTCACGGGCAAGGCGTTTAATTTGACAGACAGTTAGCATTTAAAGTCCTTTTCAATAGAAGATAGTTTATATTCATTATACCATTGTTTCCAGCAAGATTGTGCATAAACGAAGTTTTCGTAAGTAATTTTAAAAGCTTCTAAGAGAGATTCATTAGAAGTTACATTGACTCCATGAGTGTTAATGCTATAACGGCGAAGACCTTCTTCAAAATCTAATTCAAAGTTTGGAAAGAATTTTCTTATATCTACTTGTTCAGGGTTTTCCCAGGTAGCAACACAACAACATTGTCTTCTAATTAATGCTTCTTTTGCTGTAGAGAAGATATTAGAAGAAACGTAGATGTATGGAGCTACTTTGTATGAGTTGGTATTCAATACGAAACCATACTTATCACAAAGAGATTGAATATAAGAGATATTGAATAACATTATAGAAGGTCCGTAAAAATAATTATACCCAGGACAATGAGAACAAAGAATAATAGTACAAGAAACCAGTCACCTCCATAGATGAAAGCGTCTGGATTTCCAGCATTCATAGCTGCATTTAGTTGCAAAGCTGTGAAAAAATCATTCATTGAAGTCACTCTCTAAAGATTGTTTCATACGAATAAGTTGTTTGGATTTCTGATAGAGAGCCAATTTGTTTACATATTCCATCACTCTTAGATTAAGGTCTGTGAACGAATAAACATTTGGGTTCTCTATAACCTTATAGTCGCTGAATTTATCTAAATCAGAAAATGTAACAACTTCATTAAGGTTCCAACAAGAATGCTTAGAGATAATGTTTCGTGTAACACCAAATAACTGTACTTGAATGTGCTGGTCTTTGTAGAAGAACAGTTTGCGTTCGCAACCAATTAGATTACCCCAAGCTTGTTCTTCATATAGATTGTATCTATTCTTAAGTATAGATATTTCAGAGTCAGTGAGAAGCATTGATTACCCTTTCAAAATCAGCGAACTTCGTGTCTCTGTTGAATTGAAGAGCTTTTTCACCAACAGAGATATAATTCTGGACATTCTCAAGTTTATCATCAATGAGCATAGAGTCTTTGACGGCAAACTTATGTTTCATATTACCACGGCGAACGATGATAATGTTCTTTTTAGGAATTTGAGGCAAGTGTTTGGCAAGCCATTCACGCTTACCTTTTTTACCGCATTCCAAATGAATTGCAGAGAAGATACCAATTTCATAACCAGCCTTTTCAATTGCGGCTACGAGGTCCATACCTTCTTGAATAGGTTCCATATCAGCCCAGAATTTTGTACCAATTTCTTCGGCTTTCTTCCAGTCCGGTTTATGGTTTTCGGGTTTCCAGATATCCATTTTATCGGCTTGTTTGTCAAAGTCTGCCAACACGCCATCCATATCAAAGTAAATAATCATTGTTGTTTTTTCCTTTATAGTTTTTGATTAATAATAGAAACTACACCTTGTAAATCATCGGCATAGAAATAATCTGCCATTTGGTCATATTGAATATCAATAGTCCATTCTGAATGTTCTTTATAAACTGTGGCAGTAGCCCACATTTTATCCACAATGAGTTCTTTGCGACCATCATCCTTATTAATTTCTACATCTTCATAACCATTTGCTTTCAAATAGTCGGCTACTTCTTCTAATGATTTAAAATCTGGCATTTCATTTTCCTTTTATAGGTTCTATTAGTTGTTGTAAGTTTATAGTGTAATTGGTTGAGTGAGCTTTTTGTTCTTCCGTTGTTTGTGTGAAATAAATTAAAAAT
>CAMZEU010000100.1 GCA_947305865.1 uncultured Clostridia bacterium
AGAATCTTCACTACTTTACCTTCGTAAATGTCACCAACTTCTACATCTTTGCAAATTACTTGGATAATGCTCTTTGCTTTTTCAATTGCTGCCATGTCTGAAGATGAGATATATACTAAACCTGTGTCGTCTAAGTCAATCTTTACACCTGTTTGTGCAATAATCTTGTTAATTGTCTTTCCGCCAGATCCAATAATGTCTTTAATCTTATCTACATCAACTTGGAATGAAACAATCTTTGGAGCGAACTTGCTTAATTCTTTTCTTGGTTCTGGAATTGCTTCTGTTATCTTATTTAAGATAAAGAGTCTGCCTTGACGTGCTTGTTCAAGAGCTCTTTCAAGGATTGCTCTATCAATACCCTTAATCTTAATATCCATTTGGATTGCTGTGATACCATCTTTTGTACCAGCAACTTTGAAGTCCATATCGCCTAAGAAATCTTCAAGTCCTTGAATATCTGTCATAACTGCAACTTTGCCATGTTCTACATCTTTAATTAAGCCCATTGCTACACCAGCTACAGGTGCCTTAATTGGTACACCAGCATCCATTAATGCTAATGTGCTACCACAAACGGAAGCCATTGATGTTGAACCGTTACTGGATAAGATATCACTTACCATTCTAATTGCATATGGGAATTCTTCTTCTGAAGGAAGAACTGGTTCTAATGAACGTTCTGCTAAAGCACCATGTCCGATTTCTCTTCTGCCTGGGCTCTTTAATCCCTTTGCTTCACCAGTTGTATATCCTGGCATATTGTATTGATGCATATATCTCTTATATGCTTCGTCATCTAATCCTTCAAGTTTTTGTGCATCTGTTAATGTTCCTAATGTACATGTTGTTAAAGCTTGTGTTTGTCCACGTGTGAAGACACCTGAACCATGTACTCTTGGAAGGATACCAGTTTCAATCCAAATTGGACGAATTTCTGTTAATGCTCTTCCATCTGGTCTTACACCATCATTAATAATCTTTGCACGAACTTTTTCTTTCTTTACATAGTAAAGAGAGTCTAAGATATACTTAATTTTCTTTGGTTCATCATTGAAGTCATCTACAAAGTGTGCGAGAACATCCTCATCTAACTTATCCTCTGCTGCATCTCTTGCTGCTCTGTCAAAGTTATTTAAAACATCATCCATCTTTGTGGATGCATATTCTCTAACTGCATTGTCTATTTCTTCTGGAATATGTTCAAGTTCGATTTCTTGCTTTGGTTTACCAACTTCTGCAACGATTGTATCTATGAATTCGATAATCTTTTTGATTTCTTCATGACCGAACATAATAGCTTCAAGCATTTCTGTTTCAGATATAATATCTGAACCTGCTTCAACCATTAAGATTGCATCTTTTGTTCCAGCAAGGTTAAGTTGTAATCTGCTTCTCTTTCTTTCTTCTACTGTTGGGTTGATAACATATTTGCCATCTATCATACCAACAACTACAGAACCTGTTGGGCCTTCAAATGGGATATCTGAAATTGAAAGTGCGATTGAACTTCCAACCATTGCCCAAACTTCTGGTAATATTTCTGGGTCTACAGATAATACAGTTGCGATAACTGTAACATCATTGTACATTCCCTTTGGGAATAAAGGACGGATAGGACGGTCTATTAATCTTGATGTTAATATAGCCTTATCACTTGCCTTTCCTTCTCTCTTCTTGTATCCACCAGGAATCTTTCCTACGGCATACATCTTTTCTTCATAGTCAACTGTGAGTGGGAAGAAATCTTGTCCCTCACGAATTTCTTTGTTCATTGTGGCGTTAACCATAACAACTGTGTCTTGGCAACGTACGATACAGCTTCCATTTGCTTGTCCGCAATATGCACCTGTTTCAACTGTTACTTCTTTGCCGCCGATAACTGTTTTAAAAATTTTCTTTTCCATTTTTCTCCTTTTCTGAGTATCTATATCATACTCCATTTATGTATTGGCACATTTTTGTACCTTATATTACATATAAAAGGGGGCTACAAAAGCACGCCCCCTTAAAAGTTTTATCTTATTTACGAATTCCGAGATCTGCAATTATTTTACGATAACGTTCGATGTCTTCCTTTATAAGATAGTCTAATAAGCCTCTTCTCTTACCAACCATTAATAACAAACCTCTACGGCTGTGATGGTCTTTTGGATTAGCTTTTAGGTGTTCTGTCAATTCGCTAATTCTGTATGTTAATAAAGCGATTTGAACTTCTGGTGATCCTGTGTCGTTTTCTGAACGAGCATACTTTTTGATAATTTCTGTTTTTGTTTCTTTGTTCATTTTTTATTCTCCTTCTTTGAACATTTTATTCGCTAACGACTAAGTAAAAACTTGGAGTATTGTCTGAACTGAGCCGAAAGTACGTGTAAATATTAACAACTTATTTAATAAAAGTAAACTAAATTTAATATATTTTTTAATATTATAGGTCTGCTAGGTCTATAAAATATTTTTTAACCCAACCTGGTGTTTTTCTTATAAGGAACTTATTCTTTTCCATTGCATGAACACAAAAACGTAATTCACTTTGTGAATTATCATATATGTACAAGTTCTTTGAAAGATTCCACATGAAAATAATTCGTTCTAGACTTTTATAGTATCTATCTACAATCTTTTCTTTTGGAACACTATGTCCTCCAGTTATTACTCTCTCTCCAACTCTTTCAACATTAATCTCTGGATTTTCTGTTGCTATATAGTAAACTGTAATCTCATAACCATTTTGTACACATTTTTGATAGAATTCATCCTTATGAGTTGAAGAATTTACTGTTTCAATCAAAATGTTCTTTCCGTTTTCAAATGCTTCATCCCTAAGAAAATCAGCCATTTTAAAAGCTTTCTGATATCTAACAACATCATCCTTTTCATCCTTAAAAAGTGTTCTTGCCAGTGCATCAGGATTAATCAAAACAAAATTTTGAGTATGTGTTGCAAGCACAGTCTTAATAAATGTACTCTTTCCACTACCATTAGGACCCGCAACAATAAAAAGTTGTTTCATATTTATCTTCCTTATAGAGATTTGGCAAATTTTATTGCAGCATCTGAGAGTCTAATGCTATTCTCAATGGCACTTTCAGTTTCTTGGTAGCTATATATTTTAAAATTTTTCTCTATCCCAATTGCATCTTCATAGGAAGAAGTAAGCTCCTTCTTTTGATTTGAAGATAGATGATCAACAAGTGCATATTGAATATAGTTACTTAATGTTCTGTTTGACTCTTGAGCTTTTTCTTTTAACAAGGATAATAAATCCGAATCGATTGTTATACTGATTGCGACTTTAGACATATGATAACCTCAAAATATTATTTTATCATATTTTATCATATATTATCATATTTTGCAAATTGATTAGAATTTAATATCAAAAAACTCTTTTTTCTTTTGGATTATTTCATCAAAACGAAGCACGTATTCTTTTGGTTCTTTAAAATCAAATTGTCGTACAATTAAATCTCTTTCTTTAATAAGTTTTGAACTGGATCCAG
>CAMZEU010000101.1 GCA_947305865.1 uncultured Clostridia bacterium
GCAAAGAGCACAATTTATCTTGTTAATGGATTAACAGAAACAGCTCTTGTAGCAGAAAGAAAGGGAACATACACAATAGAGTGGACACTTGATTCAGTATTATATGTTACTGAAACAACAAATAGAAATGAATATCATTTCTCAAAACAAGCTGCAGGTAAGAAGTTCAAACTTTCTGTTTTGCCAGATCCAAACGAATTTATTTATGATTCAGCGTCTCTTCCAGCAGTTGAATGGACAGTAAAAGTTGTTAATGGTTACAACGTTTATGATTCTCGTGAGATTTGCTTACTCGAACATACAAGTGTTGCAACACGTGAACTACCTACAAGTCTATATCCAAAAACTGGAAGAAAATACTGGGATGGCATTAAGACATCTCTTGGACTTATGGATGCAGAGTTTGAATCTATTATCTTACACGATAGCCTTGTCGTAACTAAAGACTCATTGCCACAAGATTACTGGTTCACACTTCCAGATAATTATAATATTTATTATAAATACACTTATTCAGTAGCTACAGAATATGCGGATGGAAGATCTTATGCGGCTGGTGAAACAGCAGTGTTTAGACCAGAAGAAGTCCCAGCAGATTTAGGTGGTCCTTTAGATAGATCATTCCTTTGGGACGAAGAATGGGGACTATTACAGTATGATATGACTAATGGAGAAACATTCTCAATTCATGGCAACTTCTTTGATATTGATTTATCTAAACTTCCATTAGTTTGCTCATTTGAACCAAATGGTCTTACATACCCAGACGGACGTGATGCTTACTATATGGAATGGATGTCCAAGATTTCATTCCTAGATGTAAGAGGTTATGACGTAAGATATACAAATGGTGTAAACGGATACGGTGGAAGTCAATGGCGTTACTTAACAGACCTTGGAGAAACTCCAACTGAAGATGATGCACATGATGAACATTTTATATTCGAAAACTTCATGGTAAAGGGTAATGCTGCTCCAAAACAATTATTACTTGATGCATCAACAGTTATGAAAGAAGGTCAACCAGATAACCCAGTTTATGGTGGTGGTATTATCTTTGTTAAGACACACTATTGCCATTCTGTTTTAGACAACATCAATGCACATGCTTGCTTTATTTCATTCTTCAGCAGAGATTATACGGTTTCAGATTATAGAAATCTTAAGTCCTATGATTCATATCTAAATGCTGTTTATTGTAATGGTGAAACAGATGTAACTCTTACAAACTGTCACTTCAAGCGTGCAGGTGGTCCTCTTATGATTGTTACCCAAGGTACAGATGACCTTAAGGACAAAGATAATGACAAAGATGACTATATAGAAATTCCAAAACTAGTTGCAGATAATGATTGCGTTCTTGAAAACTTTGTAACAGGTGAAGAAGTATGGTTCGATATCTTTGCGTTTGGACAAGTTCCACAATTAAAGGCTCTTGATGGATTACTAAATGCATATTTCAAAAATGAAACTTATCATAGGACATATCTCCAGGGGAATTATTTCAACCTTATTTGTGTATCATCACAAGGTCAATGTTACTTCTCATACAAAGGAGAAAAATTAGACAGACGTTCTGCAGGAGGTCCATATAAAGAGACATTTGATCTTGATTCTAAAGGAACAACATTTGATCATATTAATACATTCTCATCAGCAGGCCCAGCATGCTTCTCAATAGGAGACACAATGTGCGCTGTCAACCAAACTGGAGGAGATCATCCAACATATTGGTTGACAAATGTAGATGGTGTAGAACTTTCCAGTGAGCCAGGATATGCAACAATAATGGAGTTCTGTTCGTCTCATGACTATATGTCAATTCACGTTGGTGGTGCAAACCTAGGTGTATTTGCGGGATTCTATTTTGCGCCTAATGCCTAACACCTAACACTTAATAAAACTACACCCATGGCTTCGGCTGTGGGTGTTTTTATTTACAGATGAATTATTTTTATATAAAATAACTGAAGAGGTTAATATGAAAAAGAAAATAGGATTTATAGTTGCAATTTGTTTGGTTATTACAATGTTTTGCCTTTCCATAGGTCTTGGCGTTTATTATCAATGGTTAGATAATGAAAGAATTAATAGAGAGAACATATTAAAAATGTTCGCAGATTATTATGATTATAAAGTAGCTGCTTTTAAAGAAGAGAATGAGACACTAACGAATGTGGATGTAGCATTCTTAGGAGATAGTCTTACAGACGGCTATGATGTGAAATCATATTATCCTCAATATGTAACAGCAAATAGGGGTATAGGTGGAGATACTACATATGGCCTTGAGAGAAGATTAGATTGCTCTGCATATGATATTAATCCAAAAGTGATAGTAATGCTCATTGGCATCAATAATATAGATACAATGTTAGAAAACTATGAACGCATTGTAACGTCCTTAGAGACAAATTTACCTTCGTCTAAGATAATTTTACTATCCTTAACTTCAATGACGTTAGAATGGGGTAGAAACAACGAGAAGGCCAAATCAAGAAACGTTGTTATACAAGATATTGCTCAAAGACATAATTGTACATTTATAGATCTTTATTCTGTGCTTCTAGATCCAAATACAAATGAACTACGTATGGAGTATACTGTGGATGGTGGGCACTTCACAGCAAAGGGTTATGAAGTAATAACAAATACCATTACACCATATCTTCAAGCATTATTAGGGAAATAAAAAAGGGCAACTTTTCAATTGCCCTTAAAGATTAATCTTTAATTGGTATTATCCAACCATATTTTTAACCATAACTGGTCTCTTTGTTGTAATGTTATCTGGAGCATAATAGATTGCTCTTGTTGCAAAGTATGGATCATTAATTGTCCAGATGGAAACTAATAGACCGTTGTCATGGAAGGCTTTAACAAGTTTCTTGCTGATGAACATTTGATGCATATTGATACCTATAGCACCTTTATCCTTAACTGTTTGTACAAGTTCATCTAAATATTTTTGGTTATTTATCTTTAAGATGTTTGGATAGCAATTATAATAGTATGCTATGCCTGGACAGCCATTTTTAACAGCATCTACAAATTCTTCTTTAACGCCAGTGAAGAATACTCTTGGTGCGATGCCATATGCGATAATTAATGCGTATACTGCAGGCATATTGTCTGTCTTTTTAACATCTATGTTTGCTTTAAGTGTTGGATGTTCTGCCAAGAATTTGCAAGCATCCTCAAATGTTACTTCGCCACCTTTTACTTTAGTGTGTGCAAGAACTGGTTTGTCTTCATCAAAGTTGAGGTCGAATTCAATAATGTCTGCGCCAGCTTTATAACCAGCTTCCATTGCTTC
>CAMZEU010000102.1 GCA_947305865.1 uncultured Clostridia bacterium
CAACTGCTCCTGCTCCAAGTGTTACAAGCAATGCTGTCGCTGTCCCAACAGGTCCATGATTTACTTGTCTGCTGTTGCCATAAATATCTGTAGCATTATCCTCATTATTAGGATTTGGCATTGGAGGAGTCTCTGGTTGTGCAAAGGCAACTACTCCACAAAAAAACATTGCAATTATTGAAATTATTAACTTTTTCATCTTATTCTCTCCTTATTTTATGATTACTTTTTTAGATTTACTGCTATTGCTTGTATAGGCTTTAATAATGTATGCACCATCGTTCAAATTGCTATCAAATGTTGTGCTGTTACCTGCAAGGCTTGATGAATAAACCATCTGTCCAAGAGTGTTGTAAATCTCAACTCTTCTTAGGTCTTTGCCGTCTATGGTTACCTCTCTTGCATTGTTCCAAATTTGGATAGAATTGTCTTCGCTTGCCACCTCATTAATTCCTACATTCTTTCTTGCAAATTTGATTTTATATCTTCCTGCATTGTCTCCTTCGCTGCAAGAGATATTGAACACCTCACCATTGTTCAATACTGTTTCACTATTGTTGTTTTGAATATCAATAATTGAAACCTCTATATCTGGGTTAGAGTTCTGGCAAGAAAATTCTACTTCATTGTCTTTGTAAGAATGGAAGTTAATATCGGTAATATAAGGAAGAGAGTTGAAATGATTATTTAAAATATGCTCACCTTCAACCAAAAAATATGGATTTACAACATCATGATTAGAAGACATAAGAACGTATGCGTCCTTTCCGTCAAAACCATTGCTTGCTTGGTCATCCAATTTTGCTAACATTCTTTTCTCTATTTCATTTGCTTTTGCAGAAAAGACTATCTTATCCATTGAATAGGATTTTGTTGTTGCAAGTTTAGACCAATCTCTTTTTTGTAACGTCAGCGTATCACGAAACGTAAGCGATAGAGTGGATGCATTATCTTTGCTTGCAACCATAAAGCCTGTTCCTGGCATAAGAGCAACAATATTATCAGGGTCGGTTATATCCAAAGGATCATCCCAATCATTTGTTGTAGAATTATATGTATAAATCACTCCTCCTTGTATTTTGCTTTCTCCTGCTGTTTTGTTAGCGGCAAAATTATAGAAAGAATACATATTTAATCTACCAATATATGGATTACTCAAGGCAAACCATTTTCCACCTCCATTTACTGCTCCATTATTTGTTTTAGTTACTGTTATATCATTACTCCTATTAAAAGGATAGCCTATTCCGTCCTCATACACAATACAGTAAGCTAAATTTGTAGATTCATGATCTTTTTCTTCGCTGACCGATGTGTTAGGAGTTGCGGAAGAATTCGTGCTTGATGACCACCAAAGAAACGGAGGATTCACGTCATAGAAACATTCTTTAAAAGGATAGATAAAGAATCCATTACCAGCCGAAGGCATGGTCTGTGTAGCTGTAGCATAATCGCCCCACGCATTATTGGTATAGTCAAAAGGACTTGCTGCAAAGAAATTGTAATAATCAACATCATCCTCTAAACAAAGATGCTTGTATTGTGTTCTTGCAGGTTGCAGATTCCCAATAAAACTCCATGTGTCAGTAGGTAAAGTTCTGCTAATCATGACATCTACACTATAACCAAAATCGGCATATTCATCACAAATAAGGCCATAGCCATCTTCATCTGTTTCCAAAGAACCTGTTGAGCTGATTTTGATGATTCCAGTCAGTCCAGTCCATTCACATGTCTGGTCATAAAATGTTGGTTCGGTAATATTTGATAGATCATGCTTAACATAGAATCTACAATTATCAGCCTGGTCCCCCCACGCAGTTTCCCATGCAGTAGCGTCTGCATTGTTTATATATAACTCAGGGGTATGTTCATTGTTTTCAAAAACATCTACCCCTAAGGATGGTGGATTTTCAGAAAAGAAATAAATCCGCAGACCATATATATCTTTGAACGCTTCATCTTCAATTGTTGTTAGAGTACTTGGTAAAAGAATTGTCACTATATCTGCATATCTAAATGCTCCTTTTCCTATGGTAGTAATGGGAAAAAGGGTAAGGTTAAAGGCTTCATACCTCCATGCTTCTGCATAGAAAAGCGTTGTCTGAGTTTTGTTGAAAAGTACTACATTCTCGAAGTCCGTTGAATAATATGGGTTAGAAGAAGAGACATTTAAAGTGTAAGTTGAAGCGTTACCATAATCTATGGTTCTAAGAAATTCCACAAGGTTATCTTTTTCAGCAAGAGTTATTGTAGGACCTATGTTTACTTGAAAATTCGAGCTAAAAGCACTTCGAAAAGAATTTTGCTCTATTGATGTTAAATCTTTTGGAAAATTTACTGATACAAGACTACAACCTTCAAAAGCCACCTCACCTATGCTTGTAATCAGCTCTGAAAATACTATGTCTGTCAAGTTAGTGCATCCATTGAAAGCATAATCTCCTATTGATCCTTTTCCGTTATGTCTAAGCATGGATATATTTTCACAGCCTTCAAAAGCACTTTCTCCTACAGAAAGAATTGTACTTGGTAAGATAAGGTCAGTTAGATAAGGACAGTTAAGGAAAGCCTCATCACCGATATGTTCTACAAGATATGTCACTTCATTGTGTGTAACATCAGAAGGAATATCAAGGTCTGTGTTTGAAGTTATTGTATGACCTGTAACTGTTACACTATTTGCCCCTGTGACTGTGTAAGTGATATTATCTTCTGTAAAGGATACTTGTGCAAGTACATTACACGAAGATAGGAATAAGAATACTCCTATCAAAAGTAAATTAATTTTTCGCATAAGCGATAAGTTTTCCTTGATGATTTCCTAAAGGAAAGATTGTCCTTAACAATCTTATATTTACATTATACAGAAAAAGCGTGAAATCATCTACACCTAAATATATCTCCGATTGAGGTGTCTGGTAAAACCTTTGTATAAAGATATAAGTAAATGAACTCACGTCAAAATGACATAATATCATATTATAAAACCCATAACTTGTATACTACTGAAAAGTTTACCAGACTTTCAATCGCAAGTTATAAAAGCATAACGCTTTTTTTTAAATTAATGAAATTTTAAAAAATAGTGTAAAAGCACAACTGCTCAAACGCTATTACCCATTCTACAATAGGCGTGGCAAAATT
>CAMZEU010000103.1 GCA_947305865.1 uncultured Clostridia bacterium
CATAATGATTAAGGAGAACCATAGATGTTCTTGTGTCTTCACAAGCAATATAATCTGCTGCCTTAAGAGTTTCTAAAGCTCTTAGTGTAATATCTTGCAAATTGCCTATTGGAGTTCCTACGACATATAGTTTTGCCATTATTCCTTTCTTACTCCTTCATATAATTTCTTGCACTCATCTGTCATGGTGCCATCTTCATTCTCTATATATAATGTTTTAGTTAGCAAACCACTCTTGCCACCACTCTTAGCTTTAATAACAAATGATCCTGGTTCGGAATTCTTGTTATGTGCTATATATGTTAGTTCCTTTGGTTCTAACTTATATTGACGTAACAACACTAAGACATCTACAAGTCTGTTTGTTTTCATAACCATATAAAGGTCTCCATCAAACTTAAGTATCTTAGCTGCTGCTGAGATGAAATCTTCTACACTTCCTTTATCCTCTATCTTAGAAGAAGCATCCTTTCCATGTAAGGAAGATTCGAGATAATATGGAGGATTAGCAAGAACTACATCCACTTTTCCATTCCCTATCTCTTTATGTACGTCTTTTACATCCATTAGGAGAGCACTTGTCTTGTTCTCCAATGAATTACTCTTAATATTCTCTTCAAATAGAGCTATGGCCCTTTCATCAATGTCTACACCCAATACTTTCTTACATTCTCTCTTAAGAGAAATAAGTATTGCGATGATTCCTGCACCGGTTCCAAGATCTACAACATAGTCTGTCTTCTTAATTCTTGCTATGTTAGCAAGGATTACAGAATCTGTACTAAAACAGTATAGATCTGTGTCTTGTACAAAAGAACTATTTTCAAAGCCTAACTCTACGTTATATTTCATTATTCAGCTCTTACTACGTCTACAATGATGTCTGCTGTTACTTCTGGATATACACGGACAGTAACCTCATACTTTTTGAATTCTTTCATTGTTTCTTTAGTCTCTATCTTCTTCTTGTCTATATCAAAACCAGCAAGTTTGAGACCTTCTGCTATATTTTCTGCAGTTACAGAACCAAACATCTTTCCTTTGTTTTCTCCTCCTTTTGCAGATACCTTAATATCTTGTTTATTAAGCTTCTTTGCAATCTCTTGGGCTTCTGCTTTAGCAGCTGCTGCTTTTTCTGCAGCTATCTTCTTCTTTTGTTCTGCTGCATAAAGGTTTTGTGGTGTGCCTTCAACCGCCATTCCTTTCTTTATAAGAAAGTTTCTTGCATATCCGTCATTAACTTCCTTAATTTCTCCAGCTTTTCCTAAACCTTTTACATCTTGAGTAAGTATAATCTTCATATTCTCACCTCTTATCTTCTAACTTTAACTAGTCTCTTTATAGCTTCTTCTGTCTTTTCTTTATTACCAAAACCTGTAAGTCTAAAGAATCCTTCTCCATGTGCACCAAATCCAACACCTGGTGTTCCAACAACGTGTCCTTCGTTAAGAAGAGCATCGAAGTATTCCCAAGATGTCATTCCTGCTGGTACCTCTAACCAAATATATGGACTGTTTACACCACCAACGTGCCAAATTCCTGCTTTTGTTAATTCGTCATGGATTGTATGTGCATTGTTCATATAGTATTGAACTTGCTCTTTAATCTCTTTTTGTCCTTGTTCTGTGAAGACTGCTGCTGCACCACGTTGGACTATGTAAGATGTTCCGTTGAACTTAGTTGTTTGTCTTCTAACCCACATCTTATTCATATCTCCATTATATAGTGCCTTTGGCACTATTGTGTAACCACAACGTGTTCCTGTGAAGCCTGCTGTCTTAGAAAGTGAACAGATTTCAATAGCACAATCTCTTGCACCTTCAACTTCATATATTGTTCTTGGCAAATCATCTGAAGAGATATATTTTTCATATGCTGCATCAAAGAGAATAACTGCTTTGTTCTCTAGTGCATAGTCTACCCATGCTTTTAATTCTTCTTTATTATATACAGCACCAGTTGGATTGTTAGGTGAACAGATATAAATTATATCTGCCTTTACACTCTTGTCTGGTAATGGCTTAAATCCGTTCTCCTTGTTCCCAATTGTGAATAGTACTTTTCTTCCAAGCATTACGTTAACGTCTAAATAAGCAGGATATACAGGGTCTGGCATGATAACATAGTTATCATTGTCCATAATATCCATAATGTTTGCTATGTCAGACTTAGCACCATCTGAAATAAAGATTTCATTAAGGTCTAAATCTACTCCACGTTTCTTGTAATATTCTTGGATAGGTTGTCTTAGGAAGTCATAGCCTTGTTCTGGACCATATCCATAGAATGTACTTGCACTAGCTTGGTCTTCTACTGCCTTATGTAATGCATCTATTACAGAAGGTGCAAGTGGGAGTGTTACGTCTCCAATACCAAGTTTTGTAATGTTTACATCTGGATTAGCCTCTGTATATGCCTTAACTTTCTTTGCTATTGTTGAGAATAAATAACTTTCTGCTAAATTGTAATAATTCTTGTTAATCTTCATAATCTACCTCAATCTATATTTACATCTCCAGTGAAAGCAATTGCTGCTGGACCTGTCATAAAGACTCCTTCGTCTTTTACTTCAATTGTTAAGTCTCCACCAATTAGGTGAATTAGTATTGGCTTGCTTGGGTCTACTTTCTTATTAAGTATTGCTGCAACACCAACTGCACATGAACCTGTACCACAAGCAAGTGTCTCACCACTACCTCTTTCCCAAACTCTCATTCTTAATTCGTTTGGACCAATGACATTAATGAATTCTGTATTAACTCTTTCTGGGAAGATTGGATCATTTTCAAATTTTGGTCCCATTTTTTCTAAATCCAGGTCTAATACGTTTTCATCCATGAATATAATGCAATGTGGGTTACCCATAGATACACCAGTTATTTCATATTCCTTACCATTGATGGTATATGGCATAGCAACTACTAAGTCTTCATATCCATCTTTAACAAGGTCTAGATTCATTGGAATATCCTTAGGATTGGTTATTTGTTTGCCCATATTTACTGTGGCTCCAACAACCTTTTCTCCGTCTAATTTAAGGTTAATTATCTTAATGCCAGATAATGTCTCTAGTGTACAAATCGTAC
>CAMZEU010000104.1 GCA_947305865.1 uncultured Clostridia bacterium
ATACCTTTTTCATAAGAGTCTGTATAATCAAAAGTGCCATCCGCATTTAATCTAGATGCTGTATGACCGACTTGTGCAATACCACCACCTGAGAATTGACCTTGTTGAACATATATACCTGGTTTAAGTTTTGCTCCACCGATGCCAAGCGATCCATCTGCGGCTTTAGGAATAATTGCCATACACAAGCCACCAATCAATAATGGTAAACCTACAGCTATTAAAATAGTTTCAAGTTTAGTCATCTTATAAGCAGTTTTGGATGCCTTCATTTGTTTATTGTATTTAGTGCTTGTAATTATCATCATTGGAATAGCAAGTCCTGCGCCTACAATTGCAAGAACAATACCAGCAATAAGTAATCCCTTGCTTGTGCTAGTTTCTTTTTCTTCCTTGGACTTAACAATATTTGCTCCTTGAGAACTTACAAATATCATTGGACGAATTGCCGAATTCTCATTCTCAACCCTTACAAAATAATCTGTTGTGGCGGTTGTATCGGCTCCTCTTAAACATTTAATAAAACCATACCAATATCCTGTTGTAATTGTGTTAAACATAGCATATGTCCATTCTTCATAAATAGACTCAACACCTTGTGCTCTACAATAATCTGTTGCTCTTGGATCCTTTAATACTGTTGCGTATTTTTCATAATCCTCATAACAAATCAAACCAACATTTTGTTCTACATCAACTTCAGATGTTGTCTTGGATGCAGGCATATTAACCTTTAAGATACTCTTCTTTGCATTGTCACTAAATGCATTATTATAGAAGTCACCATTTAACCAACTTCTTACTTCACTATATTGCCAATCATAAACTGGAGTGTTTGCTGGAACTCCTGTTGCTGTAATATATTTACCACTATAACTGGAGAAATTGCTTTCATGTTCAAATTGTGTTTGCCAGGCATGAGTATCTAGAACTTTTACAGAAACTAGCATCATCATATTGGAATCCGAATCCTTATTAACTATATACCATTGAAGTGGTTCAACCTTGAAAAATTCGACTGATGCATCATGAATTGTGTCACCATTGCTCCACTTCATATTTGTACTATTCGGCTTTTTAGTTGTACATCTTACATACTTAATACCCTCATATGTGTAATAACCGTCTGATCCAACCTCAAGCGATAAAAGGGTTGAAAATAGGGTATCATCTGTGACTCTTGTTTGTGGATATTCGCCAATAGTAGCAATATCTCCCTCTATTGTTAATTCGGATTTAGAGGCTGCATATGATACCTCTGTTGTTGTGTTTAGTATCCCAAAAAAGAATACAAATGCCACAGCAAAGATTACAACTAGAAATGATAATTTATGTATTGCTTTCATAAATGCCTCCAATATTATTCATCAACATATAAAAATTCTAGAATACTACCATAAACAGGATCATCTTTATGGAATTCGTTTCCGTTTTCAAATGCTGAACAAATTATGTATGCTTTCTGAGAATTATCACCTATATCATAAACAACATCTAAATTATTATCTTCAAATAATGCTTTTATTGGTGCACTACCATCTCCAGGATAAATTGTAAGATAAAGTCCAGACAAGCAATTAGATATTAACTCTTGCAACTCGTTTTGTGGGCTATCAAGATGACCAAATATTTCAATACAATATATTACTCTAAATGAATCATCATCATATTTGATCATGTTATCAATGTACACCAAATCAATAAATTCCGATCTTATGCTATTCAAAAAAGTATAATGAGTACCACTTGTTATCTCAGATAAGTCTTCACTTGTTGGAATATAACCGTAATGTTCCACAGCAATAGCTTCTTCGCTAGTAACAAATGATGCTGTTAAAATAATATCTTTTTCTGGCATAGTAAATTCATAATCACCTTCATTTTTCTTTATGATTATATTTTTATCACTCAACCTTATAGATTCAAGCAAATACCCATCGTTTGGTGAAACATATATCTTTACAGATTCGCCTTGTTTGGATTTATTCCCTTCAAGAACATTGTCTTCGTGTTTTAAAACAACGGTTCCATTTTCATGAATAACCGTGATGAGGTACTTTTTTTCTTTAAATGTTGCATGTAGAGTCACATCATGATTTGGCATATTGAAAAAGTATTCGTTGTTTTCTTTTGTAATTTGTGTACTTTCATCATACCACAACTCATCTAATTCATAGTCTTTATCTGGATTAACCGTGACAACTACCTTCTCATTCTCTTCATAAATATTTTTTGTGGGACTGATTGTCCCATTTTGTATATAACCTACAGAAACACCGTAAGTTGGAGCTTGTGGGATCTCAAATTCACAAGTTAAAGTAATCTCACTATAACTGGATGGTAAATAATGTGTTGCAGTTTTTGTCTCACCATCCACATCGAGCGTTTCACTTTCTAGTCCATAACCAACTTCCCAACTTAATACAAGAGTGTTTTCTTTATATGCATACCCACTATCCGGATTAAGGGTTATATGTATATCTTCTTGCATTCCAACATTATACCATTCTTTATTAGTACTAATTGTTCCATTTGATGGTTGTTGTATTACTATTTTTCTATAAACCCCAATCATTACTAAAATGTTGGCATCTCGAGCAGGCATTACAAAAGAATTATTTTGGATTTCAACATATTCTCCCTCTATTGCTATACTTGAAATCTCTCTCTTTTCTGTATGCGAATCGTTTACCCATTGGACATGTGTTTGGAAAGTAACTGTCTCTCCTGGTGCGGCCGATGTTTTATCTAATGTAATAAAATCAAAACCATGATTTTCGGATGCACCATAGTCTTGTATAGTAATATCATATTTTAATTGTCCATCACCACTAGTCTCTCTTTTCTTTATGTTATTTTCTTTTCCGCTCTTATCTCTAATTAAATTAGAAATACTTGCTGTTCCGTTTC
>CAMZEU010000105.1 GCA_947305865.1 uncultured Clostridia bacterium
TTAATCCAGTTAGTGCAGCAACTGCAAATACCCATCCAAATGCACCTAGTTGCGAACCAAACCCTAATGGGGTAAATAATGGTTGTATCAACTTACCTATTCCAGCAAGAATACTGTCATTAATAGATTCATCTGGCAAATAGTTCCATCCCCAACTGAAATGACTAATAAACCAAATCACTATTGTGGACAACAAAATGATGGTAAATGCCTTTTGGATAAAGTGCTTTAACTTATCCCATGTAAGTGCTGCTAAACTCTTTGCTTGTGGCCAACGATATTGTGGTAACTCCATTATAAATGGAGGTGTTTCTCCCTTTAGAGTTGTGCCTCTCATTAGCAATACTGCACAAATTGCAACTGTTACACCTAATACATACATGCCATATGTAATAAGATCTGCATTGCCTAAACCAAATGCCGTTATTATCGCGCCAGAAATAGCCGTTAATATTGGCAACTTTGCCCCACAACTAAAGAATGGTATTACTCTAATTGTTGCAATCTTCTCTTTTTCATCTGCAAGAGTTCTTGTGTTTATCATTGCCGGTACAGAACAACCAAATCCCATAACCATTGGCAAGAAAGCTCTTCCAGATAGACCAAACTTTCTAAATATTCTATCTAGCATGAATGCTATACGGGCCATGTATCCACTATTCTCTAAAATAGAGAATAAGAGGAATAGTAAGAGTATTTGTGGGATAAAGGATGCAACTGCAAACAATCCACCAAGAGCTCCGTCACATATAAAGCCTATTACCCAATCTGGTGCATTAACATCTGTTAGCCCTTGATCTACACATACAGTAATAAAGTCTGTGAATGTAGTCATGCAGTTTTGAAGAATAACACCTGGCGAATATACGCCTTCTTCATATCCAAAGAATGTATGAACTGTGATGCCCGCTCTGAATTCGTCTATCTTGTTTTCGTATTCAACGTCTTCTTCAACTACTTCACTTATTTCTTCTTCACTGTCTTTGTCAAATACACCACCGGCACCTAAGAATAACATGTCCTCTGAGAATGTTAAGTGGAATACAAGGAACAATATCACCAAGAATATTGGTATACCCCATATCTTATGAGTTAAAACTTTATCTATCTTATCTGATTTATTGTTCTTCTCTTTGTCTAGTTTAACTTTTTTAGTTAAAGCAGGAGAATAATTGGTTGTTATGTATCTGTATCTTGCATCCGCGATTACGGCATCTAAATCATCGCCAAAAATATCATCTTCAAAAGTTGCTTTAAACTTTTCTACCATTTCCGTTGAAGATGGATGTTGGTTAACTTCAAGTTCATCTAATTCGACAAGCTTTATAGCATGGAAAAGACTATCTCCTATATTTTGTCCTTCAAGTGCAATTCGACAATCTTGTATAAGGTGCCAAAGTTTACTCTCTTGTAATACTGTAACACCCTTTCTACTCTTTTGAGACTCCTCATAAACAATGGCCATTAATTCTTCAAGACCTGTTTGCTTTAGAGCAGATATTGGACATACTGGTAATCCTATCTTTTCTTGAAGTGCCTTTGCATCTATCTTGTCTCCGTTCTTTTCAACTTCATCTATCATGTTTAGAGCTATAACAACTGGAACATCAATCTCCATTAATTGTGTTGTTAAATATAGATTTCTCTCTAAATTCGTTGCATCTACAATGTCTATGATGCAATCTGGTTTTTCATCTATGATGAAGTTTCTTGAAATAACTTCCTCTGATGTGTATGGGGACAATGAATAAATACCTGGTAAGTCTACTATAGCAATAGGACTTGGAGTCTTTTTATATACACCCTCAAGTTTATCTACTGTTACACCTGGCCAGTTTCCTACGTGTGCGCTTGCTCCTGTTAAACTGTTGAACAATGTTGTCTTTCCACTATTTGGATTTCCTGCTAGTGCAACTCTTTTCATTCTTTCGTCTCCATCTCAATAAATTCCGCTTCGTTCTTACGAAGTGTCAACTCATAACCTCTAAGTGTTATTTCTATTGGATCTCCCAAAGGTGCTTTCTTCCTGAGATATACATTTATCCCCGGCGTTAGTCCCATATCTAATAAACGTCTACGGATTTTCTTATCTCCCCCAACCTTGCAAATTACACCTTCATCACCAATGTTGAATGCGCTTAATTTCTTTTGCATTTTCTTCTCTCCTAGATAAAATATGAAATTTGTTTCACATTTACTTTCAATAACATTATATTTTTGTGAAATTGGGAAATCAAGCATTTGGAATAAAAAAATGAAATATTTTTCACATTTTGTAATTTTGTTGCTTTTTAGCTTTCTATTATGTATAATATACATACTTTACGGAGACATATGGCAGAAACAATTAGAGAACCAAAACAACAAAGATCCATTGAAAAGAAAAAGAGCATTATCCGTGCAGGATATGAACTTTTTGCTGAGAAAGGATACTTTAATACCAACACCGCTGAAATTGCAAAAAGAGCAGGTGTATCTACTGGTATTGTTTATGGCTATTTCCACGACAAGAGAGACATTCTTCTAGATGTTTTGGATATTTATATTGCTGACGTATTTAATCCTGTTTTAGCGCTATTTGATGAGATGAGCGAAAATCTTAATTTGCAGGAACTCGTTCCTAATATTATTGAGAAAGTTGTTGAAACACATAAAGAGCACGCATCTATTCATGAGGCACTTCACTCTCTAACCTCTACAGACCCAATTGTTGAGGGCAAGTTTAAAGAGTTAGAAGAAGAGATGACAACAAAAATAGCAGATGCTTTAAAAAAGCATGGGTATAACCAAAAAGACATAATTGAAAGAGTTCATACAGCAATTGGTATTTACCAAT
>CAMZEU010000106.1 GCA_947305865.1 uncultured Clostridia bacterium
TATATTGAAATAACAATAATTGCAAATAAGAAATTGAATCCAGCACCAGCGAATTGAACTATTAATCTCTTCCAAGGTTTTTGGTCATTGAATCCAACCTTTTTAGGATTGTTCATTTGGTCTACTTCGCTATAAAGCGAAAAGTCTTTAGTTTCAACCTTTTTATCTTCATCCTCTTCGTCTTCACCATGGAATGCACAATATCCACCAAGTGGTATGCATCTTATAGCAAAGAGTTCACCGTTTTTCTTGTTTCTCTTTTTGAAGATTGCTGGTCCGAAGCCAATGGAGAATTCGTCTATATTAAACTTGAAAAGTTTACCAGCTAAATAATGTCCGCTTTCATGAACTACTATCATAACCATCAATGCAAGCAATGCAATGATTATGTATCCAATGTAAGAAAATACATCTTTAGCAGTTACTGAAAGTAATGTTAGCATTTATACTCCTAATGAATATGTATACTTTCTTGCCTCACCATCTACTTCGAGAATGTCGTCAAAACCAATCTTTTGGATATTTTCAAACTTATATAGAACTTTTTCTAACTTGTTTGGAATATCTGTGAACTTGATTTTTCCTTTAAGGAAAGAATCTACAATAATCTCATCTGCAGCTGAAACAGCTATGGAAGCGCCATCTCCCATAATTCCAGCCTTTCTTCCTATTTCAAGACATGGGAATAGCTCGTAATTTGGTTCAGAGAAATTCAATTGTCCAATCTTAACTAAATCTAATGGCTCTATAATTTCGTCTCCAATAGATGGATAGAATAATGCATTCTCTATTGCCATTCTCATATCTGGTATGCTAAGTAATGCCTTCATAGAGTTGTCATTGAATTCAACTAATGAATGAACAATACTCTCTTTATGTTGTACAACTTTCACCTTCCCAGCTGTTACTTGGAATAAGTGCATGGCCTCTATTATCTCTAGGCCTTTATTAAATAGTGTTGCGCAATCTACTGTTATCTTCTTGCCCATCTTCCAATTTGGATGGTTTAGAGCATCCTCAGGGGTAATCTTAGATAGTCTTTGCGCTGAATAATCTCTGAATGCTCCGCCAGAACAAGTAAGAATTATATTCTTAACATTTGCAATATCGTCTCCAATACAGTTAAATATTGCATTGTGTTCTGAATCTACTGGAATAATTTTTCCACCGAATTTAGCTTCTGCAGCTTTTAAGTGTCTGCCACCTGCAACAATTGCTTCTTTATTAGCTATTGCTAATGTTGCTCCTCTTTTAAGTGTTGTCATGGCTGGAAGTAATCCTGCAATACCACTAACACAAAGTAAAACTACATCACTCTCTACTGACGCAAGTTCTTCTAAAGAGCCCAAACTCTTTTTATCTTGTGGTTCTTCGTCTATCATAAAGTCGAAGATGGATCTTTGCATCTCAATAGTGCCTTCTTTGCAGAAATAATACTCTGGTTTGAATTCTTCGATTTGTTCTCTTAGTAAATCAGTATTATTAAATGCAGATAATCCAACAACTTTGAATCTATCTGGGAATTTTCTAATAACATCTAAAGCCTGTCTACCAACAGAACCAGTACTTCCTAAAATTGTTATAGTCTTTTTTGTCTTCATATTATGCCAAATATACTATTGGGAGAACTATTGCAAGAAGAACTAGAGCAAACATAATACTATCTTCTCTATCTGTAACTCCACCATGTCCTGGGAATAATGAACCAAAGTCCTTAATTCCACATGCTCTTTTGATTCTAGATGCGGCTAAATCTCCAAGTTCAGAGACGAATGCACCTAAAATACCGATTGCTGCATATACTAACCCACTTCTCCATAAATCACTTAATTGTGTTGCTGGGAAGAATAATGTATAGTTGCAATTTGCAACTACTTGTGCCATATTTGCTGTTTGAGATATTCCACCAACCTCAAAGAATGCCCAGAATACCATTGCTGCAAATATAGAACCAAAGATTCCACCAATTGCACCAACTACTGTCTTCTTAGGAGAGATTGTAGGACACATCTTCTTTGGGAATTTCTTATGTAATGATTTTCCAAACCAGTATGCAAATGTATCTCCTGCTACTGCTAAGAATGTTGCAAACATTACAACGTAAATACCACTTGTCATTGAAGACAAGATGAATGCTAGAGACAATAAGAATACTGGATAAAGGAATATTGCCATTTCAGCAAATAAGTCATTAATTTTGTATTTTTCTTTGTCTGATAATGTAAACATTATAAGTTCAACAACAAGAACAAATGCAAGAACTATTACAACACCTAAAACTCCTAGATTTCTGAAGTATTCTAGAAGGAAGAAAACTGGATAAATTGCAATACCAAGTATTATTAAAGGTGTCTTGAATAAATTGTATCCTGCACTCTTATAACAACGATACATTTCGAAGATTGAGATTCCAAGTAATCCCCAAACTAAAATGTCTGAGAAAATTGGAACAACCTTACTACCTTCTGGGAATATGGAATATGCTCCATATACGAAATAATAGTCTAGAATCATAATTCCAAACATTATTGATATTAAAGAAAGTCCCGTTATAAGTCTTTTCATATTATTTACCATAGTTTCTCTGTCTAGATGAATATTCATCTAACAAAGAATCTAAATCCTTTTCATTAAAATCACACCAAAGCTTATCTACAAAGAATAATTCGGAGTATGCTGCTTGATATAGCATGAAATTACTTAGTCTCTTATCTCCACCAGTTCTAACTATCATGTCTATTGGTGGAAGGTCTGCACTATATAGATGCTTTTCAAAAGATTGCTTTGTAATCTCTCCTTCTTTTTGTGCT
>CAMZEU010000107.1 GCA_947305865.1 uncultured Clostridia bacterium
GATCCTTATCAATATATTAGAAAAGCAGATAGAGATAGTTATGATATGACATTCTCTCATGATTATCCACCAGATTTCTATTTGAGAGGAAACTTTGAAGTTCAAAACAATGCAATACAAATAAATAGTTTATATCACCATGAATATAGCCCAACACAGATACAAGATTCGGTTTGGAAATTTGGGACATATCATTTATAAAAAAATAAGTAGGTGAGAACCTACTTTTTTTATTATTTTTCAAACTTTAATTTTTCTTTTCTATCTTTACACTTGAAAGATAATGTTAAAGCACCTTTACCTAAGTGTGTTCCAATAATTGGCCCAAGCTCATCTATAATAATCTTGTCTTCTGAAATATTGCATATTTCAAGGACTTTGCTCTTTAATATTTCTGCGTCCTTTAAATTGTCTGCATGTTGGATGAAAATAATATCTTGTTCTTGTCCTTTAGACATTTCTTCAAAGAAGGATATAACAGATTTAATAGCATTTCTCTTTCCAATAGCTTTTCCAATTGTTATAAGGTTTCCATCCGGATCACAAGAGAGAATAGGTTTAATTTGAATTGTCTTTCCAATAAGAGCAGCATTCTTCTTTAATCTCCCACCTCTATATAGATGCATAATGTCATCAATAGTGAATAGGTGTCCCATGTTATCTCTCATACTTGTAATATATGAAACCTCATCCTCGTATGATGCACCATTATCTCTATTTCTTAATGCATACCAAACGAGCAATCCTTCGCCAATTGATGCGGATTTAGAATCTACTATATTAATTTTTCTATCCGGATACTTTTCTCTTAATTCTTCTGCAGTATTGCAATAGCAATTATATGCACCAGAAAGTGGTCCAGCGAAAGAAATATGAATAATATCTTTGCCTTGTTTGAGTAGGTCTTCAAAGAAACTATATACAACTGTTGGTGTAGCCATAGCAGTCTTTGCATATGCACCACTTGATAGTCTGTCGAAAAATTCTACAGCGGACAAATAAGGTGTTTTAATACCATCATAAACCTCATCATCTAAAATATATGACATAGGTAAAATGGAGAAATCTTCTTCCTCAAAACATCTTGGGTAATCAGCTGTCACATCTGTAGTAATAAAATATTTCATAAGACAAAAATATCATTTTAGAGTAATAATGTCAATGTATTCATAATCTAGGTTATGAATATGGTTTTGTTTGATATTGGGCACTTTTTATTGTAAAATATATTCATTAAGGAGAACATATTATGAACGAAAAGAAATTACAACAATATGCAGAATTACTTGTCAAACAAGGTATTAGAGTCTTAAAAGGCGAAGAAGTTTGGGTTTATGCAAGTGTACAAAACCATGAATTTGCAACTTTAGTAGTTGAAGAATGCTATAAAGCAGGAGCAAAGAAGGTAGTTGTAGATTGGTCATGTGAAGGTACAGATAGGCTTACATATAAACATATGAAATTAGCAGACCTAGGCAAAGTCGCCCCATATACAATTGCAAAGTGGAAATATGCTAGCAAAAAGCTTCCATCAAAATTATATATTGATGACGAAGATCCAGATTTAATGAAAGGCATTAATCCTCAAAAGATTGCTAAAGCAAATATGAAAGCATTTCCAAAAATTAAGCCATATAGAGAGGCAATGGATGGAAGATATAAATGGTGTATTGCTGCAGTTCCAGGTGAAAAATGGGCAAAGAAAATATTCCCTAAATGCAGTACTGAAGAAGCTATTGAGAAACTTTGGGAAGCAATTTTCTATACTTGCAGAGTAGAAGAAAGTGGAACAAATGAAAATTGGGATAAGCACAACGCATATCTTCTCGAAAAGAGAAATTGGTTAACTAACTTGAATCTTAAATACTTAGAATATAAATCCAAAAATGGAACAGACTTTAAGGTTGAGTTAATTAAAGGATGTGCATGGGGCGCAGGATTAGAAAAAACAGATACTGGTAAAGAATTTAATCCTAATATGCCAACAGAAGAAGTATTTACATCTCCACTTGCTGGAACTGGTGATGGCTTATTAGTTGCTACAAAACCTTTGTCATATCAAGGACAATTAATTGAAGATTTCTCAATTAGATTTGAAAATGGTAAAGCTGTAGAAGTTAAGGCAAGAAAGAACCAAGAAGTTTTAGAGCATATGATTAAAATGGATGAGGGTGCATGCCAACTCGGCGAATGTGCTTTGGTCCCATATACATCTCCAATTAATCAAAGTGGCATCTTATTCTATAACACATTATTTGATGAGAACGCAGTGTGTCACATTGCTTTAGGTATAGGATTTAAAGAATTATTGCCAAATGGGGCATCAATGTCTACAGAAGAAGCAACAAAGATGGGAATCAATAATTCTATGATTCACGTAGACTTCATGATAGGAACAGATGATTTATCTGTAGTTGGAATAGACGAAAACGGAAAACGAATTCAACTATTCAAAGATGGAGTTTGGGCAATTTGAGAATAATAAAAACAGCATCCGAAAGGGTGCTGTTATTATATTGGCAGGAGCGAAAGGAATCGAACCTTCACACTGAGATCCAGAGGCTCATGTGCTACCACTACACCACGCTCCAATGCAAGTGCTATTATAAAACAAGGAATATTAAAAAGGCAAACACATATTCCAAGTTTGACATTGAGATTTAGTGTTGTTAAGATTTAGAAATACCGGGGTGTAGCTCAGTTGGTAGAGCGCATGGTTCGGGACCATGAGGCCATGGGTTCAAGTCTCATCACTCCGACCAAAAAAGA
>CAMZEU010000108.1 GCA_947305865.1 uncultured Clostridia bacterium
AAGAGAATAACATAGAACTAAGAGATTTGAGTGTTAGTGAGATAAGTGGTAAAGGATTAAGCCATGAAGACTATAGACTAGGCAATCTCAATTATATAGGTGAAGTTGTATCCAATATGGATACAGAAATATGCGTAGGAACGTGCATATACCTTTCTAAAGGCAACAAACTAGTTGCTAGAGTAATTATTGCAGATGAGATTAAAGAGAGTTCTATAGAGGCTTGTAAGGCCTTGGAAGATATGGGCTGTGAGCTTAGAATGCTAACTGGAGATAATGAGGCTATTGCAAAGGCTGTTTCAGATACTGTTGGAATAAAATCTTACAGCGCAAACTTATTGCCAGAAGATAAGGTTAAGGTTGTAGAGGATGCAATAGAGAATTTAGATAAGGGAAAGGTTGTATCCTATATTGGAGATGGTATTAATGATGCTCCATCTTTAAGAAGAGCAGATATTGGTATTGCTATGGGAGGTATTGGATCTCAAGCAGCAATAGAGAGTGCGGATATGGTTTTAGTTAAGGATGATTTATCTAGTTTGGTTTCGGCTAAAAAAATTGCTAAACGCACTATGACAACAGTTTTAATTAACATTATATTTGCTCTCACTGTAAAAATCTCAATACTTGTATTGAGTGCTATAGGAATTGGTAATATTTGGCTTTCTATATTTGGAGATACCGGTGTAACAATTATTGCAGTACTAATTGCAATGACGAATCTTTTAAAAAAGAAATAATTGACAAACCATTTATATGGGTTTAAACTAACGAAAAATAAAACTCTGGGCATGGTGAAATTCCAGACCGGTGGTAATGCCGTTTACACGGACGAGTCCAACAGTCTCAGCAGCTGATTTGGTGTGATTCCAAAACCGACAGTAAAGTCTGAATGGGAGAGAAAATGAAAAGAAATTTTGCATTAAGGTATATTGCATACCTAGCCGTTTTAACAGCACTCGTTTTAGTAGCAACAATTATAGTAGTTATTCCTATGCCAACTGGTGTAGGCGCATATCTCAATTTTGGAGATGTTGTAATATTTGTGGCATCTGCAATTTTAGGACCACTTGGTGGTTTTATATGTGGTGGGCTTGGAAGTGCTTTGGCAGACATTATATATGCACCAACTTTTGCTCTTTTAACTTTTATAGTTAAAGGTTTAGAAGGATTAATGTGTGGCACTATTGTTTGGGTGTTTAAGAAATATGTAAAAAATGAGAAAGTTAAAGATTTTGTTTCTTATGTTGTAGCCTTTATTATATCTGGACTTTGGATGATGTTTGGTTATTATGTTGGCACAGGAGTAATGCTTGGTGTTATTAACGGAGGAGAGTATGTCTCTGGTTTTGCAACAGCACTTCTTAACATTCCAAATGATTGCATACAAGCTTCTGTTTCTGTGGTTGTGGGATATGGATTAACAATTGCATTGTTAAGAATTAGATATGTTAGAGGAATACAAGAAGAAATATTTACTTATAAGAGAAAGAAAAAGCAAGAGATAATACAAGAAACAAACGAACAGAATACGGATATTTGAAAAGAATTTAGTATTTTTATATAATATTAGCACAAAGAAAAAGGAGTATTATATGAAAGCATTAGTATTATATTATTCAAGAGAAGGTGGAAATACAGAGAAGATAGCAAAGAGACTTGCAGAAGGAACAGGAGCAGACATAGAAAGAATTGAAACAATTCTAGACTATAATGCAGAGACTGTAGATGAGCAAGGCAAGAAAGAAGTGGATGAAAAGTATATGCCACCAATTAAGCAATTAAAACACAATGTTGCAGACTATGATGTAGTTATGTTAGGAACACCAACATGGTGGTATTCTATGGCACCAGCAATTAGAACATTCTTATCTTCTGTAAGTGTAGAGCAAAAGATTGTTATTTTATTCCAAACACATGCTGGAAGACCAGGAAATGCAATAGGAGATATGAGAGCTCTTTGTAAGGGTGCAGTTCTTGCAGATGAAAACATTATAGAATTTGATCTAGAGACCAACGAATTGAAGACAGATGAAAAAGAAATTGATGCTTGGATAAAGAAAATAAAAGACGATATTCTTTGGAGTTAATATATACAATATATTAAAAGATATACAGTGAGGTCTTCGGACCTCATTTTTTTAAACTGCATTTAAAGATTTTGCTGTTATGTGCGAAAAATGGAACGTTGAATGTCGTATAATATAGATGAAGGGCGGAAGCTTCGTATACTTAACAACATTTTTAACAATTTGTAACTTTAGTATTTGGTTAATTAAAAACTATATCAAAGTATTAACAAACAAGATACAAAAATAAATAAGGGGTATTTATGTTCAGAAAAATTATTTATACAGACAAATATGAAGAATTAATGAAAGAGTTTAAGCACATTGCAGAGGATAATGTTTCATATGCATATAAGAGAACAAATTATGATGGCTGGACAACTCTTTTGCACAAAATTGAATCACCAGAATGTGAAGAGATGAAGATGGGTAATTTGAGTTATTTTGTCAATGCTCAAATTGGTGTCGAAGAAGATGGGACATTGAAAGTGTTCTTTAATTTGACAGATGAAACTGCTGATGAAAAATACACGGATGATTATTATAGAATTGAACTCAATTTTGATGAAAATACTAAATGTAGAACATTTAGTAAAATTGAGAAAAATAGTTATGCTAAATTAAATGAAGAATTTATAAGAGTATGGTTGCTTGGGTGTGA
>CAMZEU010000109.1 GCA_947305865.1 uncultured Clostridia bacterium
AGCAATTTTAGATGCATTAAAAGCTGTTCAAATTCCAACAGTTGAAGTTCATCTTACAGACATAAACAACAGAGATGAGTTTAGAAAGTTCTCATATATCGCACTGTATGCAGAAAAACAAATAGTTGGTAAAGGTTTCTTAGGGTATAAAGAAGCTCTTCAATATTTAAACAACAAGTAAAAAAATAGTTATGAAAAACGGCAAGAATCCAGATCCAACAGTTATTCATCCAATACCAGGGTACGATAAGGAAATCTATGTAAAGCCAACAATAAACAATCCAAACATTATAGTTGGAGATTTTACTTATATCGCAGATTCTGAATTTGAAAGTCATGTAACTCATCATTATGACTGGATAGGCGATAAACTTATTATTGGAAAGTTTTGCCAAATAGCATCAGGTGTTGAGTTTGTTATGAATGGCGCAAACCATCAAATGAATTCAGTTACTACATATCCTTTTTACACTCTAGAAGGTTGGGATATGAACCCACCAACAAAATCAGATATGCCTTTAAAAGGAGATACTGTAATTGGCAATGATGTATGGATAGGACAAAATGCAGTTATACTTCCTGGCGTACACATTGGAGATGGTGCAATAATTGGAGCAAATAGTGTTGTTGGTAGTGATGTCGAAGCCTACTCAATAGTTGTTGGCAATCCTGCAAGATTATTACGTAAAAGATTTGATGACGAATTGATAAAATTATTGCTTAAATTTAAATGGTGGGATAAGAGTATAGAAGAGATAAATAAACTGATCCCAATTTTAACAAATAGCGATTTAGAAAAAGTTAGAAAAGAGATAAAAGATAGATTATAATCTATTTCTCAACCACAGCAATGTTACCGTTAACTAAATTAAAGGAATGATCCTTTGTTTTTAAGAGATATTTAATATGGCTCTTGGTTATTTTTTGTCCTTCAAATAATACAGGGACACCAGGAGGATATGCTCCCACATCCGTTGCAGAAATTCTACCAAGAGAGTCTTCTATTTCAATAAAATCTATCTCTGCATCTTCTTTAACCTTCCTTGGCAATTTCTTTGGTGCCTTAGGTATATATATATTAACTGGTCTTTTTATAGGTTTTGCCTTTTTAAGAATTTCTTCAATTAAAGGCAATTTGTCTACATTAAAAGGTGTAATAATAAAGTTGGTCCATCTTCCAAAAGAAGTTTCTGGAATAATGCCCGCATCTTCAAAATACTTTGGGCTTACATTAATTGTTAGTTTGGCAGTTATATCTCCATCTAAATATGTATATTCAGGATGTTGGAATTTAATGTTGTTTATTTGAACAGCTACATCTAAAAAGTTAATTTTGTTATTTTCTAACATGTCTATAGTAGTATCAAATGAAGATAATGTTACATAGGAAGGGGAGGTAGTATGTAGTTTTGCTCTAAGCATTCTACATATATCCGCTAGTTTTTCTGATGTATATTTACATATTTGGAGAACAGAACCACCAGTATATACCGGAAGTGTTTTATGCCAACTTTCACAAATTATATCCGCACTCTCATTAAAAATCCCCAATTCTCTAAAATGTGCTCCATGAGCAGCATCTAAAAAAACCAAAAGGCCTCTTCTTTTTAATGCTAATATTTCTTCATGGTGTATTTGAAAACCAAGATAATCTGGAGTTGTTAAAGATACAATCTTTATATCTGGGTTTTGGTCTATAAAATCGCCTAGAGAAGTTAGAGGTTTAGCAATGCCTTCTTTGGTGTATTCTCTAGGTATAATTGTTACATCATAGTTCCACATTCTTGCAGCTTCAAAAACAGACTTGTGAGAGAATTGATCTATAGCAATTTTCTAAGTGCTCCAAGCCCAACAAATATTGCTGTAGTGGTTCCAGATGTAAATACAAGAGAATCTTTTGTTTTAGAGAATTTTGCAATACGTTCTTCCAATTCTTTGAGCGTTCCGTTTGGGCAATTAAGATTGTCATTGAAACCTAGTTCGGTAACATCATATGGTGCGGATGTATAAACTGGAGATAGTGTTTCTCCGTTGTGTCCTGGCATATGAAAACGTGCTTTGGTGTTCTTGATATATTCGTTTAAATCGTCTGTTAATTTGCCCATTTGAACCTCACAAAATTGGTATATCATTATTCTATGATAAACAGCAAAAAATGGCAACAACCCCATACTTTTTATACAAAATAGGGTATTTAAAGCCCACTTTTACCACAAAATGTACAATTTTGTGATTTTACAGTAGTTCAAACGTTGACTATTTTTACTCTCTCAATTAAAATATTTTAGATTTTTATATTATCGCATATAAGCGAGTGAGGAATTTCAATATGGATATGAAAGAAATTGAAGCAAAATGGCAAAAGAAATGGGAAGAGACAGGACTTTATAAGTTCAACAAAGAAAACGTTGGCAAAAAGAAGTACGTTTTAGAGATGTTCTCTTATCCATCAGGAGCACGTTTACATGCAGGTCACTGGTTCAACTACGGACCATCAGATACCTATGCAAGATTTAAACGTATGCAAGGTTATGAAGTATTCCAACCAATGGGGTTTGATGCTTTCGGATTACCTGCAGAAAACTATGCAATTAAGACTGGAATTCATCCACAAGATAGTACACTTAAGAATATCGCAACTATGGAAGGACAATTAAAGAGAATTGGTGCTACATATGATTGGGATTATGAAATTAAGACTTG
>CAMZEU010000110.1 GCA_947305865.1 uncultured Clostridia bacterium
ACAATTCTTAATATTCTTTTCAATCTTTTCAATTAGACTATCATCTCTATTATACGATGTCATCTCAATTACTTGCGCACTTTGTATCCCATCAAATGAAATCCATGTATCTATAACTTCAGTTGATTTACTTTCGTTGAAAATAGAAACTAATAGTGATTTATTTTTAAAATTAATATCTTTTACGGCAATCCAGTAGAAAGTATTTTCCTTATTCTTATTTATATAAGAAATCTTCAACCATTTACTTTCTTTTATGGCTTTAGAAATACTTTCACCAATATCCATATATTGTTACTCCCAAATAACGTTTTCTTTCCCAGCACCAATTTCAAAATGATACATAACTATTCCTAAGTCTAGTTTGGAACATGGACCAAACTTGGAAATAGCCTTACACTTTCCATCTGCTTTATAAATAATCTTGAATTTTTGCTGGTTAATTGCTGTTGGTGCTAGTAAAGCACACTCCATGCCTTTCATAAACCACTCTGGAGCTTCGCCAGACTCAATCTCGTATAAACTTTCAATTGGCTTGTTCTTGTGGTCTACGCCTTGTTTTACGCCGTATCCAAAACATACTCCTAAATAGAACTTCTCGTCTTTCCCAACTGTGGCTAATGCTTTGGATTTGCTAATTGAAGATGCACAAATGCAGGAGTTTAATCCGAGTGCTTGTATTTCTAATACAAGTTTCTCTGTATAATACCCAGCAAGTATATCTTTGTCTTTCTTGGCAATAATAGCTATGTAATTTCTTACACCTGTAAAATTGCCATAATGAGCAAAGAATCCAGTAAAGGCATTTGGATCATTTGTAACCAACTGAAAATTAAATCCTTGCTCTTTGTTTATGATGTCTATTTCGTCTTGAAGAATCTTGACGATTTCTTCTGGAATAGCATCTTCTTTGTACTGACGTACACTGTGCCTCGATTTTATAGCCTCTAATTCTGTCATATTACTTCTTTGGATTATAATCTATAACATTCTTTCCATTTCCCCAAAGGGTTTCAATGGAATAATACATACGTGTGTTCTCTTCGAAAATGTGGACAATAACTTCACCGTAGTCTAATAATGCCCACTTGGAGCCTCTCATACCTTCTGAGTGAATTGGAGTAACACCATACTCTTTGTCCATCTTTTCATCTAAGTCTTCTGCTAAAGATTTTAGATGTGGCAAGCCTTTTGCTGTACAAATTACAAAGTAATCTGCTACAGATGATTCGTTTTCGAAATCAATAATCTTAATGCTTTCTGCTTTGTTTGCATCTAAGATTTCACAAATCTTGTCTCTTAATTCTTCTGTTGTCATGTAATGTTCCTCGCTTTATTTTATATCAATGGAATGTCTTCCATATCTTTCTTGTAATAATCATATGCTTCTTGTGTTAGCTTGTACATAGGTAATCCTCTATCTATGATAGAGAAATATGTATGTTTGAGAACTGTTAAGAAGCCTTTATTAAAATCTTTTAGTGCAATTTCTCTAATCTTTGGTATAGGCTCATAGGTTCTGTCCTCAGATACTGAGTCTGCAGTATATATGAGCTTCTCAAAGAGGGTCATATCTGCTTTTGCACTAGTATGATATCTTATACCATTTAGGATATCTTCATCCTGTACACCAAAGTCTCTCTTTGCTTTTTCTGCACCTAAGAACTGATGTAAAACAGGAGAGCCAATTGCATCTTTTGGTATATCTAACCCATCTAATTCCTTTCTTTGCTTGGCATTGTCATGTAAAAGACCAGATAAAAATACCTTTGTAAAGTCTAGTCTTAGGTCTCCTCTTGTGTTAAGAGTTACAGCCATTAATGCTACATGAATAGAATGGTTAAATAGGTCTTCGCTTTGATATGAATGTAATTGGTCTAATACATTGTCATAGTCATCAAAGAGATTATTCTTCTTAATGTAATTAAGAACATCTTTGGTTATGTCTTCACCTGGATCCAAATTCAATAATAATTTTGCTCTAATAATTGTAGATGAACAATGGTCTCCAACATAATCTAATACTAAGTATTCACCACCAATTTCTTTCTTGTATTTGTCTATAAGCACATTTACATCTTGGTAATGATTTCTTGGAACAACAATTAAAGGACAAATCTTAACTATTTCTTCTGGTTTATGCCAAGTATAAAATCTCTCTAAAGAATCTCCACCTATTATATACATAATATCTCCGTACTTTTCTTTAAGCTTTGGAAGATAATTAGATGTATAATTCTCGCCTTGCATATCCTTCTCTATTGCGTCTACAACTACTTCTTTACAAAGACTACCAAAGGCAATCTTACATAGCTCTACACGGTTTTCAAAGGATAGGTACCCTTTACTTTTGTATGGTGGATAACAAGTTGGAACAATAACAAGCCTATCTGGATTATATGTCCGGATAGCCTCTTTACAAAGTTCTATGTGTTCAATGTGTGGTGGGTCGAAAGAGCCCCCAAATATTATTGTTCTCATTACCTAAATACTATCATTTTTGAAATACAATTTCAATATTAAACAAGAAAAATCCAAGGCAATATAATATTACCTTGGATAAGTCTTATATTTTTTCGTTTGATTATAATTGTG